>JAGADO010000137.1 GCA_017613535.1 Clostridia bacterium | reverse complement strand
GGTGTTTCTTTTTTGCCGATTTTTTGTTATACTCCTCTTGACTCATCTTGTCCTCCTGGCGAATTTGGTTTGGTCGCTTTAATTCTACCAGTTTTGACTCGATGAGTCATCCTTTTGCGTCATTTAATTTTACAACTTGCCTGCCGAAAAAATCAGGCATTGTCCTCCCCCGCAAAAGCGCGGGCCATAAGAAGATCACCGTTGTTTTTAAGCCATTTGCGCCGCTCGTAATAGTCCGGAAGCACGCTGAGAACGTGCCTGTAAAAGCGCTCGGAATGGTTCATTTCGAGGCGGTGGCATAGTTCGTGCACGACCACTCCGTCAAGCACTTCGGGCGGAGCAAGCATCAGAAGACAGTTGAAATTGAGATTGCCCTTCGCACTGCAGCTCCCCCATTTCGAGCGCTGCATGCGGATCGTAATGCGGCCGTACGTCACACCCAAAATTGACGCAAAATGAGCAACGCGTTCCGGTATGACCGATACCGCTTTTTTTGCCAAAGCGCGTATTTCGTCATGCGTGATCACGCCGTCCGTTTCTATGGCACGTTCGCGTTCCCCGGCAAGTTTGCGCGATTTTTCGAGCGCTTTCCCGATCCATTCTGCGTGGCCGTCAACGAATTTTCTTATCGTTCTGTCGGCCGTGAAGAGTGGCGCGCGGACAACGACCTCCCCGTTTTTCACTTGTATTGCTATCGTTTTGCGCCTGCTGCGAATTATGCGGTATTCCATAAGGCTTCTTTCCGACGACACTGTTTTATTATCTATTCAAATCGATCCCGAGCGAATATGAACTGTCCCCTTGTTATTTGAGTGCTTAAAGCCACGATTTTGTCTGTATCCCGTTTATCATTATAGATAACAAGCTTCTTGATGTCAACAAATCCGATTGTTTTCTGCCCGTCCTGCAGCGTCATCAAGCGCATTAATTGTAAGATGCGCCGTCCTTGTCGATTCCATTGATAATCCTGTTATCTTCTTTCCGCACAGATCTATAACTGCCGCTGCGTATAGCCATCCTTTTTTAGTTCTTAGTATACAAGTTGCAATTATAAAACCGTTGTGATATGATTATATACGCGTAGAGGCGCGTCGATCATCAGTATCCGGCCCGAGGCTTGCGGAAAGCCGATGAAAGGTACGGTGAAAGGGTGAGACGCCGAAGACCCGGAGCATCCGCGAGCCGGATCTGGTCCCTCCGGGAATACCGGCCGGACTGTCAGCGCACAGGCCGGTGGCAGGTGCGGTGGAGAGCTATGTTGACAGTCAGAAAAATGACTAAGTTATTCAGCATTGTCGCCGCCTCACATCATACGGGCGGCTGATTTTTTATCCGGCGGACGTGTGTGCTAAAACGCAGCGGAGGGCCGGAAAACCGAAGGAGAAAGCGAATATGAAAAAGAGTTACAATGTCGGAATTATCGGTGCAACGGGTATGGTAGGACAGCGCTTTATGCTTCTGCTCAAAGATCACCCGTGGTTCAATGTCAAGGTCCTTGCCGCCAGTGCGAGATCGGCAGGAAAACCGTATGCGGAAGCAGTCGGGACGAAGTGGTCGATGACCTCCCCCATCCCCGAAAAATACGCCGGCATAACCGTTATGGACGCCGTTACCGACGCCGAAAAGATCGCATCTGAAGTCGATTTCGTATTCTGCGCCGTCGATATGAAAAAGGACGAGATCAAAGCCCTCGAAGAGCGTTACGCGCGCCTTGAATGCCCCGTTATTTCCAACAACAGCGCAAACCGTTTCACGCCTGACGTACCTATGATCGTGCCTGAGATCAACCCTGAGCATGCTAAGGTTATTGAATTCCAGAGGAAGCGCCTCGGCACGAAGCGCGGCTTCATCGCGGTAAAATCCAACTGCTCTCTTCAGAGTTACGTTCCCGCTCTTCATCCCCTTCGCG
This sequence comes from Clostridia bacterium, assembly GCA_017613535.1. Lineage (GTDB taxonomy): Bacteria > Bacillota > Clostridia > UBA1212 > UBA1255 > UBA1255. The sequence goes on along the minus strand of JAGADO010000137.1, from coordinate 7,719 downwards.
AATTCGGCCTTTCCAAAGTGCTCGTATGCACATACCAGGCCATTTCAGGCGCGGGAAAGACGTTTAAAAGCTGGCCGGAGATGATCGATAACGTCATCCCGTACATCGGCGGTGAAGAAGAAAAATCAGAGAAAGAGCCGCTCAAACTCTTTGGAAAACTCGAAAACGGGATCATTGTCCCGGCAGACTCCCCCGCATTCACGGCGCAGTGCATACGCGTGCCCGTATCGGACGGACATATGGGAGCGGTATTCGCGTCATTCGATAAAAAACTGCCGCCGCTCGAAGAGATAATTGACATCTGGAATAACTTTAAGGGCGAAGCCCAGCTCAGAAAACTGCCTAGCGCACCTGAACAGTTCCTGAAATATTTTGACGAGGACAACAGGCCTCAGACTGGCCTTGACCGTATGCGTGAGAACGGAATGGGCGTGTCTATCGGCAGGCTCAGAGAGGATACGCAGTACGACATCAAGTTCGTTTGCCTGTCGCACAATACGATCCGCGGCGCTGCCGGCGGCGGTGTGCTGATGGCCGAACTGCTTACGGATATGGGATATATGGACTGACCGGATAGGGTCGATATACTGATGCGGCACGATTGCTGCCGGAACGGAGGAAAATACTTATGAAAAAACCCGTGTTTACAGGCGCCGGCTGCGCCATAGTCACTCCCTTCAAGGGCAGGGATAATTCTGAGGTTAATTTTGAAAAACTCGGTGAACTGATCGAATTCCAGATCGCCGGAGGCACGGATGCGATCGTCATCTGCGGCACTACCGGTGAATCCTCCACAATGCCTGACGCAGAGCACCTGTCTGTCATCGAATACGCGATAAATAAGGTCGCGCACAGGATCCCGGTCATTGCCGGTACCGGTTCGAACGACACGGCGCACGGGCTGAACCTCAGCCGCGAGGCTGTGAAACTCGGTGCCGATGCGCTTCTTCAGGTGACGCCTTATTACAACAAAGCGACCCAGAAGGGCCTTATAAAGCACTATTCGGCGATCGCAGCGGCAGTTGACGTGCCGATCATCCTGTACAACGTACCGTCGCGCACAGGCGTTAATATTGCCCCCGATACGCTTAAAGAGCTTTCGCGCATACCGAACATAAACGGTATCAAGGAGTGCAATCTTTCGCAGGTTTCCGAGGTTCGTTCGAAGTGCGGCAGCGAGCTTAACATCTGGTCCGGCGAGGACGGTCAGGTGGCGCTCATGCTCGGTGCAGGCGCACAGGGCGTGATTTCGGTCGTTTCGAACGTTTATCCGCGCATCATGCACGATATGGTCATGAAGTATAAGAGCGGCGACGTCAACGGTTCGTGGGATCTTCAGGCGAAAACGCTCGGGCTCGTGAAGGCGCTGTTCTGCGAGGTCAATCCCATTCCGGTTAAAGAGGCGCTTAATATCAAGGGCTTCGGCGTGGGTGGCTGCCGTCTTCCCCTCTGCGAGATGGAGGAAAAGAACCGAGAGCTGCTTAAAGCTGCGATCAAGGCATTCGAGGAGTCGGTAAAATGAGTCTGAAGATATTATTGTCCGGCGCCTGCGGGCATATGGGCAGAGCTGTTGCGGATGCGGCGAAGGCTAAGAACGCACAGGCTGCGGACGGCGGAAAATTATTCGATATCGTTTGCGGCGTTGACCCGTTCGGTGCGAAAGCAGAGATCCCTGCGGGCTTCCCTGTTTACGCGGATTTCAATGATGTCCCGTCCGATGCGGCTATCGACGTGATTATCGATTTTTCGCACTTTTCGATGACGAGAGCACTTCTCGAATTTGCGCAGGAAAGAGGTCTTCCGCTCGTTATATGCACCACCGCGATCACTAAAGAAGATATTGCGCTTGCGGAGGAAGTTTCGAAGAGCGTGCCTGTGTTCCGTTCCGCGAATATGTCGGTAGGGATCGCGCTCCTCAAAAAACTCGTGCGTGAATCAGAAGCGTTCCTCGGTGATGATTTCGACGTCGAGATCGTAGAGAAGCACCACAACAGGAAACTCGATGCTCCGAGCGGCACGGCGCTTGCGCTTGCGGACGCTGTGGCGGGGGCAAGGGACGGCGGCTTCGATTACGTGTTCGACAGGTCGGCAAGGCGCGAAAAGCGCGGCAGACGCGAGCTCGGAATCAGCGCGGTGCGCGGCGGGAATATTGTCGGAGACCACTCCGTCATGTTCATCGGCGGCAATGAAATAATAGAGATTTCGCACAGTGCTTTGTCCCGCAGCGTTTTCGCCGACGGAAGCTTAAGAGCCGCGGAATTTATCGCGGACAAAAAGAGCGGATTGTTCAGTATGGACGATTTGGTGTAAATAGATAATTGCAAATGGCAAATGGCAAAGAATTCGGATCATATCGCCGCAGGCGATCCTTCAATTTGCCATTTTTCACTTTCAATTATCAATTTAAAAAGTCTGTCACTCGCTTCGCCAAAGTCCTGAGATAAAATACAGAAGCACGACGGCCGTGTATGCGGAGTAGAAATTGCCCTTCGCATCGCGGCCTTTTTTCAGCAGTTTCTCCGCGCCGGCGCGGTCAACGACGATGCTCCCTGCGAACCTTTCCGTACCGGTGATCCCGTCGTAATTGACGTTAAGCGCTTCTCCGCGCGGAATATTTAGAACGGCGCAGGCAATCGCGTTGCTTTCATCCGTCATCCCGGGCGAGCTGAACAGCACGGGGCTCACCGTAAAGAGGCGGTCTCCCCTCCCGGCACAGACGCCGAGCCCTGTCTCCTCTTTTATCTCCCTTGCCGCAGCCATCAGAACAGCCTCATCGGTGCTCCTGCCTTCAGCATCCTCAGGATCGATAAGTCCGGCAGGAGGGCTCAGCAGAAACCTGCCGCACGGATAGCGGTACTCGTAACTGAGAAGAAGGCCCTCACGCTCCCGGCCATTGTCATCATGCGACCTGATGATCACGGCGCACGTCACGGCATCAGGCAGCATAGCCTTAAACTCATCATCGCTCATTGTCGCGACGAGCTTGTCCGCGCTCCTGCGGGAAGCCTCGAAATAATGCTTTCCGGGAGCGTAGTTAAGATCGTACGCATTCAAAAATCTGTTTTCAAATAGAGGCAGCGGTTCAAATTTGATCTCGTCGTTATCCATATCAGTCTCACACGCTCCGGGCAGTCAGCCGCAGATAGAAATGATAGCTTCGGCAAAAATCTCGATGCTCTTAAGAAGCACGTCAAGCATCATAAACTCGTCAGGACCGTGCATACGGTTATCCACACCGGGCATCGCACAGCCGAACGCCACGCCGTTGTCAATATTATGTACGTACGTTCCTCCGCCTATCGCAAATGGTTTCGCATCCGCGTCGCCGGTAACTTTCTTGTAAGCGTTCAGCAGTTTCTGCACGAATTCAGAGTTTTCAGGCACGTAATGGCACGGATTCAGCGATATCTCAACGCTGTCTGCTCCCGCGGCCGTCAATGCCTTTTTAAGCGGTCCCATAAAGTTTTCTTCGCACGCCATCGCAGGCACGCGGCTATCGATCACAGCGCGGTACTCACATTTATCGGCATCGTAATGCGTAACGTTGAAGCTCGAGGAGATGCGCCCGCTGATGTCGTCCTCCATATCGATTCCGGCAGATTCGCCGTGGTAAACACCGAACGGATAAAGCGCGGAAAGGCCGCGGACAAGCCTGCTGACTTCGTCCGTGAACGGCAGTGAGGCAATGATCTCCATAAGGCATGTGAGCGAGTTCAGGCTGTTCTCGGGCGAAGACGCGTGGCCACCTACGCCGCGGACGTCAATAGTAATGATATTGCCCTCCGTCTGTATCTCCAGCCCCAGGCCGTGAGAACGGGCGACCTCAGCCGCCTTAGAAGCGACCTCTCCGACCGTTGTCCCGCCCTTCTCAGCGTCTATGACGACAACTGCAGAGAAAGGCACCATATTGCGCCTGAGTCCCGCATGTACCGATCGGATCGGCGATGCATCCGCAGCCTCGGCGCTGAATTTCTTAATTATTTCAGTCCCGGAAATGCCCCTCTCCGCGTTGATCAGAGGATAGTCCGCATCGGGCGAGAAGCTGTATCTCGCATGAGGTTCGCGTTCGAAATAATATTCAAGATCTCCGAGCCCGATCTCTTCACAGCCTCCCAGCACGAGGCGCACGTTTTTACGGAGCGGAATGCCGAGTTCCTTAATAGCGCGCATGGCGTATATCGCCGCGATCGCAGGGCCTTTATCGTCCGCTGAACCTCTTCCGTAGATCACGCCGTCATCCGTCATGACCGGAACGAAAGGCTTCGTAACCGTCCAGCCTTCACCGCCAGGAACGACGTCGAGATGGGCAAGAATATCAAGTTCGCGTTCCCCTTCTCCGAGGTCCGCGGTTATAACGTAATTATCGTAATTTTTTACCGGGAAACCGTATCCGGAAAGCAGCGCGGAACCGGCCGAAAGCGCCCTGGCCGAACCTGAACCGAAAGGATGCGCTTCATCCTTTCCTTCTTCCGAATATGCGCTGTCGATGCGCATAAGACCGAACAGATCGTCAATTATCCCGCTCCTGTGCGCGTCAATATATTCCCTGATCCTCACCGCGTTGTCCGCCGCTTTTTCTCCGTAACCGCTCATTCTCACAAATCCGCCTTTCGCGCTAATACACGGCCGTCAACCGATCGTTGCCGCCGCTCCTGAAATTTTACCATCATTGCCGCGCCGATGCAATATTCAGACACTGACTTCAGCGCTGTATGAACCTTGTCGCAGTAATATATTCTGTGCCGTCGGCGACCGCCGTGATCTCAACATAGTATCCGTTCGCTTCCGACGGCAGCGTCGCAGAGACCGTATCGCCGTTCACCTTACACGTGACGTAATGCCACTCCTGATCGATCGTATCCTGTCCCTGGATGCCAAGCCTTCCGTTAGGCGAATACGAAAGCGGTTCTGTGATGTAGCAAACCCTTGCCGTGACCGACGAAGCGTCAGACGGGCGGCTTATCCTGAACGACACCTTTCCGGACAGATCGGGCTGTGAAAGAGGAACACAAAGGCCCTGACCGCCTTTAACGACCGAGTCGGCGAACCTGTAGATCTCAGGGCGCCCCCAGCCTTCAAAATGGCCGTGCAGCATATTCATCACGGGCGAGAAAACGCTTCCCGGAACAGCCTCGTACGACTTACTGTTGGAATTGATCGAGAAGCAGTTATCGTCCGTCCAGCAGAGCCAGAGCACCGAAGATCTGACATTGCCAAAACGCAGTGAAGGCTCCCAAAGCTCCGCGGTGCCTGCAGAATTGAAATTGCTGCCCATCCACGAAAGCGCCTCGTTCAGATATCCGCTTCCGTAGACCGGAATAGCGAACGCAAATCTGTTGTCAAACCCTATCGCGACAGACGTGATCACGCCGCCCCAGGAGATACCGGTGATGCCTATTTTATCCGCATCGACGCGAGGATCTGAGCGCAGAAGCGTGTTTGCAAGCACTGTCTGGACAACGGCGTGGTACATCCACATCCTGTCGACAGAGCCGGTAGACGAATACATACCGTCATTGTCCGGAGGCATCTTTCTCGCATCCGCTGCCAGCACGTCAGCCGGGATATCCCTTGTCCACGACGAACTGTTATAGAAGTTTTTGATGCCGCTCTTAGCAGGATAATAGCCAGTGTTTCCGACGGCTATCGCAGCGTATCCGCGGTCGTTCCAGATCTTTACCCACTCGGGGAATGCGTACCCTCCTCCGCCGTGCATCAGCACAACGCCCGGAACGGGAGACGAATCACTCGCACCATCAGGGAACCCTATAAACGCGAAAACTTTCGTGGGAACGCCTGCGATCTCAGCCCCGTCGAGCCATATTGCCTTTATTCCCGGGTATCCGACCGGATCGTACTCGGGACAATACTGGTACGTCGCCTCTTTTGACAGCGCTTCTTTCACCAGCAAAGCCAGTTTTTCGAATGCGGGCAGATCGGTTCCCTGATCCGAGGCGGGATCGGTCAATTCCACCGGGCTGTCGCTCAGGCAGATCCTGTCGATCACGTACCTGTCCCCTGAAGCGGCCACGGACGGCCTGATATCAAACTTCAGATAATCGGTTTTGGAAATGTCGGACACGTTTTCGCACCCTCTCCATGCTTTAAGTGAATCGAGCGGGTACGCGAGGTAACCCGAAAAACCGGCGGGAATACGCAGCGAAGAATCCTCTCCCGCGTCATCGGAAGCATTGCCGGTAGAAAGCATCTCCTGCCTGCCGGAATACGATGTGAGCACCGCCTTTCCGGCATCGAAAAAGCTTCTCTTCGCTCCTGAACCGAGCGCAACTGTAATGCTCACAGACGTATCATCCGGAGTTGAGACCCACATCCTGAAATACTGCGCTCCGGACGTATCCCTGAAAGCATTCAGCTTTTTCCCGCGGAATTCGTACGCCTGGCACCACGCGCTCTTCTCAAGCCGCGCCTGAAGCGCCTTACCCTCGAGAGCATTGTCCTCCGTAAAAGAGAACTCCGGCTGAGTGATCCCGAAGGAGCTCAGATCGACTGAAGTAAGTACTTTCTTAATATCTTCCGCTTCGTTGAAATCTTCTATAACGAGCGTCACAGAAGAAGGATCTGGCACGACGGTCGGGACAGCTGTAGGCACGGGCGTAGCGGTGCTTCCGGGAGTCGTTTCATTACCTGAGCCGTTATCTGTCACGTGTGTTTCACCGCCATGTTCTGCTGTGCAGCCCGTAAGGCAGACGCATGCGATCAGCGTCAATATTCGTACGATCAGCGAATGCTTTTTCATTGCCTGTTACTCCTTTTCTTCTTTTCCCTCGTCAATATCGCGTATAATGAGCGTGAGTGTTCCGTCCGGTTCGCGCATGTATTCCATCGCTTTTGGATTATCGTAAACTCTGACGGGTATTTTAACTTCTATACCGTTGCGTGATTTAACAGTCTGCTTCGAGATGCGCTTAACGAGAGACGGAGGTACAGGCAGCCTTTCTTCTTTCTCTACGGGGAGCTTATCGGCTGCGGCGCGGAAATCAGGAGCGGCCTCGGGAAACTCCTCAGTGAAATTATCGATGATATTATCCATTCTGAACGTCTGCTGGTTCGCGAGTTCGCGGCACATAAGCCCGGCGACGCGAGGCTTCATATTGACCGTGGGACCGTAATGCTCCTCGTATATCCGTTCCGCGACCTTGCGCACGGTCTCGAGCTGCGTTTTAACGGAAAGATTGTCCGTAACGCCCAGTATGACCGGCGAGATGTAAAAATCCTTTACTCCGCCTATCTCAAACTTTTTTTCCAGCACGAAAACGTCGCGCGTGTCAATATTCACAAAAAACGCTTCGTCTATCTTTGCGGTCTTTCCGGGCAATATCCCCTGGTGCTTTACGAAGTTTATCGCGTTCGTGTCGGCAATTGCCCTGAATTCGTGTATGAACGACGTTTTGTAGTTAAACTTCATGACGCACAGATAATCGTCCCCGGCTATCGCGGCGGTCAATACTATCAGGTCTCCCGAGGGTATCGTTCCCGCGTCCTGCATCACTCCGAAAAAGCGTCTGGCAAGCTCCTGCGAGAACTCCACGAAGTTATGCCTTACGTCCTGTATCTGCGAGCTTACGAACCCTTCCCTATCAAACGCGCACTTCTTAGCGTCGTCGGAATTGAACGCTTTCACGATATGCGTCTTCAGATAATCCGCCGAATCGTCGTCAAGCGCCGTCGGGTAGTTCGACAGTACCGCTTCCGGTGATG
>JAGADO010000136.1 GCA_017613535.1 Clostridia bacterium | reverse complement strand
GACCGCACTGATCGCTGCGGCCGCACTGCTGCTGACCGGATGCGGTGACAAAAACGCAGCGCCGGACGAAACAAATACGCCTGCCGCGACAGAAAAACCGGCGGCAACGGACAGCGGGATCATATTGACGACGCTCGAGCCTGTCGCCACACCCGCGAAATCGCCCGACGACAACGTAAAATACGTTGACCTTATCAAAAATAACGAACACCTTTACTTCGGTGCGTCATCTTCCGAAGCTGAAGGTACGCCTCAGGAGCTTGGGCCCGCGCTCAGTTTCGACGGAGATCCGGAGACCAGGTGGAGCTCGATCTTTTACGACGTTGAGGGATGCTACATCTGTGTTGAATTCGGATATCCGGTCGTGGTGAACGGCGCCTACATCGATGAAAATCAGACGTGGGGCACGATGCTCGGCTGGGAAGCGCAGTACTACAGCGAAGAAAAACAGGATTGGGTGACGGTCTACGAAGGGTTCACGAGCACAAAGGATGAATATTACAAATTCGACAGGAATACGGAAGAAACGTACGCTTTCAGGCTGTATTTCCTCGAAGGTACCGGAATCACGATCACTATCAACGAGATCGGACTGATGGGATTATTCGCAGAGGTTCCCGAAGGCACGGAGCCGCGTCCCGCGAAGCTGACGCTGCCGCCTGAAGTCGTCATACCGGACAATGTTTCCAAGCTTTCGGGCAATTGGACATATGCGGCTTCTACGATCGAGTCGGAGGGGCTCAAGGCGGATTACGCGTTCGACGGTGATGATACGACGCGCTGGGGTTCTGATTTCGGAGGCCTTTACGGCGCGTGGATCAGTGCGGAATTCGGCGAAGAGCTTACGATTTCGGGCTTCTCGGTGTACGAGGCCACTTCGTGGGGACACGTTACTTCATATGACGCACAAGTCTTTTCAGGCGGAGAGTGGAAAACGGTATTGTCCGGCGAGACTTTCAGGCGGGGCGAGTACGTCGCATTCCCTGAACCTGCGGCGGGCACGGCGTTCCGCATCCTCGTCAATGACGGCGATACTATTTCCGAGACCGTGACTATATTCGAGATCGAGCTGTATAATTGAAGGTCAGTAATTGAAAATCCGTAATTGACCGCCGCGGCCCGGTTCAGATGATCTCCAGCGAAGGCTGGCTCTCCCTGAGCCAGGCCGTGATTTCTGTCTCATATTGACGTCCAACGAAGAAGATGATGCCCGCCCGGGAGGCCGGAATAAAAGCGATGCACTCGGTGCTGATACGGACGACCGCGACATTGTCCCAGCTGTTCCTCATTACTTCTTTGCCTTCTTTCGCAAGCTCGATACCGCTCTCATCCAGCGTGAGGATCTCCGGCCTGAATTCCGAGGAGAGCGTCTGAATTTTACGCCTGATCGAATAGAGCATATAGACGTTTAAAAGAGTCGAGAGACCGAGTACTATCAGACAGATTATTAAGAACGTTTTGAATCCGAAAAGAATGCCCAGCAGTATCATAAAAGACAGCAGCACCAGATCGATTATCAGCAGCGATTTGTAATTCTTAAACTGGTCTCTTATCTTGTAGTTGTGATTCTTCTGAATGAAGCTTGCTGCAAGCATTATATTTATCAGATCGCGGTAGAACGCGTCGCTGCCTTTTTCGGTTATCTCTATTTTCATAATTTTCATAAAATCGATCCTCTGCAGGTCTTTTTTTCGCCGCACCGATGCGGCAGGGCGTACTTTTCGCGTGTATTATATCATCCCCGAAACGTAAATAAAAAGAGCCCCCTCAGCCGCGGCTCTTTTCCTTATTCCGTGAACGATCGATTTGTTAATACCCTTTTTGTCACTCATTTCCGTATCATGGCGCTGCCTCTTCGCTTTTGGCAGCGCTATAATCTCTTGTGCGTCATAGCAAATGCTCGGGAATCGCTCATTTGCTATGACGAGGGCGCTGTCTATGCACTTTCGGCAGCGCTCAAATCTATCGTCCGTCATAGCAAATGCCCGGGAATCGCTGGTTTGCTATGACGAGGGCGCTGCCTATGCCCGAAAAACGGGCACATTTTACGATTTGCGTCATAGCAAATGAACTGATTTCATTATTTTGCTATGACGAGGATGGCGTCCAGACCGGAAAAATGGACACATTTCATTATTTCCGTCATAGCAGATGAACCGATTCCGCTGTTTTGCTATGACGGGAGCAGCGCCCGCTATAAAAAATGACCGAGTCCGGACTAGAGACGGCGCCTGCTGTATCCCTCTTTCCTCATATCGCTTATTTGGGATACATCGTTAGGCGCCGGATGAGTCAAGGTCCAAATTACGGCAAAATTCGTTTAATCTCATTTCTATACTGTAACCAGTTACGGCAAAAAAGACTCGATCATTAAAATCTGCCGTAAAATCCGGACTGCCCATGATCCCGAAGGCAAAAATGAGCGACAAAGTGGAGTGAACGGATCGATTTTTCACGGAAACAGGAAAAGAGCCTCAGCCGTCTGATTATTGATTTCCTCCTCTTTCTGTATTATAATTTCAGCAAATATGTCAGAACACTGACTGTTTCCCGAAGACCGCGAGAAATGTTAAAAAGAGGTTAAAAAGATGAAGCGCTTAGTCATTTGCGTACTGTTTATAGTTATTTTATTCGGTGCAGTCGGATGCCGGCAGACGGGAGATCCCGGAATTCCGGAAGAAACCTTTCAAAAAACGCAGGAGGTACATATCGTGAACGGAATCGAGTATGAAACCACCCGCAACCTCCAAAGGGCAGGCGAACACGTTGAGCTCAACATTCCTCACGCGAACGGCGCAAGGACGGGAGCAGGAACGGTAGTGCAGGTCAAGCTGAACAAGGCGACGGATGACTACAACTATTACGTCATCGACTGGGGCGACGGAACATGGAGCTACAGAGGCCCATACGCAAGCCAGGAAAACTATCTTGTCACGGCAGAGATATATCATGACTATAAAAAAGCGGGTGAATACCAGGTTAAAGCGTGCGCGGTGAACCTGAAGTCCGGGACATTGTACGGCTGGTCGGAGGCAGGTACGGTAAAAGTATCAGGCGACGACTACAGCGCAGAAATGATTGCCGACGTTACACCGATTGGATCGAGCACCGCGGGTGAAGAATACGGATACGAAAATATTGCCGACGGCCTTAACTCGACCAGATGGAAGAGTGAGACCGCGGAATCGCCTGACACGCAGGAATTTGTCGGCTACCTGTTCGACGGGTACTACACACTTGACAGCATAGAGATCAAATTCCCGCCTGACGCGGATATATTCCCATCTAATATCAGCATCGAGTACACGACGGACGGCGGAAAGATCTGGTACATGCTCCCCCACTACTATTACGTGCTGCCCAACTCGGAAGGATATTATACGTGCGAAATGAATTTTCCGGACCCGATGGGGGCTACTCTTTCCCTGCCTCTCGACGGCATCGCGGCCAACGGCATACGCATCAAGTGCATTAATTATCCTTCTTATTCGACCGGCGCTAATTCCTTCAGCGTTGAAGAGATGCGCGTTTTCGGTGAAAAAGGCACGTTCTTCTTTACATCTTACGACGGTTACTACAGCGCGGATCTGAGCAATATGTGGACGATCTTCGGTACGGCGAAAACGGAGCCGTCCGTTTACAATTCACTGAGCGGCGCAGGCCAGAATCCCGAACCGTTCCGCTCAGGCGAAACGATGATAGCGTCTATCGAATGGACCGCCTGGAACGGAGCGCAGCTGAACTGGTCCGGCTATACCGAAGCGATCAATATCCACGCGAACTCACTGAAAAAAGCAATGTACGGAGGCGACGGATGGTACTACAACGAAGCGACCGGTAAATATGTTGTCGACACGAAAGAGTACAAGACCAACCCGCGCGGCGACGGCTTCATCTGGGCAACAAACGCTGCACCGCAGCACCTTGACGCACAGAACCACTATACGAATAACTCAGCACTGATCATCGCTTCCCGCGACTACCTGCTCACCGGAAACGACACGGACGGCTTCCTGGAGAGCAATAACGGAAAGGGCCAGATTATGCTCGACAAACTCCGCAAGGCCATGGATTACATGCTTAAAAACCTGAACGGAGAGTCCGGGCTGATGACGATCTACGACCCCAGAAATGACGGCACTGTCTACGGCATGGCCTCGAACTACTGGGACAGCCTGAATTTCTTCGGGTACAATTCCGCGTACGAAAACATCATGTTCTACCAGGCCGTGCTGGCGATGGCTGATATAGAGAACTATATCGGCAACACATCCGAAGCGGACCGCTACACAGAGTTGGCCCGGAAGATAAAGGAAAAGTTCAACGATTATTTCTGGGACAATGAAAAAGGGCGTTACATCACTTCCGTGAATATCAACGGAGACGTGCTCGACTTCGGATTAACATTCGTGAATTTTATGGCGGTATCAGCAGGCCTTTCGTCGAAAGAGCAGGCACAGAAAATTTACGACTGGGTCGACGGAAAGCGGATCATCAAGTCCGACACGTCGACGGGCGCGGATATATATAACTTCAAGGTATCGGCGCGCGCAAACACCGTTGCCATCGAAACGGTCGAAGTTGACGGACTCCATTACTGGTGGTATAACGGCCATCCGTTCAACGACGTTCTTCCCGGCCACTGGGGTGTATACGGAAACCAGATGCAGAACGGCGGCACGATCTTCTACACTTCGTACTACGACGTTTCCGGCCGCACTGTGATCTCCGGTGACCTTGCGATCAAACGGTTTAACGCCATAATGGCGGAATTTCACATCGACTCCCTGAGAAGAGCGCCGCGGCCGATCCCCGGAAACTTCTACCAGGTCAGCATCGTTGGCGAGTTCCCCGAATCCGGTCTCGTGCCGCTGTCGTTCCTGACTTCAATAATCGGCGTGAATCCGGATGTTAAAGGTCTTAAGATCCGGAGCAGCCTCCCGTCCGATATGGATTACGCAGGAGTCTCTGAATACAATTACTCAAACCGCAAGTATTCGATCGAGGTCAACAGATCTCTGACCGTTCCGGAAATGAAGTTCGAGAACGGAAAGTACATCGTCAGAGTACCGGCGGACAAGACTTATTACATCACGGCGGACAATAATTTAATCGAAGGCATATAAAATCATTAAAAGAAACGGAGCGAGAAAGAATGAAAAAAATAACCGCGGTCATACTGACATTGACGATGATCCTTTCGCTTTTAGGCGTGTTATCATTTGCCGCCGAAGACGGGGCCGAAGCGGCCGATCCCGGTCAGGACGAGACAATTGTCAGAGTGTATACGTACGACGAGAGTGTAAGGCACACTCCTTCGATCTGGTTCAACACATTCGATTACGACGGAGACTGTACAGGAACAGACTACGTTATATTCAACGTCGCGGCACCGCTTACGGGAATCGGACTTCCCGAGCTGTATGCCGGAAAAAGTGAAAACCATACGGACTGCACCGTCAGATTCGAACTGTTTAAATGGAACAAGAACACCGGAGACACGTTATCAGGTACGGCGGTATTTGAAAAAGACGTGTATTTCGACGGAGACAGCAAGGATCTGCCTTACTTTGTGTTCGATTCCGCGATGCCGGCCGGTCAGTACATTTTCCGTATCACTCAGCTCACCGGCGTAGGTGAAGACGGTGAAAGGCCGTATTCGGTGCTCCCCATCAGCGAATTGATATACGCTGAAACGAAGCTTGAATTCGATACAAGAGGACCGTTCGTGTTCTATGCCGAATTTGAAAAGACCGAAGGCATCACTGAATATTTCCTTACACTTGAGGGCAAAGAAAACACTATCGACATCCAGCCCGAAAAGACAGTCATCCCGCGCGGTCAGGCCGTGGCACACCCGTTCTTCGAATTCGGCATCCTCACGCCCGTGATCCCGGACGGCCAGGTGCTTTATTCTCTGGCTCTTATCGAGGCCCCCACATGGGTCAACAAAAACGGCGACTCGGATGTTTCGTTCGATGTTTACAAATGGACAGGCGATTACGAGGAGAGCACGTACGGTAAAAGCCTGTGCTCCGGCGAGATCTTTGACCATCAGGATAACTCGAACCTTACGTTAAAATTCGACACCGCCCTGCGCTACGGCAGCAGCTACCTGATCGTTCTCACCAGGTCAAACAACGGCGCTATCGGATACTACGAGGGCAATCCGGATTATTCCGACGGCTGGACGTTCTTCGAGTACGGGATCGAACTTGACTACAGCCCCGCGATCAGGGTCGCATACGCTCTGGTAGGGGACCTTGGCCCCGAGGCAACCGAAGAGCCTACCGAAGTTCCCACTGAAGTGCCCGCGACTGACGTTCCGGAGAACCCCACAAACGCACCTGCGACTGACGTGCCGGCAAAGACCGACGCACCCAAGACAACGGACAAAGGCGGCAGCGGAGACAACAGCGGAAAGGATAACAATGGCAAAAACGACGGCAAAAAATTCCCTGTCGTTCCCGTCGTGATAGGCGGAGTTGCCCTGATCGCAGTGATCGCTATAATTGCCATAGCGGCTAAAAAGAAGAAGCAGAAATAAGCGTTGCCTTTCTGCATATTGAAACTGCGGGGCGAAGATGATATAATCTCACAGTATTCTGTATACCGAACCGGCATTGACCGGATCCGATTAAAATAACCGAACGGAGGAAAAAACATGTTCAAGAAGTTTTCGATTTTTGTTGCCATCGTTATGGTAATCACGATGATCGGCGCTTCCTTCACCGCTTTTGCGGATGAAGAGGAATTCAACTGCGTCAGATTTACCGCTCTTGGCAACGACCCCTACTCCACCTTCACATTCAGCAACGAAGGTAATAACAAGAGGATCGACCCCGATACCGTTACATGGGCTGCTATCCGCTATAAGACCGGCTCTCAGTATGACAGCACGGGCGTCGAGTACACCGCGCAGTTCTATATCTGCCCCGCAGCAGAGCCCTGCATTCCGGTAAGATATAATTTCTCCGGAAACTGGGAGACCGCTATCGTCGATATGACGTCCGTATCCAGTGTAACGGAGCTTGATTCCAAGTGGAACAGCGACACTTACACCGCAACGGGAACCATCAGGTTTGACCCGCTTGAGCCCGACCGCGATCCTGAGAACACTGCCGGTGACGCCAGCAGCGGACAGGTCAACGCAGATGACTACATTGACATCGCCTGGATCGCTTTCTTCACCAGCGAAGCTGATGCTAAAGCTTACACCGGAAAAGAGGACACTCCTTACTGCCTGCTTGACACCGACAGCCTTCTGACTCTTAACGGCCAGAATAACCTTAAAGCTGACCTTTATAAGAGCAACGGCGAACCCGCAGAAGTTGAAGTCGACTCGAGCAAGCCGGTCAAATACCAGGTCAGCCCGAGACAGCTTGATCCTCAGACCTTCAACACCCACGTAAGCTCCGCTATCGAGTTTACAGTTCCCGAAGGCAAATCGTTCAAATCGTTCATTCTTTGCGCGGCACCCACGTGGGGCGGCCAGGCCAACGCAAACCTTGACGCTGTTATCTATGCATGGAATCATGACTTTGACACCACGATCGCAGGTACCGAACTCGGCTCGTTCCGCGAGGAGCAGCACGTTGATAATATGGACCTGACGATGGATTTCGGCGTGATCCTTCCTCCCGGAAAATACGTTATCTACATGACCGCAGAGGATGACTCGATCGGCGCATGGGGCGGAAATATGGACGAGATCGATTTCGATGCCGTCTTCTATTTCGATGACGAAGAGAACGAATCCTGGTTCCCCTACTCCGCTATTATGCTGATCGACGGAACAGATCAGGCTATCGAGCTTCCTACTCCCGGACCTACGGCAGAGCCCACAGAGAAGCCCACCGCAGCTCCGACCGCCGAGCCTACGGAGGCACCTGCTACCGAGCAGCCTACAAAGGAAGCCGCTCCTGCTACCGAAGAAGCCGCTAAACCGACCGATAACGGAAACAAGGATAACGAGAAGAGTGATGAAAAGAAAGGTCTTCCGACCGGAGCTATCATCGGAATCGTTGCCGGCGCAGTCGTTGTCGCAGCCGCAGTCGTTGCCCTCGTAATTGCCAAGAGCAAGAAGAAATAATAGCTGATATCAGCTGAGTTTAAACTTACGGATCGCATTGCGGTCCGGACAGTGAAAACCGGTAAGAGAAACCACCTGAACGCCAGGTGGTTTCTTTTTTTCAATAATATGATATAATATACAAACTTCCCGGATGGAAGATCGTTTTAAATGCGCCTGATCCATCCGGAGTTCCGGGGAAATATGAGAGACTGTAAGAAAATAAAAGCGTTTCGCCGCGCCATATCTATCACAGCAGCCGCACTGTTTCTATCATTGACAGCTGCTTTTTCGGCGTGCGCCGTTCCTCAGGATCCGGAACAGTCAGAAGAGCCGATCGTCAACGTCCCGACTGAAAACGTGACCGCTTACGTTCCTGCCACACCCCCGGATCCGCAGGAAACATTGACCGCCTCCCCGTTCGATACATCGACACCATATATCACACAAATACCGACAGATACGGAAACATTCTGCATTTCCCCTTCCGGCGCAGTTTCGCCTTCCGCGACACCGTCCCCTTCTCCGACACCGACCAAGGGGCCGACAGCGACACATTCACCTACGCAGAGGCCGACAGCCACGCGCGTCCCAACTAAACCTCCGACGCCTTCCCCGACACCAACGCCCGTCCCGACTCCTACGGCGCGTCCGGAAGATATGAATCTCTATCCCGGCCAGCCCGAACTGCTGATCACGGAAGTCATGGCGTCGAACAACGAATATCCGGATGCAGACGGAAACTATTACGATTTCGTGGAGCTCTACAATAACTCCTCGTCGCCTATCCTGCTTTCCAGATACTTCCTGTCGGATAAAGCGGGCAAACTTCAGAAATACCACCTGCCAGCCATCACTTTGGGCCCGGGAAGGTTTATCGTCATATACTGCACAGGAGAAAGCGACGGAACGGGAGCGCCGTTCAAGATCAATTCGTCCGGGGAAAAGCTTTTTTTGAGTAATATCAACAGGATCGTCGATACGGTAGAAGTGCCTGACGACCTCAGGAAAAACGAGAGTTACGGCCGGAATTCCGACGGTTTCGTATATATGAGAAACGCTACCCCGGGAAAGGCAAACGCCGCCGGTTATATGTACACTCTCACTTCCCCTACGGCAGACGTTCCCACCGGAGCGTATGACAGCCCGTTCGAACTGAAGCTGAGCGGCGAAGGCACGATCTATTACACGACTGACGGAACCGAACCGACCACTTCGTCAAAGAAATACACCGGACCGATACATATTGACAACATCGTTTCGATCCGCGCCGCAAGCATTAACGGTACGAACCGGAGCCGCGAAACGTCGTTCTTCTACATAGTGGGAATAGAACACACGCTGCCCATCGTGAACGTTGCCATCCGCCAGGAATACCTCACCGGCTCCGAAGGCGTGCTGAACCATATCGAGCCCGAGTACGAGCACGTTTCATACGTCACGCTGATGGAGGGCGGAAAAGAAGTCTTCTCCGCCCCGTGCGGTTTTAAGCTTCACGGCAACGACAGCAAGAAGGGCGAAAAGCAGAACTTCCAGCTCAGATTCCGCTCGCAGTACGGACTGTCGAAGCTGAATTGCAAGCTGTTCGATAACAGAGATACTGATGTTTTCAACTCGCTGCTGCTAAAGGGAGGAAGCGAAGATTACATTTACTGCGGCTTCCGCGACGAACTGTGCACGACGCTGATCGACGGCTATACCGACCTCGACGTGCTTGCCTGCCGCCCCGTCATCCTGTACCTGAACGGTCAGTACCACGGAATATATTTCCTCCGCGAACGTTACGATCAGGACCATTTCGCACAGAAGCTGGGCGGAGTTTCGGAGGAGTCGGTCAATGTGCTTCGGGCGTACGGCATGGTCGAGGACGGCGACAAAACGAAATACTCCGAGCTCTTAAGCTATTGCCGCTCGCACGATATGACAAAGCCTGAAAGCCTGGCTTACGTCACGGAGCGAGTTGACATCAACAGCCTTATCGACTGGTACGTCTGCCGCTCGTACATGGGCGACGGAGACCTGACAAACGTGCGTTTCTACCAGTCGGACGAAGCGGACGGAAAGTGGCGCTGGTGCTACTTCGACCTTGACTGGGCTTTCTGGACCGACAGGGTCGATTCGATCAATAACGTGATCGTCAACGGCCCCAACAGCACTCTTATGAAGCGCCTGTTCCTGAACCCGATGTTCCGCGACATGTTCCTGAAGCGTTACGCGGAGCTTATGGGCACGGTGCTGAACGAGCGGGTAATTATGGAGAGGATCGACTGGTTCGTGGCGATGATGGAACCGGAGATCGCGGAGAATCAGGCGCGGTACGGCTTAACGGTCGAAGGCTGGTATGAATGGATCGAAAAGATGCGCTTCGTTATACGCGACGGCAGAAGAAACGTGACGGTGCTAAAGGATATAAAGGCATACTTTAATTTGTCCGACGCGGAAATGGACGCATATTTCGGATCGCTGGGTTACGACCTTGACCGCGAATTTGATCCCACGCCCACGGCCACGCCCGAGCCGACACCGACGGAGCCGGTCAATGAAACGCCGACACCTACGCAGATACCGGAAGGTACTCCGACGGCGATGCCGACAACGATCCCCGAGCCTACGCCTTCGGATACGCCTGCAGATACTCCGACAGCGGAAGTGACCCCGACCGCGGAAAGTACGCCGACGGAAGCTCCTTCTGCGACGCCCGAGGATACTGCATCGCCGGCAACGGAAACTCCGGCTCCGACGGAACCCTCACCCGCCCCGACAGATACGCCTGCTCCTGCAGAAACGTTCGCGCCGGATCATACGGATGAAAACAATTAAAATCAGCAAGTAAACAGAATATAAAAACGATTAAAGAACAAGGAGAGATCATCATGAAGGTACTTTTCCAGGGCGACAGCATCACAGACGCAGGGCGCGACAGATCCGATCCGCACCGGCTTGGAGGCGGCTATCCGAAATATGCCGCAAAATACATCCGCGAAGCAATGCCTGATACCGAATTCGAATTCATCAACCTCGGAATAAGCGGCGACCAGACCGCAAACCTTGTCGCCAGGCTTCAGAAAGACTTTATCGACATCGGAGCAGACGTCGTATCGATCCTGATCGGCATCAACGACACATGGCACCGCGCCGGAACACGCGAATACCTTGACGACGCGATCTTCGAACAAAATTACCGCACAGTACTCGACGCAGTGAAAAAAACAGGCGCCCGCATTCTGATGCTCGAACCGTTCCTGCTCCCCGCCGAAGATAAAATGTACTTCTACGAAGATCTGTACAAAAAGATACTGATCGTGCGCAAACTTGCTCGTGAGTACGCTGACGAATATATCGCTCTCGACGGACTGTTTGCAGAGGCCTGCCTCCACAAAGATTATACGTTTTTCTCCGCGGACGGCGTGCATCCCACTCCCGACGGAGGTTCTGATTTCATCGGCAAACTTTACGCCGAAGCGTTCGTGAGGATGATCGGTAAATAATTCACCGGCACGTTCGCAAAATCAGGCCTTAAAATGCCCTTGTAAGGCATTTTGGCCGCGATAGCATAAATTATGCCCGGAGCGGTTCTGAACGCCTCTCCGGGCATTTTAACGCTTTTCAAAGGCATTTCCGCGTTTATTTCTCTTTCATCCTGAAAAACAGTATTCCGTACGCACCGACAGAAGCATCGCTCTTCGGGGAGATCGTGTAATCATTGCTGAAAAAGCTGAACTCACCGATTGCGATCTCCGTGCAGTCGGAAATCTCAAACCCGTCCGCGGCGACCGTACAGGGCGATCCGGAGCGATTGACCACCGAAACGTAATAATACCCGTCGTGGCGCGTGCAAAGAACATCCTGCCTTTCATCCGAAACGCACCTGACGACATTTCCGCCTCTGTGGCCCGCCATAAGTTTAAACAGCTTTCCCGAACTCTCCACCTTGCTCCCGGCAGGCGAAACGGTGATCATACCTTCATTGACCGGCATGAAAAAGCGCGCGTCGCGGATGTGGTATTTTTCGGCGTTCCTGCCGAAAAAATGAAGCTGAAGAGCATTGGATATCAGAAGTGCGTTGTTCGACGCGCTTCCCCAGCAGAAATTCCACTCGTCGACGCAGATCCGGACCGTCTCCCATACGTCAGTGAGCAACTCGTTTTTGTAAAATTCAAGCCCCTCTTCCGTATCGTGAAGGTATATGTTTTTAACATTTTCGCACGCGATCACGCCGTTCGGGTCCGCCGTAGGTCCGGTGCCGTAGTACCAGTGGTACGACACATACGCATACGGACAATCAAGTTTCTCCATAAACGCCTTGCTTCACGGGCGCAGGTGCCTGTCCGAAACGAGTCCGATGACCGGTTTTATGTCGGGGTCAACGAGCCTCATCGCGTTTACGATCTCGTTCGTCCGCTCTCCCGCCAGCCCTCCGTCCAGACAGTAGGGCCCGCCGGAATAATACGACTCATTTCCGATGTACCAGACCTTGATGCCGAACGGTCCGAACCCG
>JAGADO010000135.1 GCA_017613535.1 Clostridia bacterium | reverse complement strand
CGCCGTTTTCGTCGAATACGATAACGCTGTTGCCCGCGCTGCCGAGAATATAATTGCCCTTGGGCGTGTATTCGACCGCACTGATATGCTCAGTAAGCATCCTGTCCGGGTCCTTCTTCTTCAGTCTGGAGAACAGTTTAAAGTGAATTATGAGAAATATTGCCAGCGCAAGGAGCAGCACGGCAAGAAGCACCGTAAAGAATATACGCCGCCTTTTTTTGCGTTTGCGCCGGGCCTCGAGCACCTCGGGAGGAACAACTTTTTTTCCGCCCCCCGCGGAGCCGCCCTGATTTTCGATTTTCTGTTCCTGCAATGCAGTTTTATCTTCAGTATCCATTGCAAACTCCTGTTATCCCGCCTGGTCGTCAATAAGTTTGAGCCCGGCGTACAGATTTTCAATAGTTCCCAGTATACCGTAATCTTCGTTGCCGGAGGTAAGCAGATAGACGTTGCCGTAACCTCCGCAGTATTCGCCGTTCAGATAGAGATACATGGTGGTCTCGTTGCGGGCGAAGCATTCGACCACGTTCACGGTGCCGTCCTGCTCCTCGTACCTTATCCGGCAGAGCGTCTCGCCTTTTTCAGCGGGCTCGTCCTCGAGGCTCACCAGGCGTATGCCGTACATGGCGGTGCCGATGCGTTTGAAGAGGTCACGGCAATCGTTGCCGTCCTGATTCACGTTGATCCCGTTGATGGTAAACACGTCGTTTTCGGACGTCTCACCCGCGGCATACGTAAGGTCGTACGTTCTACCGAGCACGTACAGCTGTACGTCAGAGAGCTTCGTGTACGACACCATAAATATATATTTGTTCATGAACGATATCTGAGGAGTATCGGTAAACGTCACATAAGACGTTTTGACAAGGTACACGTCGGAAGCGCCGTCGATCGTGACGTAATAGTAATCGCGGTCGGGAGTAAGGTTCCCCACGCGGAGCACCGACGTCTTCTGCGGATCGGTAACAGACACTTCAAACGCCGCCGGCTCGAGGCCGTATACCGAAAGATCTTCGCACGCAAGTTCCTGAACAGATGAGAGGTACATGGAATCCAGCGCTGAAACGAGCGATTCGATAGTAGTGCTGTCTCCCGCGCGTTCGATAGGGTATTTAACGGTCCACTCGCGCGTTCCGTCGATATCCGTGCTGATGGTCGCCTGCAGTTTGAGGAAAGCTTCGCCGTTTTTATTGATATTGACCTTGCTGATCTGTCCGGAGTCGCTGAAAGAGAACACTTTAGAGGTTATCAGGTCGATAGCGGTGACAACGGTGCTGGATCTGTTGTAGACGCCCACGAGGTAGATAACGTCGGTGCCCTTCTCCCAAACGTAACATGAGCTGGAAGACAGGTTTTCCGTACCGAACACCACCGTTGCCTCGCTGCCGTCTTTAAACGTTATGACAACGTGATATTCGCTGTCGATAAACCCGAATTCGTACTGTTTTGACTCGGTCACTTCGCCCCTGTAAGCCACGCGGCCGTTCAGAGTGCGCATCGAATTCAGGCAGGAATTGACATTTTTTGGTATCAGCGCCAGAGACGGATGGGACGTGCAGGTCCAGTCGCCGCTGACTTTTTCAAGCACGATGACCTCCGAAGGAGAATGGCTAACGACCTTTTTTACGTTGGAATAAGCGGTGTCCTCGGCAAGACATGAGAACACGGCGCCGGTCTCTATGTCGGCGTAAGGATCTTCGGTCGGCTGCTCTTTATTGTCAAACAGTCCCGCCGCTCTTGAGATAAAGAAGGCCGCCAGCGCGATGGCGATCAGAGCGAGCGCGATTATAGTAGTTCTGTATTTTTTCATCTGCCGACCTCCTTCCCTTCCGTCACAGATGGCGCCTCTTCAGCCATACGGCCAGTCCGACACCGACGATAACGAGCGGGACAACGACCGCAGCGATGATGCCGAGCGCATTACCCTGTTTATCCGAAACGATAAGCTGAGAAGAAGAATAGTTCTTTGCCGATATCTCGGAGGCGGGGTTGTCGCCGTAGCTTTCTATCATCCAGTCGACCGACATCGCAAAAATAGAGAGGGAGCGCGATACCGGACCGGTAAAATCATCATAGGACTTGTCGGTAAATATAGTCGTGCTGCCGAATACCGCGGCGCGGCTTATCTCGTTGAAGTTAAGGTTTTTGGCCGCAGCTCCCACGGTAAACACGCCTTCTGTACTCTTGGCGCCGCCTATCATCTGCGTCGTAACGGCGGTATTGTAAGTCTGTATGATCGGGTAATGATTAATTCCGGCGCTGCTCTCGTCAACGTTCAGCACTTCTATCGTCCTGGACTCGAAAACGGGCACGTCGTATACGCTGGATTTCTCGATGGGACCGTTGGAAACGGATTTCCCGAGGAACCAGTAGGCGCTGTTTACGGAAGCAAGTCTTCTCGTATCGTCGGAAACGGTGTCGTTGTTCAGGCGCAGTCCGAACATTACCTCAAGCAGAGAGTTGAAATTCGCGAATTCGGTACCGCTCTGAAGCGGGTTAACGCACAGCACCAGCTGCCCGGCCTTCTGCTCGAGCCACTGCTGAAGAATCGTCTTCTCGTTGCTGTTGATGTCGTATTTCGGACCCATGAATATTGCCACCGCGGCGTCTTCGGGCATCTGTGTCACGGAAGAGAAATCAAGTTCGCGCACGTCCGCGCCGAGGCCCTCGAGATACGTTACTATCTCGGAAAAGTCGGAAATGCTTTCCTCTCCGTGGCCTGTCATGTAATAAATTATCGGCGAAACGTCGGCCGCAACGTAGAGGATGGCCGTGGTAAGTTTGCGCTCTGCCTGCATGCCGCTCTGATATTCGTAAGAATAACCGCTCGACGACATTGTAGTGGACGTCACGTACATATCGCTTTCGGGGATACGGCGCGTTTTGTCGCCGCATTTGACAATATAATCTCCTTCCGAATACGAATTCGCGTTGGCCGCGCCTACGGTATCGAGTATGAAGTTCGGGTGCGAGTCCGGGTCAACGTACGATACGGTGATCTTTTCGAACGGTTCGTACAGGTCAAGCACCTTGATGACAGCCACTTTGTTCGAATCCGCCTCTCCCTTCACGCGGTCGTACAGGGCAATAATTTCCACGTCTTTTTCGAGGCTTTCCATGTTGCGTTTCGTAACGTCGCCGATCGTGTACAGCTTTTCGGAAGTGAGATCCAGCGTCAATTTACTCGAAAAGCTCTCCAGCACTACGTTGACAATAACGAATACTACTATCACCAGCACCGCCAGCACGATCATATTCGTGCCGAACCTGAAGCGTCTGCGCGCGGTCTGCGAGAATAATCCTTTTTTGTTAGATTCGGTGTTTTCGTTTTTCATTTAAGACACCTCCTCACTGCCAGCGTCTGCGCTCAACGTTGAGCACGGACAGGAATACCATCGTTCCGGAGAACGTGATATAGAACACGAGCGACGCTATGTTGAAGCCGCCCAGCGAGAAATCGGAATAGCGCTTCAGCGGGGAGAGCCACTGGAGCACCGAGCCTACCCAGCCGCCTATTGTCGCGCCGATGGACTGCATATAGTAGAGCACCAGTAAAGATACGATGCCGGAGATCGCCGCGACGACCTGGCTTTCGGTAAAGGACGAAGCGAACAGGCTGATCGCCAGGTAAGTGGCACCCAGCAGGAAAAAGCCTACGTAGCCGCCGAACGTCTTGCCCGCGGGCACGCCGTTTTCGGACAGGAACGTCATTATTATCGGGTATATGGCGGTGAGCGCCACCATGATGGCGTAGAGCGTAAGCGAGGCCAGATATTTACCCACGACCACTTTCCACATCGGAACGGGCGCGGTCCTGAGGAGCACTTCGGTGCCGCTCCTGCGCTCATCGGAGAGGAGCTTCATCGTGAGGATAGGCATTATGAACGTGAGGTACGTGGATGTCATTGACAGCGCGCCGGAGAAGTCGGTGGAGGCGTACAGCAGGTTGCGCACCCAGAAGAACAGGCCGATCATCACCATAAATACGGCGATTATCGTGTATGCCACGGG
>JAGADO010000134.1 GCA_017613535.1 Clostridia bacterium | reverse complement strand
CGCCGGCAATGTTTGCCGACAGATGGAATTATATCTTTTTTGAAATATGAAGTCAACCGGAATTTTTATTTTTCTTATATTCTTCGCATGCCTTATCGGCGCGGAGCTTAGGCAGATTCAGACTGTAAACGGAATCGTTTCCCTGGTTTTTAATGTACTGTTCGACGATCGCTTCCGAAACTGTTCTGACCTTATAGTCCGCCCGCTCATCTGTTGCCAGCTTGCAGAACGTGGGTATTGCCGACGGCCCGAGTTTCGTGAGATATTCCACGTCGATCTCGTCGGTTTTGCCCGAAACGTAGCAGTTGTAGTTGTGGTTTGCTATGAAAGCATCGGTGTCCGGAACGGCCAGCAGCGCGAAGCTTAGGGCGAAAATCACCACCGCCGATGCGGCGAAGGGCAGCTTTTTAATGAACTGTTTGAGGATCGCCAGCAGGAAAAGCAGGATTATCAGCGCCATGAACCATAATGTGTACAGACGCAGGCGGGTGAGGCCGTAGGCCGAAACATACATCAGCATCTGGGAGATGGCCGTGCCCGAGATGATGACCGTGACGAGTGAAAGCACCGTGGTGCAGACTTTAACGACAGGGGAGATCTGACCTTTCGCGGTCTTCTTGGCAAAAACGCGCAGCAGGATGAGCACGATGGCGTTGATCGTTGCCACCCCGCAAAGCCGGAAGAAACCGTCGCGGGCAAATTCTGCGTAGGTGTACGCGGCAGGCAGGACGCCGGTGAATATTGACCGGTAATAATCCAGGTGGGCAATTATGAATACTATGTACAGGAAGAGCAGCGGCACCAGCGCCACGGCGCCAATGAGCGCAGGCATGAATTTCAGCTTGTTTTCTATATTAATGCATGCCTCGCCGGTGTAACTGTCCGGCTTCGGATGTGCTCCGGTGTACAGTGCGCCATAGAAAAACATTCCGAGGGGCACGCCGAAGAATAGCGACCAGAACCGGTTGAAAATCTGATCGAACACGTTGGCCTGGATCTTTCCAAGTATCTCCGTGAATGCGCTGTCGTAGGAAAGAAGTGCGAGCACGATGACCGTGGGGATGATCGTCACACCGATGCCGATGAGGATGAAAAGCAGCGTTTTGCCCAGCTTTTTACCGCCTTTGTTTGAACTGACCGACTTTACCGCGGCGCCGATGCTTTGAAATGGCGCTACAAACAACGCTTTTACTGTTTCAAATATATAGAGTTGCCCCGCATAGCTTTCAAGCGCCGCTTCAGAGCCGGTCTGGCAGAAGAGGAAGAATGCAATGAGTATGTATGTGAATATGAACAGGCGAAGCACCGCGCTTCCGGTGAAGAACAGTCCGGCGGCAATGACGATCGCGCTTACCGGGTAGAAATAGCATCTCCATCTGCGTTTCTGTTTTCCGAAAAATGCGAACGCAAATGCGAAGAGCGTCAATGCGAATATAAGGCCCATAAAGGGCTTGTTCCACACGAAAAATGTGCGGCAGAACAGGTAGCCGATAAGCGCGGAAAGCCACGCCAGCACTTTCTCCTTTTTAGTAAACTCGCTCATTAATGATCCCACCTTTTACTAATCTTTCTGATATTCGATAATATCATTCACGTCGCAGTCCAGCGACTTGCAGATCGCGTCAAGCGTCGAAAACCGGACGGCTTTTGCTGTGTTGTTTTTGAGGATCGAGAGGTGGGCCAGCGTGATGCCTACTTGTTCGGAGAGTTCCCCCAGCGACATCTTGCGTTTCGCCATCATCACGTCAAGATTTATAATGATCATGGGCCGCTCCTTTCAGACCGTCAGGTCATTTTCTTCTTTAATGTATACTGCCTCTTCGATGACGTTTTTCACCACGCGGATGGTCAATCCCACGAACAGTACCGCTACGCCGAGGATCACCGCCAGGCGTGTGCAGAAGGTCAATATCATCATGATGAATCCCATGAAAATGAGGCCCCAGGAGATATACCTTATCAGTTCGACGGCGGTCCGGGTGAAGACTTTGCCCTGTCTCACCAGAAGCAGCAGTGCGAACAGCATCCCCAGCACTCCGGCCATCAGTACGAGCACGGCGTATGCGGCGACATATACCGTCACCCGTTGTGCGGGCAATAAATTGAGTATTGCCCCGTTGTGATCGGGCAATCCGAGCAGATATTCGATGATCGAGGGCAGGAAGAACGCCAGTACCGTTGTCCCGCACAGCATCAGCGCGGTCAATACGATGGATATGTACACTGAAAGTTTTCTGTTGATCTTAAGCATATTAGCCTCCGCTTTGTTTTGTTTACGCCGCCATTATAATCTGCCCGAAATCGTTTGTCAATACATTTTTATCGAAAAACAATAAAAATTTTTCGAATCTCGAAACAAAATGGTTTTTATGTCCAGTTCTCCGGATCCTGCTTATCCTGGATACAGTTCCATTTCCGCCAGAAATATGGTATTATATGAGACGCGGGCGGTATTGCCGGCAGGAAGCGTTACCCGAAGCCGAAGTGGCGGAAAAAGCGGAAGCTGCGGCCAGGGCAAAATGAATTGACGCGGGGGACAGGTCGAAATGAGCGAAAAACCGAATAATATTGACAAAGCGAATGATAAAATGAAGATAATATGCCTTGACCTGGAAGGCGTGCTGGTGCCCGAGATATGGATCGCGTTCTCGGAAGCCAGCGGCATACCTGAACTCAGGCGCACCACCCGGGACGAGCCCGACTACGACAAACTGATGCGCTTCAGGCTCGACATACTGCGCAGAAAAGGGCTGGGAATAAAAGAAATACAAGAAGTGATTGACCGCATCCGGCCGCTTAGAGGGGCCAGGCAATTTCTGGACGAACTCAGAACATTGACCCAGGCCGTGATCCTGAGCGACACCTTTACCCAATTTGCCGCGCCGCTGATGAAAAAACTGGGCTGGCCCACGATATTCTGCAACACCCTCGAGATCGGGGAGGACGGCATGATCACCGGCTACCGGCTGCGGGCTAAGAAGACAAAACTGGCCACGGTCAATGCTTTTCAGTCCATCGGTTACGACACTATAGCCATCGGCGACAGCTACAACGATCTGGATATGATACTCGCCAGCAAAGCGGGTTTCCTTTTTAAGACCACGGATAAGATCAAGGCAGACTATCCGGAACTGCCCGCCTACGAGACCTTCGACGAGCTGCTGGCG
>JAGADO010000133.1 GCA_017613535.1 Clostridia bacterium | reverse complement strand
CATTGCAAAGAAAGAGGGAAAAGGATATGAATACCCTGTTAAAGGCTCGTTTACGCCCGTACAGAGCCCGTTAAAGGGAACCTGGGCAAATATATCCGGCATCAATGGTACATGATTTGCCAACGAATACTTGACACAGTCAATTCCCAAAAAAGTTATTGCGCAAAAGAGCAAAATATGCTATTATTTCCGTCGGACCTGAAGCGGCTTTAAAAGGCCGCAGACGATGGCCCGGACGGACGCAAAAGGCGCTCCGCCCCTTCCTCCAAGAGAAAGGTAATAATCAAAATGGCCGTTCAAAGGCAGAAAAACATCGTATCATTGCCCGGTTTCGTTGACGTGCACGTGCACTTCAGGGAACCGGGATTTTCTTATAAAGAGACGATGCTGACCGGAGCGAAGGCCGCGCTTAAAGGAGGATACCGCGCAGTATGCACGATGCCGAACCTTGACCCCGTACCGGACTCACCCGAAAAACTATTGCCGCAGCTGAAACTGATAGCCGAAGCCGAAGCTGCCGTCAGCAGAAAAGCTCAGGCAAGCGGAAAGAAAGCGCAGATACGTATACTTCCGTACGGATCTCTGACGGTAGACGAAAAAGGTGAAAAATTGTCCGCGATGGAAGCACTGTCGCCGTACGTGATCGCTTTTTCGGACGACGGAAAAGGCGTCCAGTCGCGCGAGATAATGCGCTCGGCAATGTATAGGGCAAAAGCACTCGGAAAGATAATTGCCGCACACTGCGAGGACAATTCCCTTCTGCGCGGCGGCTACATCCACGACGGGACGTACGCGAAAGCACACGGCCATAAAGGCATCTCGTCCGAAAGTGAATGGAGGCCGATCGAACGCGACCTCGAGCTGGCGGCGGAGACAGGAGCTGCGTACCACGTCTGCCACATTTCGACGAAAGAAAGCGTCGAACTCATACGGCAGGCGAAAAAAAGCGGCGTAAACGTTTCATGCGAGACCGCCCCGCACTACCTTCTGCTCACGGACGAAGACCTCGAGGAAGACGGCCGTTTCAAAATGAACCCTCCCCTTCGCTCACCCGATGACAGAGACGCTCTCATCGAAGGCATAAAAGACGGCACGATAGATATGATCGCCACCGACCACGCACCTCACAGCGCGGAAGAAAAAAGCCGCGGCCTTAAAGACAGCCTGTTCGGGATCGTCGGGCTCGAGATCGCCTTCCCGCTGCTGTACACATATCTGGTGCTCGAAAACGTGATACCGCTGGAAAAACTGACGGAACTCATGTCTTACGCACCCGCAAAACGCTTCGGCATCACGCAGGACGGAGAAAAAAACAATCTGTGGGATCTTGACGCCGGTTTCACAGTCGATTCAAGGCGTTTTAGTTCGATGGGCAAGGCAACTCCCTTCGATGGCAGGAAGCTCAAGGGAAAGCTTATCAGTTAATTTCAGGCGGGGTCAATTCCCCGCTTTTTTATAGGAGAATGCTGCAAGGAGGCTCTTATTATGGCAAAGCGCACGGATGTTAAGAAAGTATTGATCATCGGTTCGGGCCCGATCGTTATCGGTCAGGCGGCGGAATTCGACTACGCAGGCACGCAGGCGTGTCTGGCGCTCAAAGAGGAAGGATACGAAGTTATCCTTTGTAATTCCAACCCGGCAACGATAATGACCGATACGTCGATCGCGGACAAGGTATATATGGAGCCGCTTACGCTTGAATATATCGCTAAAATACTCAGGTACGAGCGGCCGGACGCTATTGTCCCCGGCATCGGCGGACAGACGGGACTGAACCTGGCGATGCTGCTTGACCGCAAGGGCGTTCTGAAAGAGTGCGGCGTAAAGCTGCTCGGCACACCCGCATCGAGCATTGAGCGCGCCGAAGACAGAGAACTGTTCAAAGAAATGTGCCAGTCGATCGGCGAGCCGGTAATACCGTCGCAGATAACATATAATATGGATGAAGCGCGCAATGCGGCAAAAGAGATAGGCTACCCCGTCGTGCTGAGGCCCGCGTTCACTCTGGGCGGCACAGGAGGAGGCTTCGCAAATAACGAAGAAGAACTGGAAGACCTGGGGCCCAACGCGTTTAACCTCTCACCTGTCAGTCAGGTGCTCATCGAAAAGAGCGTGAAAGGCTATAAAGAGATCGAATTCGAGGTCATGCGCGACTCCGCAGACCACGCCATCACGATATGCGGCATGGAAAACGTTGACCCCGTCGGAGTACACACCGGAGACTCGATCGTCGTTGCCCCGATCCTTTCGCTGCGTCCGGATCAGGTGAAAATGCTGAACGACAGCGCAATAAAGATAATTCGCGAGCTTAAGATCGAAGGCGGCTGCAACGTTCAGTTCGCGCTCCATCCCGCGACTGACGAATAGTACCTCATCGAGGTCAATCCGCGCGTATCCCGTTCGTCTGCCCTTGCTTCAAAGGCCAGCGGCTATCCGATCGCCAGGGTCACCGCGAAGATCGCTATGGGCATGCTGCTCGAGGAAATCCCGGTGGCGGGCGGCACAGCGGCAATGGAGCCTTCGCTCGACTACATCGTTGCCAAATTTCCGCGCTTCCCGTTCGATAAATTCACGGACGCTCCGAACCTCCTGGGCACGCAGATGAAGGCAACGGGCGAAGTGATGGGCATCGGCGCGACGCTCGAGGAATGCTTCCTGAAATCCGTGCGCTCGCTCGAAACAGGCGTGTGCCACTTCCACAAAGCCAAATTCGACTCATACCGCACGGAAGAGCTGCTGATGTACGTTAGCGAATTCCGCGATGACAATATTTTCGCGATCGCCGAACTTCTGCGCCGCGGCACGGGCATTGAAGAACTTCACTCCCGGACAATGATAACCGGGCTTTTCCTGGAATCGATCAAAAAGATCGTTGACGCCGAAAAAGTGATCGCGGACAATCCGTTCGACGTCGGGACGTTAAGAGCCGCCAAAAAACTCGGCTTCTCAGATAAATATATTGCCCGCCTCTGGAACACCCCCGAACTCTCTGTATACACCCTGCGAAAAAAAGAAAAGATCGTCCCCGTCTTCCCGATGGTCGATACGCTCCACACCGGAAAATACATCGCGTACCTCTACTCGTCGTA
Source organism: Clostridia bacterium (assembly GCA_017613535.1). Classification (GTDB taxonomy): domain Bacteria; phylum Bacillota; class Clostridia; order UBA1212; family UBA1255; genus UBA1255. The sequence continues at coordinate 678 of JAGADO010000133.1, read as the reverse complement.
TTCAAGTGTAAACGCTTCCCGCTTGTCAGATAAGAAAAAGATCGTCGTGCTGGGCGCGGGTCCCATCCGCATCGGCCAGGGCGTCGAATTCGACTACTCCACCGTGCATGCCGTCCAGACGATCCGCAGGGCCGGATTCGAATCGATCATTATCAACAACAACCCCGAAACCGTTTCCACCGATTACACGACTGCAGATAAACTGTATTTCGAACCTCTCACGCCCGAAGACGTGATGGCGATCATCGATTTCGAACAGCCCGAAGGCGTCATAGCCTCGCTCGGAGGCCAGACGGCGATCAATCTCGCACAGCCCCTCATGAACCGCGGAGTTAAAATAATCGGAACGGATTGCGCCGCGATTGAACGCGCAGAGAACCGCGACAGCTTTGAAAAGATCCTCGAAGAACTCAACATCCCCCAGCCTCCCGGACATGCCGTCACGAACATCGAAGACGGAGTGAGAGCCGCGGCGGACGTCGGCTACCCCGTTCTCGTAAGACCGTCGTTCGTACTCGGCGGGCGGGCAATGGAAATCGTTGCCAACGAAGAACAGCTTCGCCGCTATCTCAAAAACGCGGTCGAGATCGACGCAGATAAACCGGTCCTGGTCGACAAATATATTCTTGGTAAAGAGGTGGAAGTTGACGCCATCTGCGACGGCCGCGACGTGTTTGT
>JAGADO010000132.1 GCA_017613535.1 Clostridia bacterium | reverse complement strand
GGCTGACTCGAACAAGAGGTCGACCACCTTCATCAGGCGGATCTCTTCTTCGGGGGTGACGATCAGGGAAGCCGAACCGCGGATCGTTGCCACCACATTACGATAAAAATCGCACCAGTCGGTCTTTACATCCGGGAGCGGAAGCTCGCGCGTCGTCTCACGCGGGCGGGGAGCCATTGTCCTCGTCGGACCTGCCTCGGTGTAAACGATCTCGGACGTCCAGCCGAGATCCTTGTCGTCGGCAAGCTCGACCATCTTACCGTTGCAGGCCCAGTCGTTTACAACGGCGGTACCGTCGCTCAGGCTCATATGCCAGCGTGGCAGGGGAATGAAGCAGTTCGTCGAGACCTCGATCATTGCCCAAAGCCCGTCCGCAAACTTAATGTACAGCTTGCAGTTATCATCGACGCCGTCGGAATAAACTTCGAACAGCTCGGCCTTTACCTCCACGACCGGGCTCTTATCCATCCACATAAGCTGATCGAGCAGATGGATGCCCCAGTCAAGCAGCATCCCGCCGCCGTTCTCCTTGCGTCCGCGCCACCCGGACAGCACACGCTTAGAACCCTGCACGCGGCTCTCCACGAAATACGGCTTCCCGAGCCTGCCGGTATCGTAAATATTCTTAATAATAACGTAATCCCTGTCCCAGCGCCTGTTCTGATGGACGGTAAACACATTCCCGACACGCTTCGCTACAGAAAGCACCTCGCGAAGTTCGGCGCAGTTCATCATCACGGGCTTCTCGCAAACGACATTTTTACCGGCTTCGAGCGCGGCAATACTGATCGGTTTGTGAAAATTATTGGGTGTGGCAACAAGTACCAGTTCGATCTCGGGATCGGCAAGCAGCGCCTCGCGGCTCGGATACGCGATCAATCCGTTCTGAACGGCAAATTCGCAACGCTCCGGAAGCAGGTCGAAAACGCCCTTAACGTCGAGGCAGTCGATCCGGTCGCGAATATTAGCGAAATGATACGCACCCATGCCTCCAAATCCGATGATGCCCATTTTCATGCTCATAAAAGACCTCCCGCGGCGCCACAATATATTGAGCCAGACGCCTGATCTGTTGACAATAGGATACATCATCTGGTGATTTTTTTCAACTTAAACTTTTGCTTATATTATGACTGATTTTCTGCTCAGATTTACGTGTTATCTCCGGCGGAATCCAAAGCGAGCGAACCGAACAGCGCGGAGATGCTGCCCTTGTCGATCGTACCCTTTTCTTCGAGCGTATCGGCAAGTTTCAGGACGGACGCGCTGTGCTCCGAAAGCAGCAGCTTTGTACGGGCAAATTGACCGCGCACGATCGTATCGACGGCATCGAACAGCTCTTTGGAATCCTTATTGCGCTCTTTAAGGTAGCGGGCGGCAAAACCGAGGGGAGACATACCGTTGTCCTCGACCATTCTGGAAGCAAGCTCCATCGCCGACGTCAGATCCGACGAACCGCCGTCCGAATACGAGCCCAGGAAGACCTCCTCTGCAGCAAGCCCGGCGAGCAGTACGCAGATCGAATCCTCGTAATCCGAACTGATTCTCAGATATTGCGCCCTTGGCTTGTGCTGAACGTAGCCGAGCACGCCTCCCGCGGACGTCTCGACCGTTATCCGCTCAATATCGTCGCCTGCATTCAGCAGCCTGCCTATAAAGGCATGACCCGACTCGTGGATCGCGACCCTGCGCTTTTCGGCATCCTTGACCGAGCCGGGCAATATCATCAGTTCGTTGTTGGGCAGGAATTCGATGATCTCATTGATCTCCGGAATGCTGTTTTCGTCAATATTCGACAGTTCGGGATCGGCGAGCGTCGAACGTTTCTGAAGCGTAAGCTGGTAGAGCTTGTCAACGAAGCGGCCGTTGCCCAGATTTTCGACGTTGTGGAAATACTGCATGATGCTCTTGATCTTCGGCCTGCACGATTCGTTCACGTTCAGCTTGCTCTGCCGCATTTTAAGGAAAAACATGTCCGCGAGCTCGTCTTCGGTGTAATCTTCGAAGTGGAACGTGTATCCGACCCTGGATGCGATTCCGGGGTTCGACGCGATAAATCTGGCCATTTCGGCCTTGTATCCGGCGAAAATGATGACAAGATTATCTCTTTTATCTTCCATGGCTTTTACGAGCGTCGCAACAGCCTCTTCGCTGTACGAATCGCCCTTGCTTCCAGGTGCGAGTGAATATGCTTCGTCGATGAACAGAACGCCTCCGAGCGCTTTTTCGATCATGCTGTATGTTTTCGGAGCGGTCTGGCCGAGATATTCTCCGATCAGATCCTTTTTTTCGCATTCGACCAGCTTGTTTTCCTTCAGAACGCCCACGTCGTAAAGTGCGCGCGCGATCAGCCTCGCCACCGTCGTTTTACCGGTACCCGGATTGCCCGTGAACACCATATGCATATTGCTCGCCTTGAGCGTGATGCCGTTGTCCTGCGCGGCCTGGCGGTACCTGGCGAAATCGTACAGGCGCTTCACGGAAGTTTTTATATTTTCGAGGCCGATCAGCTGGTCAAGTTCTTCCATGAAGTTTTTGCGTTTGATCCCGGACAGGTCCTGCGGGAAACAGAAGCTGTTGTTCTGGATCATGTAGTTGGCAATGTATTCGGACAGCGATCTGTTTTTGAACGGGAAGGCTCCGACGTTGAACGTGAAGTACTCCTTGAACTGTTCGCGCGCGTCTTCCGGCAGCGGGGAGGGGAGGCGGCCGTCAACGAGGTCACGGAAGATGTCGTATATCTCATCGATCGTCTTGTCCCTGATGATCACCTTATTGTTGTTGAAGAATATCTGGAGTGACGGCGACAGGTCAAGGAAGTCTTTGATGTCTGATTCGGTTCCGGCGAGCAGTATGAAGCGGTGGAGCCTGAATTCCGATATTTCTTTTATGAAGTGTTCGGCCTGGCGCCTTGACGGTTCGCCGAAGTCGTTCGTGGCGGAGCGGTATGCTTTCGTGAATTCCGAAAGGCCCGTGATGAGGTATACCGTGTCGTCCTGAAGGTGCGTGTAGTTCATCGGCATGTATCTTGGGTGTGAGTCAACGGTGGCAAGGTTCTGCATCAGGTCCATTGCCGTGAATTTGCTGTATGTGTTGCTGATACCGAAGCGCAGCTGTATGTTTTCCGCGACCGACTTGACCGTCTCGGCGACTTCCTGCCTGTCGTTGCCCGCTACGAATCCGTAGTAACTTCCTCCCTGAAGTTCGGGGGCGGCCGCTTCGGATGCCTTGATCCGGTTTACGTATGCGGCGTATTCTTCTGGCGTTTCGAGCAGTTTGAGTATCATCAGGTAGCGCATTTTTTCGGTGTCGGCTGGGGAGTATTTTTGCGCGACGCTGTTTTCGCGGCTGTTGGATATGAATGCGTTGAGGGCCTGGTTGCTCCAGTTTTCGGTGCGTCCTGACGTGAGTCGGGTGTTGGTGTAGTCGGATATCATAAGCGGGTAGTTCGTGTCTTGTGAGTACCCGATGTCGTATGCGTAGTCGTCAATTTTCTGGCGTATTTCGTCAATTGTTTTTGAGGGCATGGCCGGGAGTTCGGATGCGGTGTATTCGAGATCCGGGAGCGGTCTTTTTTTGTTGAGTATTCCGTCGACGCTGTCTTTGTTTTTGAAGTATTCCTGTCTCTGGCGGAGGAATTCGCCGGGGTGGTACGTCTGGAGGTATTTGTAGTATGCGGCAATTGCCGGGCGGCACGGTATGCCCTTGTTGCAGATCTTGCAGTTCCAGTCGCCGCGTACCGATATTTCGGTGTCGGGTTTGACCATCGTGCACGGCAGGAAGAATGAGTACGGTTTTCTGGGGTTTATCCAGAGTGCGCTGTTTTTTGCGGCAAGGTCGAACGGGTTGCCTTCCTGGTGGGCAATTTCGGGGAATTGGTCGGAGTCGCACATTATACGGTTGAATTTGACCTGGATGTCTCCGTCTTCGTCCAGTTCGTCCATCAGTATGAGGGCGTCTGCGCATTCGCGGACCCAGCGCATCATCTGCGCCGGTACCATGCTGAAGTCTTCTTTCATGCGCCAGTCGATCCCGACAAGTTTCGCTCTCACGCCGCTTTGGTTTTTGCCAGGCGTTTT
>JAGADO010000131.1 GCA_017613535.1 Clostridia bacterium | reverse complement strand
GTTAAAGAGGCGGCGGCCGAGGCATCCGGATCATATGAGGAGGCGATGCGGCCCGTTCCGTTAGTCAGAAGAGTACGGCCCGCAGAAGCGGCCGCGGCGTACCCGGTCGTCTCGGAAGGAGCCCGGCCTGTCGGATTCAAAGGCCCCGGTGTCAGACTTGGAAAAGAGATACAGGTCGGAGATTCAAAGTTAAGCTTCTTCTATATCGTATTCAAAAACCAGGAGCACGACGAACTGCTCTATCCCGACACGATGCATTCGATTCAGCATCTGCTCAGCGCAGCCGCAAAGGAAGCTGACCTTCCGAATATCGTAAAAATAATGCCGTGCGGAAGCAGGGTGGCAATGGAAGTGGCGGTGCTCGATGCCCAGTCTGATTTTTCGAAGCACGAGCTGAGAAAGCTTATGCTCACCGCGGCATACATGGACAACATCCCTGCTGATGAACTTCAGCGTTGTTCTAATCCAGGGTATCAGAATTTCACGGATGCCCACAGGGAGATCTGCGAGTTCATCGACACGATGTACGGAATCACGCTTGATTCGAGGAGCGGCGACTATTCCTGGTAGTCTTTAACGGCCCAAAGACGGAATGATTTTATAATTTGGAATCCGTCTATTCACAAATTGAAAATTTTCGGTTATAATAACCGTGCAGGAAGATCCCGGACCGGGATCTGATTGACTCTGGAGGGGTTGAACATATGAAAAAAAGGAAACTTCTTACGGATATCTTCACAGTGGTACTGATGCTCGCGATCGTACTTGTCGTACTTGCCTACCTGAACGTATTCCCGGGGAAGAACGTAAGTGAAAAAGGTTCTTTAAACTACATAATGGTATCCTACATCGGAATGCCTCTTGCGCTGTTGTCCGTGCTGCTTATAGATCTGGTGTTTCCGCTTATTGATAACCGCAGAAGATTGTCCGAACCGGTGTTCATCGTTAAACTCGTGGCTAAAACGCTCCTGTTTATCGCGGCCGTTGTCGTCGGTATCCTTTTCTTCCTGGTCGATATCACTCCTCCGAAGAACGAGTTCGTTAAAGTCGGTATTTTCTGTGCCCTGTATTTCGTGCAGTTCCTGATCAATCTCGATCCTCCGCTTAAGAAGAAGCTTGCTGCTCAGAAGGAAAAAGATGACGATAAGGATTACGAGGATTTTGACGACGATTTCGATGACGATTTCGACGATGACGATGAGGAAGAGACGAATACTAAGAAGTGATGTGCCATTCCTCATATAACCTGCCTTTTCACCGCGCTCCGGCGCGGTGATTTTTTTGCCGGAAAAATATCAAAAAAACTTCTTGACGCGCTTTTTGTTTACTGGTAGAATATTTCCAATGCAGGTTCCGCCAGGTACATGCATAATTTACGAGCTGAATGAGGGTGATGTTGGTGCTGGATATTAATCGGAACGCAGACCGTAACGGTACGTTCGAGTATTCCGCATTCTATTTTACCGATTCAGAGCGTAACTGGCGATGGCGGAAGTTCTGAGTCTTGTATTTTTATGCCGGGCTTTCTCCGGCGACTATTCCAGAGATCCGGAAATTAAAATTGTCCGTGATGAGCGTATGGCAGGGCACAGCCTTTCCGTACCTGTAATTATGCGTATACCGTGAAACGAGGAAGAATATGATCGTTGTCCTGAAATCAAATGTTAACGAAAACAGGCAGAAGCAGCTTATAGAATGGCTTAAAGGCCAGGGCCTCGGAGTCCATATTTCTACCGGTGAATTTCAGACTGTGCTGGGCCTTATCGGAGACACCGAGAAAGTCGATATGGAGCTTATAGAGAGCCTCGATATCGTCGATTCCGTTAAGAGAGTTTCCGAAACTTTCAAGAGGTGTAACCGCAAATTCCACCCTGACGATACGATCGTTGACGTGGCGGGGGTTAAGATAGGCGGCGGAAATTTCTGTATGATAGCCGGTCCGTGTTCGGTCGAGACGGAGGAACAGATCGTATCTGTAGCGAAGGCCGTAAAGGCGTCCGGGGCAAACATTTTAAGGGGCGGGGCTTTCAAGCCGAGAACTTCTCCATACGATTTCCAGGGGCTGAAGGCTACGGGACTTGAACTGCTTAAGATCGCAAGGCAGGAGACGGGATTGCCGATCGTATCGGAGATAATGAGCGCACACGATCTGAAACTTTTCGAAGATGTGGATATTCTGCAGGTCGGGGCAAGGAATATGCAGAATTTTGACCTGCTTATCGAGCTCGGCCATTTTGGAAAACCGGTGCTTTTAAAGCGCGGGCTGGCAAATACTCTTAAGGAGCTCCTTATGAGCGCAGAATATATTATGGCGGGCGGGAATGAACGCGTTATCCTTTGCGAGCGCGGCATCAGGACGTTCTCGGATTACTACAGGAACACGCTCGACGTTTCGGCCGTACCGATGCTCCACGAACTGTCGCATCTGCCTGTGATCGTTGACCCGAGCCACGCGACCGGAATTGCCCGGATGGTGCCTCCTATGGCGCTTTCGGCTGTTGCCGCAGGTGCTGACGGCCTTATCATTGAAGTGCATAATGACCCGATACACGCGCTGTGCGACGGAGCTCAGTCGCTCAGGCCGGAAGAATATGACGCGCTCGCCGAAAAGGTGAGGAAAGTAAGGGAGGCTGTCAGATGACGGCAGGGATCGCAGGGCTCGGACTTATAGGCGGGTCGTTCGTAAAAGCATATGCGAAAGAAGGTCACCGCGTGCTGGCGACAAACCGCAGCCGCCAGGTGCTCGATTTCGCGATTCTTTCGGGTGACGTTTCCGAAGAACTTACGACGGTCAATGTTTCGGAATGTGATGTTGTTATCGTTTGCCTGTACCCGGAAGCGGCTGTCAGCTTTCTTGAAAAGTTCGGGCCGTACATCGGTAAAAAGCCGGTCGTGCTTGACGCGTGCGGCACGAAACGTGTCGTCGTGGAAGGGTGCTCGAAGCTTGCCGCAAAGTACGGATTTACATATGTCGGAGGCCATCCGATGGCAGGCACGCAGTATTCAGGATACAAGTACGCGCGGGCAAATATGTTTTCCGGCGCTCCGATGGTGCTCGTCCCGGGCGATCTGAGCGATATCGAACTGCTTGCGCACGTAAAGGAAGTGCTGGCTCCCGCCGGATTCGGAAAGTTCACTGTCACGACTGCCGAGAAGCACGATAAAATGATCGCTTTTACATCGCAGCTTGCGCACGTCGTATCGAACGCGTACGTTAAGAGCCCTTCATCTAAGGATCATAAGGGAATATCCGCAGGCAGCTACAAGGATCTTACGAGAGTGGCATGGCTGAATCCAGAGATGTGGGCGGAACTGTTTCTGGAAAATTCGGATAATCTTTCTGCTGAACTGGGCGGGCTTATATGCGAACTGGAAAAATACAAGGATGCTATCGACCGCGGTGACAGAGAGACGCTCATCGATCTGCTGGCGGAAGGAAAACGTATGAAAGAGGAGGCTGACGGAAGATGATCAGGATACCGGTTAAAGCGTCCGTCAGTTATGACGTCATTATAGGGAGCGGCGTGATCAATGAAGCCGGAAGACTCGTTAAAGAGCTTGGCGGCGCGGAAAAGATCATGCTCGTGTCTGACGATACGGTGTACAGGCTTTACGGAAAACGTGTTCGAAAGCTGCTTTCCGGCGCGGGATTCACCGTGGAAACGTTCGTGTTCAAACACGGGGAAAGTTCGAAAAACATAAGGACGTACGGAAGGCTGCTTGAAAAGGCGCTCTCGAAAGACCTCTCGAGGAGCGATATATTTGCCGCGCTCGGAGGAGGAGTAACGGGTGACCTTACCGGATTTGCGGCGGCGACGTACAAACGCGGCGTACGCTTCGTACAGTTCCCGACAACGCTTCTTTCGGCTGTTGACGCTTCCGTGGGCGGGAAGACTGCTATTGACCTCAGGGGCGGTAAAAATCAGGCCGGCGCTTTCCACCAGCCTTCGCTCGTGCTTTGCGATACGGATATGCTCGACACGCTTCCTGACGATGAATACAAGTCGGGTATGGCAGAGGCAGTGAAGTCTGCGATGCTTTGCGATCCTGAGCTTTTTAAGAAACTCGAGAGAGCAGAACTGCGCGACGATCCTGAAACACTCATAGCTTCGTGCGTGAATATAAAGCGCCGCTTCGTGGCGGAAGATGAATTCGACCGCGGAAGCAGGATGCTGCTGAATTTCGGGCATACGTTCGGGCACGCGATCGAGGCTGCTTCGGGATATACGGTGCTTCACGGTTTTGCGGTCGCCGCGGGAATGGCAGTGATGGCGAGAAGTGCCTGTAACAGGGGATATTGCTCGGACGAAGTGCCTGCGAGGCTTGAGCGGACACTTGAAAAGTTCGGACTGCCTTCAGGTACGGATCATACGACGGAGGAACTGCTGCCGTTCGTTGCCGGGGATAAAAAGGCGCAGGGAGGCTCGATAAGCCTTGTCGTGCCTGCGGAAATCGGTAAATGCGTGATCGAAAAGGCGGATTTTTCCGCTATCGAGGAATGGATGCTTGACGGAGGGATCCGATGAACCGTTTTGAAATCAAAAACGGAATATCTTTCGGACCGGAAAACGGTACGGTGACGCTTCTGCCGGGAGCGCGGTACGGCGTGTGCAGCGTGCCTTCGTCCAAATCGCAGGCTCACAGGCTGCTTATCTGCGCTTCTCTTTCGGAGGGCCTGACGAAGCTGGGCGTAAGAGGCGGATCGGCGGACATTAACGCCACCGTATCGTGTTTAAGGTCGCTCGGAACGCCGATCGAAAAGCGCGGATCTGATGGCATTGACGAGTACGAAGCCGGACAAATACCTGCGGCGTCGGGCTCGGGCGTATCTGAAACGCGCGCTGTACTTGACGCGGGCGAGAGCGGGTCAACTCTCCGGTTCCTTGTTCCCGTCGTTTGTGCTCTTGGCATCGATACGGTTTTTAAAATGGCCGGAAGACTTCCGGAAAGGCCGATGGGGCCTCTCGAAAATGCCCTTATTTCCGGCGGTGCTTCGATCGAAAGAAACGGAAACGAACTCCACGTTAGAGGCAGACTCTCGCCGGGTGCGTACACTCTTCCCGGTAATGTTTCTTCTCAGTTTATCTCCGGAATGCTTTTTGCGCTTCCATTGCTAAGCGGAGAGAGCACGCTCACGGTAACGGGCGGGCTCGAATCGTCCGGTTACGTGAAACTTACTGAAAACGCTCTCAAGCGTTCGGGAATCGTTTTCGCCTTCAGCGGCGGAACGTACACGGTTCCGGGAAAACAGAAATACAGATTTGCGACAGCATCGGATCGCACAGACGTGGAAGGCGACTGGTCAGGAGCGGCGTTCATGCTCTGCATGGGAGCAGCTTCGGAGAAGGGGATCACCGTAAAAGGCCTCGATCCGGATTCGGCGCAGGGGGATAAGAGGATAATTGACGTACTGCGCTCTTTCGGGGCTGACGTGAGCGTCGGTTTGGGAAGCGTTACCGTAAAAAAGCGCATGCTTCACGGCATCGAATTAAACGCGTCGGAAATACCGGATATGGTCCCGGCAGTTGCAGCTTTAGCGGCAATCTCGGACGGAACTACGCGCATAACAGGAGCTTCGAGACTGAGACTGAAAGAATCTGACAGGATAAGGACAACGGCCGGCCTTATTAAAGCGCTCGGGGGCAACGCTTACGAGACTGATGACGGGCTGGTCATCGAGGGATCTTCCGGAAAGCTCCCCGGGGGCAATGCAGATCCTTCGGCGGATCACAGGATAGCGATGGCAGCGGCTGTCGCGGCATCGGGAGCGGCCGGACCGGTTACCGTTACAGGAGCGGGATGCGTGTCAAAATCATTCCCGGGCTTCTGGGAAATGATCGCAAACGACCTTGCCCCCGAAGCGGGCGAAGGATCGTGCGAAAATGACGTTTACACACAGAAAGGCGGCCTGAAATGAGTTCGGCATACGGAGAAAACATAAAATTGACGATATTCGGCCAGTCACACTCGGAGTGCATCGGCATGGTGCTTGACGGAGCGATCCCCGCAGGCTTCCGCATTGACGAAAACGCTATAAAACGATTTATGGAGCGCAGAGCACCCGGAAGGAACGCATATTCGACGCAGAGGAAAGAAGCCGACGTGCCCGAATTCATCAGCGGAATAAAGGACGGAGTCACGTGCGGCGCGCCGGTGACCGCTGTGATCCGTAACACGAACGAGAGACCTGCCGATTACGAAAAACTCAGAAACGTTCCGAGACCGGGCCACGCCGATTACACTGCGTACGTTAAATACGAAGGAAAGGCGGACATGTCAGGCGGAGGACGGTTTTCGGGAAGACTGACGGCGCCGCTTTGCGTGGCCGGAGCGATCTGCATACAGCTGCTTGAAGCACGCGGAATAAAGATCATATCGAGAATATTGTCGGTCGGATCAGTTAAAGACGAAGGAGAACTTTGCGAGGCCACGTCCGGGAAGCCGTTCCCGACTGTCAGCGACGAAGCTGGCGCTAAAATGATCGAAGAAATAATGGCCGCAGGAGCAGCAGGCGATTCGGTGGGAGGAATCGTCGAATGCGCCGTACTCGGACTGCCCGCGGGCATCGGGGAACCTTTGTTCGGAGGAATGGAAAGCAGGATCTCATCGATCGTGTTCGGTATCCCGGCTGTCAAAGGTATTGAGTTCGGCGCCGGATTCGGTGCTGCGGAATTAAGGGGCAGCGAGAACAATGACCCGTTCTACTACGATAACGGCACCGTCAGGACAAGGACTAACAATGCCGGCGGAATTCTCGGCGGTATCACGAACGGCATGCCTCTGACGTTTCGGGTCGCGTTCAAACCCACGCCGTCAATATCGATGGTCCAGCAGAGCGTTGACCTTGCGGAACATAAAAACACGGAGCTCAGGATAGAAGGCAGGCATGACCCGTGCGTCGTGCCGAGAGCGGTGCCGTGCGTCGAAGCTGCCGCAGCGATCGCCGTTTACGACGCGCTTGCCGGCTGCTGAAGTGCTGAAGAAGGGAGGCCCGTAATGGTTCTTTCAGACGAAAACAGAAAAGAACTCGAAGGATACAGAAAGCGCATAGACGAGATCGATGCTATGCTGCTTAAGCTGTTTGCGGAGCGCATGGATACCGCTGCCGAAATAGGCGAATTCAAGCGCCGCAATTCTCTTCCCGTATACGACCCGAAAAGGGAACAGGAGAAGCTTATCGCCGCTACGGAAAAGATGCCGGAAGAACTCCGCAGTAAGAGCGTCCTTCTGCTAAAACTCCTTTTCGAACTCAGCCGCTCACATCAGTATGAGATCACGCGCGCTCAGGGAGGACTCGAAAGCAGGATAAGTGATGCGGTCAGGGACAGCATTAAGGTACTTCCGGAATTTGCTCCTGTCGCATGTCAGGGCGTGGAAGGGACAAACTCACAGTACGCGTGTATGAAGCTGTTCCGGAACCCAAATATCATGTATTTTTCAAGCTTTGAAGCGGTGTTCGGGGCAATAGAAAAAGGACTGTGCAGGTACGGTATTGTCCCCGTCGAAAACAGCTTTGCCGGAACGGTGAACACAGTGTACGACCTCATGATGAAGCACAGGTTTTATATTGTCCGCTCCGCCAGAATGAAAATAAACCACAGCCTGCTCGCAAACCCCGGCACGAAAACCGATGATATCAGGGAAGTTTATTCTCATCCGCAGGCGCTCATGCAGTGCTCGGATTTCCTCTCTACGCTCCGAGGCGTTAGGCAGATCCCGTTCGAAAACACTGCGCTGGCAGCTAAGTATGTATCCGAAAGCGGCAGGAGTGACGTAGCTTCACTGTCGAACCCCGAATGCGCGAGGTATTACGGGCTTGAATGCCTTAAACAGAATGCGGAAAACAAGGCAAATAATTACACGCGTTTCATCTGCATCTCGCGCGACCTGGAGATACTCCCGGGGGCGAACCGCACGAGCCTCATGGTGACGCTTCCTCACGAGCAGGGGAGCCTTTTCAAGCTTCTTTCCAAATTCTACGCGCTTGGCATAAACCTGCTGAAACTCGAGAGCCGCCCGATACCCGAGCGCGAATTCGAGTTCATGTTTTACTTCGACCTTGACGTTCCGGCAGACGCTCCGGAATTTCTGAAACTGATCTCCGAGCTGCCGTATGCGTGCGAGAGTTTCACGTATCTGGGCAGCTACATTGAGGTGGTGTGATATGGCACTAAGATGCGGACTTATAGGCGGAAGACTCATACACAGCTACTCGCCGCAGATACACGCAAAGCTTGGCGATTACGAATACAAGCTGTACGAACTTCGCGAAGATGAGGTGGGACCTTTCCTGAAAAGCGGCTGCTTCGACGGGCTGAACGTAACTATACCGTATAAAAAGACGGTCGTGCCGTTCCTTGATGAACTGTCGGAAGATGCGGCAAGGCTCGGTTCGGTGAACACTGTGATCAGGCGGTCCGACGGAACGCTCTACGGCGACAATACCGACATTTTCGGCGCGCTTAAACTGCTGGAGCTCTCAGGCGCCGGGGTGGCGGGGAAGAAAGTGCTCGTACTCGGCTCTGGAGGTACCGGCGTGACGTTTATGGATGCAGTCGGGAAACTGGGCGGGATCGCGGTCAATATCAGCAGAAAAGGCGAGGACAATTACGAAAACCTTGACAGACATATTGACGCGGAGATCGTAATGAACGCCACACCCGTCGGAATGTACCCCGATACCGGAAAGTCACCGGTCGACCTTGACCTTCTGCCGAACGTTAAATGCGTGCTAGACGCGATCTACAACCCTGCCGCTACCGAACTACTGCTGCAGGCCCGAAAACGCGGTATAAAGGCGCTGAACGGCCTCTGTATGCTCGTGGCGCAGGCATTGAGGTCATCAGAACTGTTCACCGGTAAAAAACTCCCGGACAACATTATCCCCGAAGTGACCGAAAAGATAGCAGCGGAGATGTACGGATATATCCCGGACACTGTCGGGATCGGACGCGCATGGGCGGCCCCCCGCCCGGAGAATAAGCTTAACTTTCTTGTAATAAACGGACCTAACCTCAACATGCTCGGGATACGCGAACCCGAAGTGTACGGAAAAGCCGGTTACAAAGCACTTCTGGAATTTATCCGCAAAAGTGCAGACGAAGCGGGGGTAAACATAAGATGCTTCCAGTCAAACCACGAGGGAGCGATCGTTGACGAGATCCAGGGAGCGTACGGAAATACCGACGGGATCATCATTAATCCCGCGGCGTACACACACACGAGCGTAGCGATACTTGACGCGCTGAAAGCGGTCAGCATCCCGGCGGTCGAGGTCCACATTTCAGATGTGTCATCCCGCGAACCCTTCAGACAGATATCGTACGCAGGAATGGCATGCATAAAGACATTCGCAGGCATGGGTTTCGAAGGGTACCGGCAGGCGATAAAGCATTTAAAACAATATTTGACGGAAACAACGGAAAAAGCATATAATTCATAACCAAAAGCAGAAAGGATGGTTGTTATGAACGAAATTCCCTACAAAGTCTACCTGAGTGAAAACGAGATCCCAACCGCTTGGTACAACCTCAGATCGGCCATGGTGAATAAACCGGCTCCGCTTCTGAATCCGGGAACGCACCAGCCGATGAAAGCAGAAGAACTCGCTCCCGTATTCTGCGATGACCTTATCGCGCAGGAGCTCGATAATGACACGGAGTATTTCCCGATCCCCGAAGAAGTGCTGAGTTTTTACAAAATGTACCGCCCCTCGCCGTTCGTAAGAGCATACTTCCTTGAGAAGGCGCTCGACACACCGGCGCACATTTATTACAAGTTCGAGGGCAACAACACTTCCGGTTCTCATAAACTGAATTCGGCTATTGCTCAGGCCTACTACGCCAAGAAGCAGGGCCTCAAGGGCGTTACTACCGAGACCGGCGCGGGCCAGTGGGGCACGGCGCTGTCAATGGCTTGTTCGTATTTCGGCCTTGACTGCAAAGTCTATATGGTAAAAGTTTCTTATGAGCAGAAACCGTTCCGCCGCGAAGTCATGCGCGTTTACGGTGCAGACGTTACGCCTTCTCCGTCTATGTCAACGAATATCGGCCGCAAGATCCTCGAGGAATTCCCCGGAACGACCGGTTCGCTCGGATGCGCCATCTCCGAGGCCGTCGAAGTTGCCGTGTCTACTCCAGGCTACCGCTACGTGCTGGGAAGCGTGCTGAATCAGGTGCTCCTTCATCAGAGCGTTATCGGTCTCGAGGCAGAAGCAGCTCTTAAGAAACTCGGTGTTACACCTGATATCATTATCGGCTGCGCAGGCGGCGGTTCCAACCTCGGAGGACTTATCGCTCCGTTCATGCGCGATAAGATCCGTGGCAAGCTTGACTGCAGGATCGTTGCCGTCGAGCCTATGTCCTGCCCGAGCTTTACGCGCGGTACTTACGCGTACGACTTCTGCGACACAGGAATGGTTTGCCCGCTCGCAAAAATGTACACGCTCGGTTCGTCGTTCATTCCCGCTCCGAACCACGCAGGCGGCCTGAGGTATCACGGTATGAGCTCCGTCCTTTCTCAGCTGTATGATGACGGGCTGATGGAAGCTGTAGCTGTTCCTCAGACGGAAGTCTTCAAAGCCGCGGAACTGTTCGCGAGAGTCGAAGGTACGCTGCCCGCTCCAGAGAGCTCTCACGCAATCAAGGTCGCTATCGACGAAGCGCTAAAATGCAAGGAAACGGGAGAGGCGAAGAACATCGTGTTCGGCCTTACCGGCACAGGTTATTTCGACCTCGTGGCGTACGAGAAGTTCCACAACGGAACGATGGACGATTACAGGCCCACCGACGAAGATCTCGCCGTAAGCCTTGCCAAACTGCCTAAAATCGACTGATCGGATATACCGGCTGCTGAAAGCAATAGGCCGAGCGGTAATCGATCAAAAAGGCCCGGGCGGCGGGGGAGTCTCCCAAAACCCGGGCTTTAATTATTTGCATATCGCGGATCGTGCGGTCAGATCCCTTTTATCATTTCCGCGAGCGATACCCGTTTGTTTCCGTCGCGTCCGGTCACTGTTTCCGCTTCGAGCATCGAGCGGATAATGCTTTCTTCGACTGTTTCGATCGCGGCGCGGAAAAGGGGAGTGAGCAGGTCGTCGTTAAGGAGCGACGGATGCCAGACAGGTTTAGCTGTTTTCATTCTGTTTGCAGTGCTGAAGGCGACAACGATCTCGCCGCTGCCTCCGCTCGTTATCCCTCCGGTGCGTGCAAGGCCGCTCTGCGCCCTTTTAGCGATGCGGTGAAGCTGCCTCGGCGACACGGGAGCGTCGGTAGCAATGACCATTATGCACGATCCTTTGGGCTCATCTTCGACACCTGCGAGCTTCCTGCCGATATATTGACCGTAAACCGTGAGGTCCTGAAGAGCGCCGAAGTTCGTAAGGACCAGTGCGCCCAGCGTGTATTCCCGGCCGGCCGCCTCCAGGATCCTTGACGCCGAACCGATCCCGCCCTTAAGCCCGTAGCACGTCATTCCGCGCCCCGCACCGACCGCGCCTAGTTCGAATTCATCCGAAACGTCCTCCAGCGCCTTAAAAACATACTCCTGCTTTACATGCATGCCTCTGATATCGTTAAGAAATGAGTCATTGCATTCGAGGATAACCGGGTTAACGGTGCCTTCATCGCGCCCGATGCCAGGATTACGTTCTGTCATATAACGGACGCACGCCGCAAAAGCGTCGCCTACGCCGAGCGTGTTCGTCAAAATCAGCGGCGTCTCGATGTTTCCGAGTTCGTCGATCTGGACCAGACCTGTGCTTTTACCGTATCCGTTGATGATGTGCGATGCCGCCGGGCATTTTTCGTGGTATATGTCGCCGCTGTGGGGCAATATCGCCGTCACGCCTGTCTGTACGTCTCCGCCCGATAGCGTGCAGTGGCCGACAAGCACTCCCGGCACGTCGCTTATGAGATTTCTTTTGCCTTTTTGCATCTTACTTTATCTCCACCAGCGCGCCCCCGCAGTTATCCAGCTCGAACGAATACTCGCGCAAACCGTTTGAGTCCGGAACAGGGGAAACGGAGATCGTACCTGCCTTCGCACCGTACAGGATTCGAACGTCATCGGACAAAGAACGGAACCTGACTGTGTGTTTGGCCGGCGCGGAGTCCATATAATCCGTGACGTTTGCGATCAGCAGAGCATGGCGCGAGGGATCGGATCTGTCAACCATTTCACCGACTGCGAGCGAGGCGCCTTCTGCACGGAGGCCGCGCACGAAGCCGCAATCAAGTGCTTTTTTTACGCGCAGCGACGGATGATCTTTCACGGAAGGAAGGCTGTCGAAACCGATCAGATGGGTGTTTACGTTCCTGAAATCCATATAGCGCTCGCCGAAGCGGTGGAGCTCCTCGTTCACGACGCGAAGCTTATCGTACTGGACAGATCTGTTGCCCTGAGCGTCAAGAATGTTGTTGCACCACCAGCCGGGGCTCCAGCAGGCCCAGTTGATCACGACGGCGCCGTACGCAAGCGCGCAGTAAGCCTGGAACAGCATTTGATTGACCGTCGTCAGATCGCCTTCGTTCCGCCCGTTGCACTGCGGAATGAACCAGAAATCACGCCCGGTGTTTCTGCACGCATCCGCCACGATGCGGAAATTATCGTACATCATTGCCGGTCCGGCATCGCCCATCGGATAAACGTAAAAATCGTAGCTGATATACGGTAGCGGGACCTTTTCGACATACTCTTTTATGTGTTCTTCGTAATTCACCGTGCCGAGCTGGTTCAGCGTCTGGCTGTCGGAGTTTTCGGCGACTGACGCGTAGTTCGGGTACAGATTCAGGTAGGGGAGCTGGTTCGGGAAAAGTCCGCGCATGATCTGCACGACCTCGCCGTATCGGTCAAAATCGAGCGCCGAAGGCTCGTCGCCGATGTCGATCATCCAGATCGCGGGGTGGTCAATAAATTTCGCCGCGGCTTCCACGTATTTTCCTGTGGGATTGATCTCGCCGAGCTTTCCGGCGCGTTCTCCGTCGCCGCCCCACCAGCCGGGGACAATTCCGCTTGCGATGCTTCCCAGCCCGTATTTCTGGAAGAGGTCAAGCGTTTCTTTCAACGGCGTTCTGAGGCATACGATCATGTCAACGCCGCATTTCTTTATGTCTCTCACGTGTGCTTCCGTCCGCGCGCATTCCGAGAGGTTGTACGCTCCTATGAGCAGCTTGTTCCTGTCGATCCGGTCAATCATAAAAGAGCCCTCCGTTTTATGTTACTCTGTTTTTTTCATGCAGAACCTGTTGTGATTATAATATAACACCTCTTTTTTGTAAAGGAATGAAACATTGGCAGGATTTTGAATTATCAGATATTTCCTGAAATTTCCGAATATTTCCCGTTGATTTTTCGGGAAATAATATGCGCTTTATTGCAAAAATTGTCAAAAGCCGCTATAGTAAATGCGTTAAACATGGCTCGTTGCAAGCTTCGCATGATTTCTTTTTGAACCGGTCTATTGTTTAATTATCGGCTGTGAAGTGCTGAAGGGTCAATTACAAATTTAAGACATATTTAAGTTAGAAAGGATATGATTCAAAGTGAAAAACGAAAAAGACT
>JAGADO010000130.1 GCA_017613535.1 Clostridia bacterium | reverse complement strand
GCGTGATGGAATTGGCAGACGTGACGGACTCAAAATCCGTTGGGCTAATCACCCGTGCGGGTTCGACCCCCGCCGCCGGCATCATCAGGAAAGCCCAGGTCACGACGGGCTTTCTTTTTTTATTTTAACAGTTTAAATACCTGCTCCGCCGCTCATTTTCGCCGCCTGGAAGCGAAAGCATTCATAAAGATCAATTTGTTCACTGAATGCATGAGGGCAACATTGAAGAAACTGCTTAAAAGTGGTAAAATGACGCAGATAATTGAGGAAAGAAGCGCTGCCCGGGGAAGGCGGGCAATTAAAAAAGCAGAGAACAGCCGCATTGACGGCGGGGCAATAAAGACGAATTAAGACGAATGGATATGAAAAACGGTAAACTTCCGGATCCTGACGTGATCCATCCAATCAGCGGATACGAAAAAGAAATATACGTAAAACCGACGGTAAAAAAGCCGAATATCATTGTCGGCGACTTCACTTACATTGCCGATTCAGAGTTCGAAAGCCACGTCACGCATCACTACGAATGGATCGGCGATAAACTGATCATCGGCAAATATTGTCAGATCGCAGCGGGTGTCGAATTCGTCATGAACGGGGCAAATCACCAGCTGAACGCGGTGACAACGTTTCCGTTTTATACGCTCGAGGGCTGGGATATGCAGCCGCCGGAACTTTCAGATCTGCCGATCAGGGGAGATACAGTCGTGGGCAACGACGTCTGGATCGGGCAGAACGCATTGATCCTGCCCGGAGTGCATATTGCCGACGGTGCGATCATCGGTGCGAACAGCGTTGTCGGGAGCGACGTCGAACCGTACACGATCGTTGCGGGAAACCCCGCCAGGCCTTTGCGAAAGCGTTTTGACGACGAACTGATCGAACTTCTCCTTCGGTTCAAGTGGTGGGATAAAAGTGTTGAAGAGGTCAACGACCTTATTCCGCTCCTTACATGCAGCGACCTGGAAAAGGTCAGGGTAGAGTTAAAGAAAATGATTGCGTTTTTTGAAGGGTGATAATAAATGAAAAAACTGCTGCTGATCTTCGGAATAATAATTATAGTTGCCGGTGTCGTGTCAATGCTTTTCGCGGCGCTGAACCGGTTCGCGTATTACCACACGCTTGACGGTTCGGCGGACCTTTACCAAAGGCTTCAGCGCAGAATGACGGTCTCTCTGGTGATCGGGATCGCCCTCGCCGTGATCGGCACAGCGCTGCTCATTATCCGCATTTTTGTTTAAATTCCGGCGTTTTTTGGCGAAGGAGTGATTTATTATGGATCTGGAACTATTATATAACGATGTCGCCGTGGCAATATCTAAGCTTGATTTTGATGCCATCTGGCCCGGTTTCGCGCCGCTGAAATTTGCGCTGTACGATGACAATAAATGCTTTTTTGACGGCAGGTTCGTCGAGAAGACTGATGCTTTCTGCGCGAACACGTCGATCGTTTACAACGGGGAGCAGATCGCGATCTGGATGGTTTCCGGAGAACTTGAAACAGCCGTCCTGACTTCTAAGATCGTTCATGAAATGTTCCACGGATTCCAGCGGCTTCAGGGATGGGACTGCTGGCCGGACGAGCTTGAGGCACTGGTCAGGTACGAGTACGATGCTGAAAATCTGGGCATCAAACTGCGCGAGAATGAACTTCTGCTGGCTATGACCGAAAGCTTTGACAGCGCAGCATTCAGCGAATTGATGTCTCTTCGCAGCCTGCGCCGCGAAAAGTTCCCGTACCAGTTCTCGTACGAGGTAAGGACGGAGGAGATAGAGGGGACCGCGAACTACGTCGAATGGCAGGTGCTTATGCAACTTAACGAAAGCAAAGCGCACGAGCTGACGGAGCAGATGCGGGCGGTAATGACGAAGCCCGAACATCTTTTCCCGATCAGGATATCCTGCTACTATACAGGAGCACTCGTTGTAAACGCCCTTGTCCGCGCCGGAGTTTATTCGTTTGATACAGCTGAGCGCCCCGCGATACTTCCGCTTCTGAAAGAGCACGAACCGTCCGGCGGCAGTTTTCCCGGAAAGGAAGAAGCCGTACGCCGTACGGCGGAAGCGATCGACGCGTTCAGAGCCGAGACGGAAAATATTGTCCGCACGACGCTCGAAAAGAATGAAATTGTGCTGAACGGGCCGCTCGAGCTGGTTTACGTCAATATCTACAATGCGCGGTGCTATAATGAGTACCTGACATCGACGTTTTTTGTTATGTATAAAGAAGGCGGAGAAGACAGGATGCTCCCGGGCAATTTCGTTATAAAGATGCGGGACGGGAAGACGATCGATGCGGTCTACAAGTGGGCCTGAGCCGGTCTCGGGCGCAGCGTGAAACGGAGATTAATGTATGGAGATTTTTGATATTTCACAGGAAGTGTTCGGATGCGCTGTATATCCGGGAGATCCCTGCCCGAAACGTGAGCAGCTCGCGAGTATGGATGACGGAGCGCATTGCAACCTGACCGCATTCAGTATGTGTGCGCACAACGGAACGCATGTTGACGCTCCGAATCATTTTGTCAATGACGGTAAAACGATCGATCAGGTCAGGCTGGACAATTTCGTCGGGTACGCTTTTGTGGCGGAGTTTGAGGGCGAGATCGGGGCAAATGATGCGGCGGATATTCTGTCTGCGGCGAAGGAGGCTGATCCGTGTTCCGCGCAGAGGATATTGGTAAAAGGGAAGGCTATACTTACGAAAGCAGGCGCGCAGGTCTTCGCTGACGCCGGAATAAAGCTGTTTGGAAACGAGTCTCAGACTGTCGGCCCTGAGGACGCTCCGATGGAAGTGCATCTTATAATGCTAGGTGCGGATATCGTTTTGCTTGAGGGAATCAGGCTTCAGGAAGTTGACGCGGGTGTTTATCTGCTCAGTGCTGCGCCGCTGAATCTCGGAGGAGCGGAAGGCGCGCCGTGCAGAGCGGTTTTGATGCGGGATCGGGGACGCAGCTGAAGCTACGTCCCGCGATGAAAGGAGAAAAATGAAAAGGGTTTTGCTGCTTGGTGATTCTATCAGGATGGGTTATGATGAGTATGTGAAGGAGTTACTGGCGGGCGAGTTCGAAGTGATATACGACGATGTTGACAACGGTCGTTTCGCGGCGTACACGCTCTGGCAGGCGAACCAGTTCTTCAAACATTACGGTAAATTTGATGTTGTCCACTGGAACAACGGATACTGGGACATGAATGTCGAAGCGCCAATGAAGGAAGCGATACATCCCGTTGACGAGTACGTATACTTCCTTGGCCGGATCCTCGAACAGATCCGCCAGAACGGCGCCGTGCCGATTTTTGCCACGACGACTCCGATCCTGCCTAAAGAGGCTGAGGCGGCTTTGATAAAAGAAGGTGTCCCGCGCGCCTATTACGAAAAAGAATGGGTCGAACAATACAATGCCGCGGCTGTCGCATTTATGAGAAGCGAGGGCGTCGCGGTCAATAATCTTTATTCTCTTTGCCTGGAGGATGAGCATTACTACAAGTGCCCGGATCTGCTCCACCTCACTGAAGCGGGCTACAGGCGCTGTGCCGAGAAGACGGCGCAGGCGATAAGGAAAGCCGCATTATGAACGCAAAATTTAGGTATAATAAAACCGCCGCGGACGCAAAGCAGCGCCTGCGGCGGTTTGAGTTTAAATGACTTGTCACATATTGTCGCGATAGAGTTTAGCGATGTCTTCGACGGAGGTGTCGCGGGGATTGCCGGGGCGGCACGCATCGGCGTACGCGGATTCGGAGAGGAACATAACGTCCTTTTTCTTTACGATCCCGCTGAGGTCTGCCGGTATACCGACGTCTGCGGAGAGTTTTCTTACTGCCGCGATGGTCGCGTCGGCTGCTTCGGCATCGGTCATGGTATCAATATACGGAACTTCCATCGCCTTTCCGATCGCGCGGTAACGCTCGAGGGCGGCGGGTTTATTGTACTCGAGGCCTATCGGGAGGATGATCGCGCAAGCAACGCCGTGCGGTGTGTCATACAGCGCGCTGAGTCCGTGAGCCATAGAGTGAACTATGCCGAGGCCGACGTTGCTGAAGCCCATGCCGGCAATATATTGTCCGAGCGCCATTCCTTCGCGTCCGTCGGGATCGTTGTTGACCGCGGCGCGGAGGTTTTTCGCTATCAGTCTGATCGCCTCGAGGTGGAACATATCGCTGATCGCGCAATGTCCCTTCGTGATGTATCCTTCTATCGCGTGGGTCAATGCGTCCATACCTGTCGCGGCGGTGAGGCCTTTGGGCATCGACGACATCATGTCGGGGTCAACGACGGCAACTTCGGGTATGTCGTGTATATCGACGCAGACGAATTTGCGCTTTTTCTCGACGTCGGTGATGACGTAGTTTATTGTTACTTCGGCGGCAGTTCCGGCGGTCGTGGGTACTGCGATAGTGAAGACCGTGGGGTTCTTCGTCGGTGCAACGCCTTCGAGCGAGCGGACGTCTGAGAATTCAGGGTTTGTGATAATGATTCCGATCGCTTTTGCGGTGTCCATCGCGGAGCCGCCTCCGACCGAGATTATACAGTCAGTGCCCGCGGCTTTGAACGCGGCAACGCCGTTTTTAACATTTTCGATGGTCGGATTTGCTTTAATGTCGGAATAAACGAAGTACGGGAAACCCGCTTTATCGAGGAGATCGGTCACCTTTGCAGCGACGCCGAATTTTACGAGGTCGGGATCGGTCGCGACGAAGGCTTTTTTCTTGCCTCTTGAAACGAGTTCGGGAACGATGTTTTCGATCGCTCCGTGTCCGTGGTACGAGATCGGGTTGAGAACTATACGGTCTGCCATATTAATACACCTTTCTTTTCGCCTTGCGGCAATTTTTGTTTGCATATTTTTCGCTTTTCTCGCTCATTGCAGTACCGCTATTATATCTGCAACCGGACGGGAAGTCAATAAAGGGGAAGGAACAATGGGAAATGGCAAATTGCAAAGGGAAAATGGCAAGTTGCAAATGGCACTGCTTCGCCGGACGGGAAAAAGGGCAGGTTACTGAGAAAAAAGCATATACAAAATCCGTTTACAGATTGCACGGGCGGATGGTATAATCAGCAGGCGGAAGGGCTTCGAAAAGAAGCGCGAAAAGCACACGCACCGCGGCGAAAAGGCAGACGAACGATGAAAATATTACCCGAAAAAACGGCGGAAATGAGCCGCCTGGCACAGAAAATAAGAGAGCATAACGAGAAGGCTGTCGGAGAAACGGGACAGCCTTTGACCGCATGCGTAAAAACGTTCGGCTGCCAGATGAACGAGCACGACTCCGAAAAGCTCAAAGGAATGCTGAAACAGATGGGATACGATATTGTGCCGGACTACTCCATCACCAATTTCACACTCATTCCGGACGTTATCGTATTCAACACATGCTGCGTGCGCGAAAACGCGGAAGACAAGATATTCGGGCAGCTTGGAGCCGTAAAAGGAGCAAAAAGGATAAAACCCGAACTGATCGTTGCCGTCTGCGGATGTATGACCGAGCAGGAATGGGTCGTCGAGCGGATTAAAAAATCGTACCGCCACGTGGACATTGTGATGGGCACGGGCAATACATACAGGCTGCCGGAGTATATGGCGGCAAGGATTTTCGACCGCAGGCGCATGATCGGTGCCGAACCGGAGGACAGCTTGCCGGAAGGAGTGCCCGTGAGCCGCGACGAAAAGTTCAAAGCGTACGTTACGGTGATGTACGGCTGCGACAATTTCTGCTCGTACTGCATTGTCCCGTACGTGCGCGGAAGAGAGAGGAGCCGCCTGCCGGACGATATCGTTAAAGAAGTAAAAGAGCTTGCCGACGGCGGTACTAAAGAGGTAATGCTCCTTGGTCAGAACGTTAATTCGTACGGGAAAGGCGCGGAAGGCGACGGCACCGACTTTGCGGGGCTTATCCGCAGGATCTGCCGCGAGACGGATATAAAACGCATAAGATTCATGACGTCGCACCCGAAAGACTTGTCGCCGGAACTGATCCGAGCTATCGCAGAAGAACCGAAAGTATGCAGGCAGCTTCACCTTCCGGTGCAGTCGGGAAGCACGCCGGAACTTAAAAGAATGAACAGGAAATATACGAGGGAACAATACCTGGAACTTGTGCGGAAAGTGTACGAAGCAGTGCCGGATATAACGTTGTCAACAGATATAATGATCGGGTTTCCGGGCGAAACAGAAGAGGAGTTCGAAGATACTCTGTCGCTTCTGGAAGAAGTGCGTTTTGATGCCGCGTTTACGTTTATATATTCGAAACGTCAGGGGACACCCGCTGCGGCGAGACCGGATCAGGTGCCTTCGGACGTCGTAAACAGGCGCTTTGCGAGGCTCACCGAGACGCAGAACAGGATCGGCAGGGAGAAGAACGAGGCGCTCGTGGGCAAGACTCTCGAAGTGCTTGTTGAAGGCCCGAGCAAGACGAACGCGATGAGGTTGACCGGGCGTACGGAGGGAAACAAGATCGTTAATTTTGAGGCGGACGCAGGCTGTGACGGCGGCAGTTCGAAAAAACTCCCCGAGGCAGGAAATATTGTCCGCGTAAAGATCACAGGGGCTGAAACGTGGTCGCTGGAGGGCGTGTATTATGAAGAATGACAGATTTTTCATGCTGAAGCCGGGAAGCGTAAAGCTTGCCGCGGATAATATTTTCGACAGAAAGATCAGAACGGTGGAGAACGGGCTCCTGAGCGTGCTTGATTACAGGCGCCTGGCCGATTTTTACAGAGAAAAACGCAACCAGTTTGCCGCGGGCGAGTTCTGGGGAAAGATAATGCGCGCTTCTGCTGAGATCTACGCCTATACGGGCGATGCCTGGCTTTTGGAAAAGATGCGCGATGCTGTTGGCGACCTCCTGTCGATCCAGGGAGAGGACGGGGAGCTGAGTACCGCCCCTAAGAACGAACAGCCGAACGGTTCCTCGGGGGCCGATCTGTGGGAACGCAAATATATAATGCTCGGGCTCCTCGGATACTATAAAGTGGTCGAATCGTGTGAAAGAGACTGGTGCGAGGCCGAACTCGGGCGTGTAAAGAACGCATTGAGCGCGCTTCTGGATTATACTATCTCGCAGGTCGGAGACGAACCCGGAAAAATGCCGATATTGTCGACAGGCTGGGCGTTTTACGGTATCGAATCGACGTCTATCCTTGAACCGGTCGTTAAAGTGTACAACATTACCCGCAAGCCTGAACATCTGGCGTTCGCCGAATATCTGGTGAAAGCAGGAGGATGCAGGAGAGAAAACATATTCGAAGCGATATTGTCCGGGCGCTCGCCGTATTCGGTCGGAGGAAACGGGGACCCGAAGCAGAGCATTGCCAAAGCGTACGAAATGATGTCGTGCTTTGAAGGATTGACCGAATTCTACAGAGTCACCGGGAGAGAAAAAGACAGGCAGGCTGTGCTGAACCTATACGAAAAGCTTATCGAAGAGGAGATCACCGAGCTTGGCTCGGGAGGCGCAGACGGACCGTTCAACCTCGGCCCGGGTACAGGCGAGCAGTGGAACCTTACGCGAAAAGAGCAGGCGAATCCCGATATCGATCTTATGATGGAGACGTGCGTAACGGTCACCTGGATGAAACTCTGCCTCCAGATCCTAAGGCTGGAAGGCGATTCGCGTTATGCGGACAGCATCGAACGGAGTGCTTTTAACGCTCTTATCGCGGCACTCAAGCCGGACGGCATGTTCTTCGAATATTTCCCGCGCTTTAACGGTACGCGTAATTTCAAGGTCAATTTCTCGTACAAAGTCGGTGATTTTGATCTTAGCTGCTGCACGGCTAACGGTCCGATGGGCCTCGGTATCGTTCCGTACATCGCATTTATGCAATCCGGCATCGGTCCGGTGGTCAATTTCTACCTGAGCGGCAGGGCTGCTTTCGGTAAGATGACGCTCGACATCCGCTCGGATTTCCCGAAGTCGGGGAAGACGACGATGGCCATAGGGGGCGGTGCGTTCTTTGCCGGAAATATCCTTCTGCGCATCCCTCCGTATGCGCGCGACTTTACGGTGCTTAAGAACGGCGAACCTGCAGGATGGACCGAACTGCCTGAATACAGGGGATACGCGGTCGTGCCCGGACCGTTCGCGGAAGGCATGATAATAGACGTAGATTTCGCGATCGAAGATAAAATGGTATTGACGTCCGGCAGCGTTAATGATCTGGGCAACGGCCTTGCTCTCCTCCGCCACGGTCCGATCGTAATGTCCAGGGACAAAAGGTTTACGGATATTGACGGTGCCGTTCCGTTCGATCCGGAGCCTTATGTCGCATACGCAGATATCCCCGTGGCAAAGCTTTTTTCGTGCTCGTACGGAGGATTCGACTGGATCGACTACCAGTCCGCGGGAGGAACATGGGACGGTCGTTCTGAGTTCGTTAGCTGGAACCGCGTGAAAAACTGACATTTTCGTCTGCCGCGGGCGGCGGTCGATCCGTTTTATGACATTTCCGTGTTTTTTTTGTATTTTTACCTGTACCTGACCATTTCGGTATTGACTTTGGAGGCGGTTGCCTTTAAAATTACACAAACGCTTTTCCGCGTGCGGAACGGGCGGAAAGACAGGTGATGGAACGTTGTTCACAGATAATTTCTGCAGATACGAATTTAAATTTCCGGTCTCCTATGACGTTATGAACGCCATGCTGGAGGACTTGTCTCCGTATGTGGAAAAGGACGCGTACGCAAACCGGCACGGCTTTTACTGCCTTTCCAGCATCTATTTTGACAACGACACCGATCAGTGCTACCACGAGACGATGAACGGCCAGAAATACCGCCAGAAGATACGTCTGCGCGTGTACCGTTCGGCGGGGGACATGAGCGCCGCGTCAGGCGTTGAAAACGTCGTTGACGAGCAGATAGGCGGAAACGAGCCTTCGTACTTCGAGATCAAAGCAAAAATAAACGGACTTGTCGTTAAACGCCGCGTGAAAATGAAACTCGCGGATGCTATGGCTTTCACCGAGTTCACTCAGAAGCAGATCGATGAGGACATTGACGTGCGCAGCATACTGACTGCCGAAAATACGGAGGAGCTCAGGCGGTTCAGCCCTTCGAATCTCCAGATCCTGAGGGAACTACAGTTTATAATCGTAAGTAAAAAGCTAAGGCCCAGAAACGTTGTCAGTTACGAGCGTCTGGCGCTGTTCGTAAAGAACGACCCCGAACTGAGGATCACTTTCGACCTGAATATCCGGACGCGCGGAACGGAGCTTGACCTTTCGAAAGGAACGGGAGGAAAGCTTTCCTGCCCCGAAAACGTGGCAGTGCTCGAGATAAAGACGGGTAAGGAAGTTCCTCTCTGGCTCGTGAAGATAGTATCGAAGTACGGTTACAGGAACAAGACTTTTTCGAAATACTGCTCGTATTACGTGAATATGCTGCCGGCCGAGAGCCTGTACGCGGAATACGTTGAAACGGAACACGGAAGGCACACGCCTTGAACGTCGCAAATATGTAGGAGAAGAGATTATGGAAACTTTGAAACAATTCTTTGACGGAATCCTCGAGATCAACTCAGGCGCAAACATCATCAATACCGTAGCAGCCGTCTTAGTCGCGGGTATCCTCGGACTGATCATTTACTTCACGTATAAAGTTACGTGCAAAGCATTTATGTTCGACGAGGAGATAGGCATCGTCGTGATCATCGTGCCCGTCGTTGTCGCACTGCTGCTCTCCGTTATCGGCACCAGCATAGCACGCGCATTCAGTCTTGCCGGAGCACTGGCCATCGTCCGCTACAGAAGCGTTCTGATCAGCCCCAGAAGCCTCGTATACATTTTCTTCGGAATGGGTGCCGGATTCATCGCTGGCGTCGGACTCTACCTGCCTGCTCTGATCTTCGTGCTGCTCACCTGTGCTTTCATGGTCGTGTACGGCATCACCAAATCCAGGGGCAAAGGCGTCAGCGAAAGAAAGACGCTCCTCGTTGATGTTCCGGAGAGCATTAATTACGACGGTCTGTTCGAAGAAACGCTGAAGAAATACACCGACGGATTCGTGCTTGATTCCGTAGGTATCGTCAGCGGAGGAACGATGACCGAACTTGTCTACCACGTGCAGATGAAGAAAGACGCGGATACAAAAGCTCTGCTTGATGAACTCAGAGTTCTCAACGGAAACTTCAAGATCCTCCTTTCTCAGTACAGGCCCGCAGTAAGGCAGCAATGAGATAGTCAATTCTCAGACAAAACATAAACAGAATACGGAATCTGTCAGATTTTCTGTTTCATACGGAGGTCAATACGATATGAAAGTGGAATCGGTGCTGACGAACAAGGACGTTCCGGATAATATCCGCGATGCCTTTAACGAATGCATTCAGCCTGACGAGCAGTTGCTGTTTGTAGTTGTAGGAGATCTTTCTCTTAAAGCAAAATATGAAACAACGGCCATCGGCGTGACCGGGAGCGGTTTTATGGTCTACGATCCCGAACGCGGCGAGCCGCTTAAAAAATACGCGCATTCTGACGTTTCCGACGCTAAAGTCAAGCGTATGTACGGAAACGCAAGGCTGCGCGTTAATTTTAAGGACGGAACGCACGAGGACGTATTCAGATTCACATACTCCGTCGCTACACTGGCGGATATGGCCGCGGCGTTCATAGAGAACATTGCCGCCGGAAAAACGGTCGAAGAAGAATACGACGTTGTCGCCGCGACGTATGAAAAGCTGATGAACGTCTGCCCGAAGTGCGGCCGGACGCTGCTCCATCCGGGAGCGGAGTGCATTAATTGCCAGTCGAAGGGTAAGATCGCTAAAAAGCTTCTGAAGTACGTAAAGCCGGAGAGCAAAACGCTCATCTTTTGCCTATTCCTTTCCGTGCTTACGACGGCCGTGGCGCTCGCGCCTCCGTACATGACGGGAAGACTCGTCGATAAAGTCCTGCCTGATAAGAACAGGGGAGCGCTCGGCTGGATCGTGCTGGCGCTTTTCGGAACGTACATTTTCCAGCACCTCATAGGCGCACTGCGCGGATATCTGCTTCGCTGCAGCGGCGACAGGATAGTGCTCTCGCTTAGAAATGACGTGTATAAGAAGGCGCAGAGCCTGCCCCTCAGATTTTACGATAAAACTTCCACCGGTTCGGTCATAAACAGGATATCCGGCGACACGAACACGCTGCAGGCATTCATGCTCAGAATATCGCAGGAGGTCGTCGTACAGCTGTTCCTGGGCGTAGGCATCATTATCATAATGCTTATTCTTAACTGGAGACTCACGCTGCTGTCCATCATACCTGTCCCGCTCGTTGTCGTCGGAGCAAAGATATTCGGCCGCAAGATACTGCCGTTCTACAGGCGCATCTGGCGCCGCTGGGCCGGAGTCGTATCGGTGCTTACCGACACGATACCCAACATACGCGTGACAAAATCGTTCGCCGGAGAAGAGCGTACGGTAAATAAGTTCAAGAGTTACAACAGCGAGTGGCTGAACGTGGATATGTCTGCGGCAAGGATCGCTACCGTGTTTCCGCATATCGTTTCGTTCTTCGTGACGTGCGGTTCTCTGCTCATCTGGAGTATCGGCGGTAACTGGGTCATCAGCGGCACGGGCGGCCTCACCACCGGTCTTCTGGTATCCTTCCTGAGCTACGCCAGCATGTTCTACGGGCCGGTCAACTTCTTCGCTTACCTTAACGATTCGTACCAGCAGGCATTGTCGGCCGCCGAAAAAGTGTTCGATATTCTTGACGCGGAAGACGAGCCTGACGAAGCGAAAGGCAATTGCCCTCCGATCACCGGTAAGATCGAGTTCCGCAACGTAAACTTCTCGTTCGACCGCACCAAGAAAGTTCTTTCTGACGTGAACGTGACGATAGAGCCAGGCGAGATAGTAGGTATCGTGGGCACGACCGGATCGGGTAAATCGACGCTCGTGAACCTGCTTATGCGGTTTTACGATAATTACGAAGGCGAGATACTCGTCGACGGCGTGAATATCAAAAACATCGACCTGCAGTATTACCGGTCGCAGATCGGTTTCGTGCAACAAGATCCGATGATGTTCAGCGATACGGTGTATAATAACATTGCCTACGGAAAGCCTGACGCCCACGTCGAAGAAGTCATACACGCGGCGGAGGTGGCAAACGCGCACGAGTTCATTGCCCGCCAGCCCGACGGATACGACACGGTCCTGGGTGAAAGGGGGGTGGGCTTGTCCGGAGGAGAAAGGCAGAGAGTCTCGATCGCCCGCGCCGTGCTTAAAAATCCTTCGCTGCTCATATTCGATGAAGCCACGGCGGCCGTTGACTCCGAAACAGAGCACCTTATCCAGGAAGCTATCGAGAGGCTGATAAGCGGACGAACGACGCTGATGATCGCTCACAGATTGTCAACGCTCCGTAAGGCCAACAGGATAATCGTCGTTGACCAGGGCCGCATAATCGAAAACGATACGCCGGAAGCTCTGATGGAACTGAAGGGCAAATACTACAAGCTTGTCCAGATCCAGACGATGGCGGATCAGCTCGCGCGCAGCAAAAAAGAAGAAAACTTCGATTAAGGAGGCGCAGATATGGCAAGATTTTACGTTGACGGAAATATGGCCAAATTCGTGCGGAAGGATATCTGCCTGGTCGATATGGAGCTTTACACAGGCGAGATCGTTGAAGATCTCGAGCCCAGAAGGCTGTTCCCGGTGAGCGGAAGAATGAAATATATAACTCTGCTTGACTCAGAGGGTAAGGAACATGCTATAATACGCGATGTTGAGACTCTTTCTCCGGAGTCCAGGGAAGTCATCGTCGACTGTCTCAGGGAGTATTATCTGATACCGAAAATAACCGGTCTCCTCGAGCGCACGGAAAAATACGGTGTTCTTAAATGGACTGTTAAAACGGACAGAGGGATCCAGCAGCTGAGGATCAGAAACAGGAACGCGGATATAAAGCAGCTATACGACGGACGCATTCTTGTGCGCGACTCCAACGATAACAGATACGAAATAATCGATTACCGGAAGATGGACAGGGACAGCCTGAAACTGCTTTCGGCAGATATATGATTCGGATTTTTGAAAGGATTGATGAAATGAAACTGGTACTTGCGATTGTAAATAATGACGACAGTGCGATCGTGACGTCCGCGCTCACAAAGGAAGGATTTTTCGTTACGAGATTGTCGACGACGGGAGGATTCCTTATGGTGGGAAATACCACGCTGCTGATAGGCACTGAGGATGAGCGCATTTCGGCGCTGAAAGAACTGCTTGGTCAGTATTGCGCTACCAGGACGAAGCCCATGCCTTCGACTGATGCTTTCGGGAGGATCTCCGGGCCCCAGAATACTCAGAAGAACGTTACCGTCGGAGGCGCGACGTATTTCGTGCTTGAAGTCGGTGAATACGGAAAACTGTGACAGAACGCCCTGACAGCGGCGCACAGTTTATTTTTGGCATACACAATTGAAAGGAACATACAGTAGTGGATAATATCAGGAAGGCTGAGGAGAGTATCATCCCTCAGGAAGTAACGGAAGGATTCGAGATCGCAGGAACTATAGTCCGTGTGGAAAAGCTTGGCAACGGACATATCAACAAAACTGTTCGCATAACATATAATGACGGAGGCGTTTTAAGCGAGTACGTATTTCAGCGCATCAACACGAAAGTGTTCAAAATGCCGCGCGAGCTTATGGATAATGTTGTCCGTGTCACTGAGCATATCCGCAGGAAGACCGCTCTGGCGGGCGGAGACGCAGAGCGCGCCACGATTCATTTCATAAAGGCTAAAGACGGCGGATATCTTTACATCGACGGAAGCGGCGAGTACTGGCGCGCTTATACGTTCCTTGGAAGATGCACTTCGTACGAAAAGGTCGAACGCGTGGAAGATTTCGAAAAAGCGGGAATAGCTCTCGGACGTTTTCAGAAGCTTCTTTCCGATTTCCCCGCGGACAAGCTTTATGAGACGATCCCGAATTTCCATAACACTGTTTCGCGCGTCAATGATTTTAAGAAGATTGTTGCCGCAGATCCGGCAGGCAGGAAGAGCGGGTGTGAGGAAGAGATCAGATTCGTCCTCGACCGCATCGGGTACGCGGGGATCGTGCTTGACGCCATTGCCGCCGGAGAAGTGCCGGTCAGAGTCACGCATAATGATACAAAACTTAACAACGTTCTTATGGATGACGTAACGGGCGACGTGCTCTGCCTTATTGACCTTGACACCGTTATGCCCGGTTCCGCGCTGTACGACTTCGGAGACAGCATCAGATTCGGCGCCAGTTCCGCGGCAGAAGATGAGCCTGATCTTTCGCTCGTAAATTTCGTGCCCGAACTGTACGACGCATATAAAAAAGGGTACCTCGCGGAAGTCGGGGATGTGCTCACCGAAAAAGAGATCGAACTTCTGCCTCTCTCGTCAATACTTCTCACGTACGAGTGCGGCATGAGATTCCTTGGCGACTACATCGACGGCGACAATTATTTCTCGATCTCCAGACCCGGTCATAACCTCGACCGCGCGCGCACGCAGTTTAAACTCGTGAGCGATATGGAGAAGTATTTCGGCATCAACGCATAAAAAGCGCTGGATTTTATCTTTCGGAGGCCTCCGGGGTGAGAAATTTTCTCAGAAACCAGAAGCATAATGTTATTTTTGCGTGTGTGTTCGTATTGTTTACGGTATTCACGCTTTTATATGTTTTTGTCATTCCGAGAAAGTCCAAATCGGCACCGATCGAATCGGAAAGAACATTTTTCTTTGCCACGGCGGCTCCGGTGGTTAATTCGGAAACCGCTATGCATGAACCTTCCGGCGAAACTCCCGCTTCCGGCGAAACTCCCGCCTCCGAAGAACCGGATATAACTCCTGCTCCGACCGAAGAAACGCAAACAGCAACGCCTGAATCGTCCGGAACTCCGGAGCCGACGTTAACTCCTTCTCCGACGCCCGAGCCTACTCCGACCGCCACTCCCGAACCTACGGCCCCCCCGACACCTTCTCCCACGCCTTCTAAATTCACGGACGGAGAAGTACAGAGCGGCGAAGATTATTATATTGACGCAAATATCAATATAAAGATCACGACGTACAGATACCTTGACACAGACGTTCACGTGGCTGAAATATACCTCCGTACCGCCGAGTATTTCCGCACCGCGTTTGCAAAAGACACGTTCGGCAGGAATTACAAGGAATACACTTCGAAAATAGCAAAAGACAATGACGCGATATTTGCCATCAACGGAGACTACTACGGCGCGCGGAACAAAGGATACGTTATACGCAACGGAAAGCTTTACCGTGATTCTTCCGCGGGAAGAGACTGCCTCGCCGTTATGACGGACGGGAGCATGAAGATAGTAAAAGAAAACCGCATTTCCGCAAAAGATCTTCTGGATCAGGGCTGCTGGCAGGCGTTCACGTTCGGCCCCGGACTTGTGATCGACGGAGCGGTCGCGGTAGATAAAAACGACGAAGTAAAAGCGCACCTAGAGAGCAATCCCAGAACAGCGATCGCCATGCTTGAGCCGCTTCATTTTCTGTGCATCGTTTCGGACGGGCGCACGGAGGTAAACGCGGGACTGACGCTTTACGAACTTGCCGGATTCCTTCTTGAGCACGGAGCGGTACAGGCATACAATCTGGACGGAGGCGGTTCGTCGTCAATGTATTTCATGGGCCGCATCGTTAACCAGCCCACTTCGTACGGGACAACAATAGAGGAAAGGGGTGTTTCGGACATTGTCTACTTCAAGTGACAGCTTAGAATGCGAAAAAACCGCGCCAGAATGCCCGGAAACGGCCCCGTACTGCCCGGGAAGGGTCATTGCCGCATACGCGGCCATAAGCCTGTTTCTGCTCATTTTCGGGGCTGTTTACGAACACTTCAGCCACGGCATCGAAACGCCTTTCATGCGTTTTGCGTTCGTCATACCGCTCGCGATGGGCGCGGGCGCTGCCGGAATGTTTCTGATTTTTAAAAAGCTCAGGCGTCCGGGAAAATATCCGCGGAGCATCTACCGCTGGTCCTGCGCGTGCCTGACCGCCGCTTCGCTGCTCAAGGGCGTCTTCTTCATTTACGGCACTGACAGCATATTTCCGCTTGTCTATCTTATAGCCGGTATGGTATGCTTAATAGCGGCCGTGGCGGCATATTTTGCCGGATCCGGGCGCGGTAAAAACGGGCCGGACAGGTAAACAGGAGGCTTTCGGAGGATACCGGTATGGCAGGCGGAAAGAAACTGATTTCTTCAAATAAAAAAGCATATCACGACTACTTTGTAGAAGAAACTGTCGAATGCGGCATCGTGCTTGTCGGTACCGAGGTCAAATCACTGCGCCGCGGCGGAGTAAATCTTAAAGATTCGTACGCGCAGGTAAGGAACGGAGAGATGTTCGTGTGCGGCATGCACATTTCTCCCTACGAGCACGGTAATATTTTCAACAGAGACCCGGTGCGCGACCGGAAGCTTCTTCTTCACAAAAAGGAGATAGCCAGACTGCTCGGGTATGTAAAGCAGAAAGGCCTTACACTCGTGCCGCTCGAAATATACTTTTCAGGCAGCCGCGTAAAACTGCTTTTAGGCATTGCCCGCGGTAAGAAGAACTATGATAAAAGGGCGGATCTGGCGGAGAAAGAGACCGACAGAGAGATCGACCGCAGACTTAAGGGGGCGTTCGCGGAATGAAAACGGCATTTGAAATAATCAGCGTTCTCGGTTTTAAATGGGCGTATGCGATATTCGGTATCCTGGGGATCCTATTCGTCGTTTTTGTCATTCTTAGCATTATCCGCGCTATTGCAAACTGGAAAACGAAGATCACCGACGGGCTGCTCGGAGGTATCCGCATGAGCGACCTTAAACAGGCGTTTCAGGACGGTTCGAAAGAAGCCGAAAATCCTACCCAGCGCACTCTGTTCGGAGCCACTTCGATATATCTGCCGCGCATCCTTAACGATTTCCCGGACTTCCATATGCCGGAGGCAAAAAATGCCGTTTCTCTCCTGCTTACCGAATACCTGAAGATCAGGTTCGGCGAGATCGAAGAGTTCGAAAACAGCAACGTTGAGAATGATCTTGTGGCAATGATCCCCCGCTCCCAGACTCCGGCGGAAGTTACGGATATCAACTTCCACGACTGCGCAGTAAGGAACTACCTGAAAACAAAAGAATACGCCACGATCACATATATTGCCACAGTCGGATATACCGCGGGAGGCAGGCGGTCGGAGGACAGGTACCAGATCGATTCCACACTTAAATTGTCCGAAGAGGGTATTCCGAAGAAGCTTATGATCTGCACGCAGTGCGGAGGAGCGATCGATACGACGGCGCACAAATATTGTCCTTATTGCGGAAGCGGAATTGTCTGGGATACCAAGCTTTCATGGCGCTTTACAGCGATACGCGAGTGCTGAAATATGGCCGGAAAAGAGTTTAAAATAATATTGACCGGGTTCGAACCTTTCGGCGGTGCGGCCGTTAATCCGTCGTGGGAGGGTGTTAAACTTGTGCCTGAGCGTATAATCGCCGGATCAAGTTCGGCCGAGGTCGTTAAAGTCAGACTTCCTGTCGTGTACGGCAGAGCGTACGAGGTGCTTAAGGCGGAAATGGCTGACGAAAAGCCTGACGCCGTGATCTGCACAGGTCTGGCATCGGGGCGGAAAAGCGTCACTCCCGAGGTGATCGCGGTAAATCTCATGCATGCTTCATCTGCCGATAATTCCGGTTTTCGCCCATCGTGGGAGAAGATCGATCCCGCCGGTCCCGACGGTCTTTTTTCAACCCTTCCGAATCTCGAAATGGTGAGTGCGGTCAATTCTCTCGGTATCAGCTCTTCTCTTTCTTTTTCCGCCGGTACGTACGTGTGCAATGACCTGTTCTACAGGCTGATGCGCGGCAATATTTCCTGCGGCTTTTACAAATCGTTTCCGGCCGGCTTTATCCACGTTCCAGACATCGCTCCGGAGCAGATCGCGTCCGCGCTGACCGCGTGTATTAAAACAGTTCTGACGTTGCGCAATTAGAATTGCAGTCTGCTTTCGAAAATGGTAGAATAAACAGACGCCTTCCAGGAGGGGGCGCTGTTTTATGTTTGGCAGAAAGAAAAAGAAACAAACTGCATTACCGCAGGCGGAAATTGAAAACAACGAACTTCCGCTGTCGAACGAGTTCATGACGTTCGATAACGTTTCGTATTCCTATGAAATATCTGTTGACGACGAAGAAGTGAGCGAAGGCGGCGAAGACGCTGCCGGTCAGAAAGACGATAAGAATGACGAGATAAAAGACGGCATCCGCTACGTAAAAGCGCTGAAAAACGTTGACCTCACCGTAAAACGCGGAGAATTCCTGGCCGTGATCGGCAGGAACGGCTCCGGAAAATCCACACTCGCAAAATTGATGAACGCGCTGCTCATACCGTCCGAAGGCACGCTGATCGTTGACGGCATCGATACCTCCAGCGAAGATATGGAGTGGGAACTCCGGTCGCGCGTCGGAATGGTTTTCCAGAACCCGGATAACCAGATCATCGGCGCCACTGTCGAGGAGGATATCGCGTTCGGTCTGGAAAATATGGGTGTGCCGCGGCCGGAAATGGTCGAGCGCGTAAAATGGGCGGCAGAAACGGTCGGGATTGGTGACCGCCTTGCGAAAGAGCCGAGCCAGATGTCCGGAGGCCAGAAACAGCGCCTTGCGATAGCCGGAATACTCGCGATGAGGCCGAAATGCATTGTCCTCGACGAAGCTACGGCGATGCTCGATCCTGTCGGGCGCAGAGAAGTAATGAAGGTCGCGTCAATGCTTAATAAAGAGCATGGCATCACGATCGTACATATAACGCACCACATGGACGAAGTTGCCGCGTGCAGCCGCGTCGTTGTCATCGACAACGGCATGATCGCTATGAGCGGCACTCCCAAGGAACTCTTTTCGAGACCGGCGGAGATGCGCGCGTGCGGCCTTGAAGTTCCCGCTGTCACGGCGCTCGCGTTTG
This sequence comes from Clostridia bacterium, assembly GCA_017613535.1. Lineage (GTDB taxonomy): Bacteria > Bacillota > Clostridia > UBA1212 > UBA1255 > UBA1255. The sequence continues at coordinate 26,807 of JAGADO010000130.1, read as the reverse complement.
TCCTCCGTGAAAAAGGCCTCGAAATACCGGCGGATATTATAACTGTCGACGAAGCGCTCCCGGTGCTCGCGGATCTTCTGCGCGCCGAAGCTTTGCCCGAACTGTCCGATCTGGCGTCAATGCAAAAGCGTGAGTCTGACCGGCGCGAGTCGAAGCATCCGTATGTGTTCAGAGAAGGCCCGAATTCTGTCGAAGCGGACGGGATAACGTATTCGTATAATTCCGATGCAAAAAACGCTCACAATGCAATCGAAAATGTCAGTTTCAGCGCAGGTGACGGTGAGTTTATCGGCATAATCGGTCACACCGGCTGCGGAAAATCCACGCTCGTACAGCACCTTAACGGCCTGCTGAAACCGCGAGATGGATCGATATCGATCGGCGGCGAACAGATGGGCGGAGCGAACGTGAAATCGATGCGCAGGCGCGTTGGACTCGTGTTCCAGTACCCCGAATATCAGCTCTTCGAATCGACCGTTGCTCGCGACGTAGCGTTCGGTATAAGGAACGACGGCCTTTCCGAAGAAGAGACCGCAAAGAGAGTAGACGAAGCGCTCGTGCAGGTGGGACTTGACCCGAAAGACGTGCGCGAAAAATCGATTTACGACCTTTCGGGAGGCCAGAAGAGGCGCGTCGCGATCGCGGGGATCCTCGTGATGAAGCCGGGCATTCTCGTGCTCGACGAACCTGCCGCGGGTCTCGATCCGGCGGGGCGCGACAGCATTCTCGAGATCTGCAGCGAACTTAATAAGAAAAACGCGAATACGGTCATTCTTGTTTCGCACAGTATGGACGACGTCGCGCGCCTTTGCGACCGCGTACTTGTTATGGATCACGGCCGCGTTTCGATGTTCGGCGAACCGGCGGACGTTTTTGAGAACGAGCAGGCGCTCGAGGATATGGGGCTGACGGTACCACAGCTTTCGAAGCTGTTCCACAGGCTGAATGAGGCGCTGCCGGAGATCAGCATTTCAAGGAAAATATATACGGTCGAGGACGCGGCTGGCGAGATACTTGCGCTCACCGGGCGTTTGAAGGCTGAAGGGGAGGTGGCCGGACAATGAAAGTCTCTTTCGGTCAATATCTTCCCGGCTCGTCCTTCATACACCGCCTTGACCCGCGCACGAAGCTGCTGGCTACTCTTGCGTTCATGGTGCTCGTGCTGCTGATCAAATCGTTCAGCGCGTACGCATTGACCGCCGTTTTTCTCGCTGCCGTTTTTATTTCAGCGCACATTCCGTTCAAATATGTGCTGAGAAGCCTGCGCGCCGTGCTGTTTATTATTGCCATCACGTTCGTGATCAATATTTTCTTCTTTCAGGGCAAAGAGCTGCTCTGGTCGTGGAAGTTCATTCACATTTACAAGGACGGGATCATTTTCAGCGCTAAAATGGCGCTTCGCGTGATCTCTCTCGTGATAGGAGCGTCGGTCGTGACGTATACAACGACTTCGGTCAATCTCACCGACGGTCTGGAGGCGCTTATGCGTCCTCTTAAGATCGTGCGTTTTCCGGTCCACGAGGCGGCAATGATGATGGGTATCGCGCTTAAGTTTATTCCTATCTTTGCCGATGAGACCGACCGAATTATCAAGGCTCAGACGGCAAGGGGGTCGGATTTCGACAGCAGGCGTCTGATCGAGCGCGTTAAGAGCTACATTCCCGTACTGATCCCACTGTTTATCAGCGCGTGGAGAAGGGCGGATGAGCTGGCGCAGGCAATGAATGCCCGCTGCTATCGCGGCGGCAGCGGCCGTACAAGGTACCGCGTCATGAAGTTTTCGAAGCTTGATCTCATCGCGCTGCTCGTTTTCCTTGCATACGGCGCGGGCATAATATTGCTGACATATGTGTTCAGCGTGCCTTGATCTGAAACCTGATTCGTTCACTCCGCCCTGGCGCTCATTTTTGCCTTCTAGAGCCCGGGCAGCCCGGAGTTTACGGCAGATTATGAAAATCGGGCCTTTTTTGCCGTAACGGGTTACAGTATAGAAATGAGATTAAACGAATTTTGCCGTAATTTGGACCTTGACTCATCCAGCGCTTTCTGTTGTATCCCAAATTAGCGATATGAGAAAAAGGGATACATCCGCTGCCCAATGATGTATCCCGAATCTTGAAATCAGCAAAAAAAGATACAGTACGCCAAAGGAGGGGCATAGATACATTGACCAGGGAAAATATGCCTGGGGCAGTTTCCGTATTATTCACGGAATCAGGGAAAGAGGCCATTTAGACTTCACAGCAGGCGCCGTCTCTAGTCCGGACTCGGTCATTTTTTATAGCGGGCGCTGCTCCCGTCATAGCAAACCAGCGATTCCCGGACATTTGCTATGACGCGCGAAAGCTTTCAGCGCTGCCGAAAGCCAGGAGACAGCGCTCGGATACGGAAATGAATGACAAAGAGGGTATTAACAAATCAATTGTTCACGGAATAAGTGAACAAACGCGTATTTTTCCTGTTGCTTTTTAAAAGACCGTGTGGTAAAATCACTCTGTTCATGTCCGACTTGTGTCGCGGCGTGGCTAAATAACTATGAAGCAAAGATGACCGGACATCCGCTCTGCGGCGCGAACTCCACGCAGCAGGCACTCGCGGAACGGCATCGACGGAAGCAGGAACAGAATGCGGTTTTACACGCCAGATAAGAACGAATCAAAAAAAATAGTTGACAGGCTCTGGATGGATGTGGCAGACGGACGCGTGAGCAAACGCACCGCCCGCAGGGTATACGTCAGAAGGAAAGCATTCTCGTCCCGCAAGATCCGCTCGGGTATTGACAGCATCTTCGGAAAGTCGCTTATTCAGTCGATCGGAGCAGTCTGCGCCGTTGGCCTCGTGCTTGCGATAGCAGTCGGATTCTGCAATATGCGCAGAACGAACGAAGAACTCCGCCTGAATAATAAAACACTCTACGAAGAAAACGGAAACATAAAAGAATCCCTTGCCGCGAACATAAATACGCTCAGCGCCGTCATCGAAGAATACGAGAAACTGACGGAAGAGCAGAAGGCAGAGCTCAGGGAAAAAGAAGCAGATATACTCGCGAGCAAAGCATATATCGAAGAACTGATCGTTAAACACGAGCAGGATCTTTCGCAGGTCACCGAAGCAGAAGAAGCAAAACTTCAGGAACTTGTCGATATGATAAATAACCTCGAGATATTCGATTCGATATCGTCCAGGACCGGAAGTATGTACTCCGCGATCGATGAGATAGATACGGCATCGAGAACGATCAGGGAAGTACTGGGTGATTCGGAACAGGCAGATGAACTGATTGCCCACCTGAAGCAGGAATCAAACGAGATAGATTACTATCTTGACCATTATCCGGATTATTATCCGGTGAACGGAATAGCCGTCACGTCATCGTACGGCTGGAGAAAAGACCCGTTTACCGGTGAATCCAAGTTCCATTCCGGACTTGATATCGGCTGCGATATGGGTTCGTCCGTGTGGGCGGCCGGGTCCGGAACTGTCGTCGAGGCGGGAGAGAAAGGCTCGTACGGATACTGCGTGCTGATAGATCACGGTAACGGCCTTAAGACCAGATACGCCCACCTCTCGAAGATACTTGTGCACGTCGGAGACGAGGTGCAGAAGGGAGAGAGGATCGCCTACTCCGGAATGACGGGCAGAGCGACCGGACCGCATCTTCACTTTGAGGTCATCCTGAACGGGGAGACGCAGCAGCCGTTAAAATATATCGGTGGTTAATTGTTTGATGAATTAAGCGGCAGAAATATAGAGATGTCCCGGGAAATCGCCCGCAGGGTTGCTCAGCGAGGTGGCTGCGCATACTTTGTAGGCGGTTTTGTTCGTGATATGCTAATGAACGTCTCATCGGCATCCGCAGACGTTGACATCGAAGTCCACGGACTAAGGCCGGAGGAACTGGGAGAGGTCTTGTCCGGGCTGGGAGAAGTCGTGACGATGGGCGTCAGTTTCGGCGTGTTCAGCCTGAGACACTATAATATTGACATCGCCATGCCCAGAAGGGAACACGCGACGGGGAGAGGACACAAGGATTTTGCGGTGTTCGTTGACCCGTTCATCGGTGCGGAAAATGCTGCCAGGAGACGCGATTTTACGATCAATGCTCTGATGCAGAACGTTCTCACGGGAGAAGTTCTCGACTTTTTCGGAGGGCAGGATGACCTGAAAAGGGGCGTGCTCAGGCATGTCGACGATGAGAGTTTTGTTGAGGATCCGCTGAGAGTTTTCAGGCTGGCTCAGTTTGCGTCAAGGTTCGGTTTTTCGGTCGATCCCTGCACTGCAAAGCTCTGCTCGCGCATGGATGTGAAGGCGCTGTCGAGGGAGCGCGTGTTCGGAGAGGTCGAAAAAGCGCTGCTTAAATCTGCAGATCCGTCAATTTTTTTCCGTGTTCTTTACGCCATCGGTCAGTCATCCGTCTGGTTCCCGGAGATCGGTGCTTACCTTTCCGGCGGCCAGGATTCCGGACTGTCACGCGTGCTTTCGGGCGCTGCGGAAGTGTCCGGAAAAACGCAGAACAAGCTTGGATTTATGTGCGCGGCCCTTTCTTCAGCCATCGCTTCCCGCGGAAGACCTGTCAGCGCATGGCTCAGAAGGATCAGTTCAAACCGCAAACTTATAAGGTACTGCGACAACACTTCCCGTGCCTGCCTTGCGCTTCTTCTTCGCAGGAGGCCCCGGACGATCGCCGCCCGGGAACGCCTGCTTCTCAATATTTACGACGCCGCGGATGAACCTGCTGATGCGCTCTTGCTGGCCGGAACCGTTTCGCGGACTCAGGGCGTTCCGGGAGATGAGGAGAAGGCTGCTCTGTCGCTTTATCTTGAGCGCGTCAGCAGACCGGCGGTCACAGGTCGCGACCTGATCGCGGCGGGGATCGAACCGGGTCCGGTGCTGGGAGCGGCGGTCAAATACGGTGAGAAGCTCAGGCTTATGGGGATCGAGAAGGACGAAGCACTGAAAACTGTGCTTAAGAAGTACGAGGATGGTGAGTTATAAATGGTCAATGTAACACTCATTGGTACCGCCGGGGCCGTGCCGCTTCCGGAAAGGGCACTCAGTTCGTGCGTCCTCACGCTTGACGGCCGGTCAATACTTTTTGACTGCGGCGAGGGTACTCAGACTGCCGCGAAAAAGCACGACGTAAACCTGATGCGCACCGACGTTATCGCATTGACGCACTACCACGGTGACCACATTTTCGGTATTCCCGGACTGCTTCAGAGCCTGAACCTGGGCGAAAGACAGCGGCCCATATATATTGTCGGCCCGGTAAGGGAAGGCGGAACGATCGAACAGGAACTCGCACCGGTACTTGCCCTGACAGGCAGACTGAATTTTGACGTTATCCCTATGGGGATCCCCGACAAGGGTCTCGCTATTTCCGATCTGTTTCCGGACTGGTCTCCGCTTGCGCGCCTCGAACCGTTTAAGACCGATCACAAAGTCACAAGCTGCGGCTACTCGTTTTTGCTTAAGCGTCGCGGCAAATTTCTTCCCGGAAATGCATCCGCGCTCGGTATTCCCAGGCAGCTTTGGCATTTTCTTCAGGAAGGCGGGGACGTCTGTTTCACTGATGATAATGGTATGACGAGGACCGCTTCTCCTTCAGACGTAATGGGGCCTGCGCGCAAGGGCATCAAGATCGCTTTTTCCGGCGATACGAGGGTGTGCGATTCTCTAAGGCGCGGCGCGTCCGGCGCGGACCTGTTCATCTGCGATGCCACATACGGCTCCGACGAGAACGAACAGACCGCTCTGGAGTATTGCCACATGACTTTCTCACAGGCCGCTCACACCGCGTCGCGCGCGAAAGTTAAGAGGCTGTGGCTCACACATTTTTCTCAGCGTATGAGAGATCCGTCCGAGTTCCTGGAATTTGCGCAAAACGCGTTTCCGGAAGCTGAGTGCGGCTTCGACGGAAAAACGCTTGACATCGATTTCGAGAACTGAAATACGATAAAAACCGTGCCTGAAAGCTGCCGAAATTTTCTGTTTTTTTTGCCCGCGGAAAGTGCTATAATACCCGCATACCATAACGCTTTTAAGCGATTCGGGATTCTCGGCAGCACGGGGCACACAGGTGGAAGAGAAACGCAAGAACACGAAAAAAAAGAAGTGGATCAGAAAGAGGCACATGGTCATAAGAAACATTGCCGCCGTTCTTATGGGTCCGCACCTTCGTCGAAAATACAACATTGACGTTCAGCCGTATACGGAAGACGACGGACGCCCCTGCCTGATACTCTTCAACCACCAGACTCCGTCAGACCAGTTTTTCGTAGGATTATCATTCAAAAAACCGATATATTACGTTGCCAGCGAGGACATCTTTTCAAACGGGTGGATCTCGTCTGTGCTCAGATATGCCGTTGCACCCATACCGATCAAGAAAAATACAGGAGACGCGAGAGCTGTTCTTACGTGCATGCGAGTCGCTGCCGAGGGCGGCACGATCGCGATGGCGCCGGAAGGGAACAGGACGTACAGCGGCAGGACCGGGACAATGAACGCTTCGATCGTTCCGTTTATCCGCAGGATGAAGCTTCCTGTGCTGCTTTACAGGATCGAGGGCGGATACGGCACCGAGCCGAGGTGGAGCGATAAGATCCGCAAGGGGTCAATGAAGTCTTTCGTTGTCCGGCGCATCGAGCGTGAAGAGTACTCCGAAATGACCAAAGATGAACTCCTGGCAGCCATTAAGGAAGGACTTTACGTTGACGAAAACGTTACCGGCGGCACGTTTAAATCGCGCAGAAGTGCGGAGTATATGGAACGCGCCCTGTACGTCTGCCCGAACTGCGGCTTCAGTAAATTAGAAAGTAATAAAAATACGATAAAATGTCTTAAATGCGGCCGCTCTGCGGAGTATCTCAGCGATAAGACGTTCCGCGCACCCGATAATGGCGAAAAAGGTTTTCCTTTCGGGAATTTCGGAGAATGGTACGATTTCCAGAATTCGTTCGTAAGCGCACTTGATCCTGACGAATATATTGACGAGCCCGCGTTTACGGACATTGCCGACCTCTATTCCGTAGCTCTTTACAAAAAAAAGAAGAGACTCGAAAAGCGCACATCCGTTTCGCTGTACGGTAACCGCGTGGAGATATTGCGCGGAAGAGATCACGAGGGCATTCTGTTCACGGATATTTCCACAGTGACAGTGCTTGGCAGAAACAAATTAAACATATACACAGGCGATAAGGTCTACCAGCTAAAGGGCGGTAAGCGGTTCTGTGCACTTAAATACGTTAACTTTTACTATCACGCGCTGAATGTCAGCCGCCAGAGGAGCATCACCGGAACAGAGCAGGCGGCGGATATTCAGGACAGGAATACAATAAACGCAGGTGATGATAATGGAGAATTTCTGGGACTTTAACGTTTGGAGCAGTTTTAACATAATAGCTGTGCTGCTGCTCAGTCTGCTGGCGGCAAATATTCTGCGCAGATCGATCCCGCTTCTTCGCAAGTCGCTTATCCCGACTTCGGTGCTTGCAGGCGGTCTGCTTATTCTGGTTGCGTGGATATTCAAGCTGATAACAGGCGAAGTCATGTTTGACACCGCGTTTTTCGGCGGCAACGGCACTGCGGCGCTCGAGGTCATCACATACCACTGCCTTGCGCTCGGATTTATTGCCTCCGCGTTTAAACCGTCGAAGGGCAAGCTTACCAAAAAACGCACGTCCGAGATCTTCAACACCGGTGTAACGACTGTTTCCACATATATCATCCAGGGCGTTTTCGGGCTGGCAATAACTATTATTGCCGGTTTGATCGTTTCGGGTTTTTTCCAGGGCGCAGGAGTGCTGCTTCCGTTCGGCTACGGTCAGGGTACCGGTCAGGCTATGAACTACGGCGGCATTTTCGAGAACGAGCCGTATAATTTCGCCGGCGGCAAGAGTTTCGGCCTTACCATCGCGGCGCTCGGTTTTATCTGCGCTTCGATCGGCGGCGTTATCCACCTCAATATCCTCAAAGCCCGCGGTAAGATCAAGGTTCAGGAGAAGAGTTCCGGAACGCACGAATATTCGGAGGATCCCGAAAACGCTCTTCCGATGAACGAGAGCATCGACAAGCTTACCATACAGGTCGCTCTTATCGCGGCCGCTTACGCCGTCACTTATCTTATCATGACAGGTCTCGGCGCTCTGCTTCCGGGCATGAAGGCCGTCGTGTTCGGTTTCAACTTCCTGCTCGGTGTTCTCAGCGCGACGCTTATCAAGGCGCTCCTCGGACTTCTCAGGAAAAAGAATATCGTTAAGAAGGATTACACGGACAATTTCCTTATGACCCGTACGAGTAATTTCTTCTTTGATATTATGGTGGTCGCCGGTATCGCCGCGATCCGTTTCGGCGTGATCCAGAATTACTGGGGCATCATCCTTACGCTCGGCGGCGTCGGTATGATCATCACCTACCTTTACAACCTCTTTGTGGCAAAGAAGCTTTTCCCGGAGTATCCTCAGGAGCAGTTCCTTATGATGTACGGCATGCTGACCGGTACTGCGAGCACGGGCGTTATCCTGCTGCGTGAGATCGACGGTGATTTCAAGACTCCCGCTGCGGACAATATGGTTTACCAGAATTTCCCGGCAATCGTTTTCGGTTTTCCGATGATGCTTCTTGCTACTCTGGCGGGCAAGCGGCCTGTCCTTACTCTCCTTATTCTTATCGCTTTCTTCCTGGTGATGAATGTCATCTTGTTCAGGAGTTTCATTTTCCGCAGGCGGTCTAAGATGGACAAAGATGGCGGCGGCGAGGAGGCACAGGCTCAGGCGGCACAGGCTCAGGCGGAAGAAGATAAAAATTGAAATTGCAAATTGTGTTTGATTTCGCGGCGCTCGGGAGACCGGGCGCCGCTTCATTTTTTTATCAAAGGTCAAAGAAGTCCTGCGCCGTTTCGGGCAGCGAGGCGCTGCTACCTCATCCCTGATAACAGGGCTGTGCTTGTTTTAGGTTGTTTTGGCTGGTGTGACCCAGCAAACTTGTAAAATCCGTCTTTTGCCGGGTACGAGGGCGCTGTCTCCATTGAATCGATGAAAAGATTTTTGTTGAAAAAAACCTAGCAATTTTAAAATATCAGAAGATTGCTGGGTATGAGGGCGCCGTCTTTTGACATAAAAGCGGTCAAAGCTCTGCTCCTTCGGGATGTTTTGACGATCTAAGGACCCAGCAGATTTTAAAAGTCTAAAGATTGCTGGGTAAAATCCATAGACATCTTTGAAAAAATGGGCGAGACAAGGCAGTATGAAACCCGGCAAATATTTAAAAGCGGTATTTTGCTGGGTAAATTAAACGCAAATATCCCGAAAAATGGGCGAGTCAGGTGCGCCCGTTTGAAAAAGGAGGTAGCGGCGCTCTGACCGCCCGGGTAGCGCCGGACTTCTTTGCCCTTTGTAATTTGCAATTTGTAATTTGCATTTTGCAATTTGCAATTTACAATTAATTCGCCATTATTGACGCCCGCTCTATGCTATGATACAATAATTGACAGAAACAGCAAAAAAATAATTATTTTTTTCAGATCGGAGCGTGAAAGAAATGAAAAAAATGGTTTTTAAAGAGATCAGGATTTTGGCAGCAGTATTGCTGCTTATGTCACTTATTATGTCTGGATGCGCGGCGGATAAAAAGCCGGACACATCAGCGATCACAGAAAAACCGGGGGGAATTGTCACCGATGCGCCTGGCGATACGCCGACTGATATGCCGACTGATGGGCCGACAGAAGAGCCTGCGCATAAACATACGTTCGGAGAATGGAAAACGATCAAAGAACCTACGTGCATAGAGGCGGGAGAGCAGGAGCGCAGCTGCGAATGCGGCGAAGTCGAGCGCGAAACGCTGGCCGCGAAAGGACACGAATTCGTTGAAGGTGTATGCACGCGCTGCGGCGAAAAAATAAACGGAGACGTCACCGGACTCGAATTTGCATTGACCGAAGACGGAAACGGATATACCGTCACCGGTATCGGAACATGCAAGGAAAGCATGCTGTCGGTACCCGGGACGTACAACGGCAAACCGGTCGTGGAGATAGGGGAAAAAGCATTCTATGAATGCGAACAGCTCACCGAAGTTGTGCTTCCTTCAAGCGTTAAAAAAATAGGCAAACGGGCATTCCAGTCATGCATAAACTTGCGCAGCATCGAGCTTCCGGAAGGGCTTGAAGAAATAGCGGCATCCGGGTTATCGTTTTGCGCTTCACTTTCGGCGCTGACTTTTCCGCAAAGTTTGAGATCCGTTGGCGAATACGGCTTATATAAAAACGAGTCGCTCAGGGAACTGACCATACCGAAGGGACTGACTGAGCTGAGCCGGACCGCGCTTACACGGCTGACCGGTCTCGAAAAGCTAACCGTCGAAGAAGGAAACCCGAGGTTCCGCAGCGCAGGAAACTGCGTCATAGAAACGGCCGAAAAAAGACTGTACGCAGGCTGCAGGACAAGCGTGATCCCGGACGACGGAAGCGTTGACAATATCGGCGGGTTCGCGTTCTATTACTGCACACCTCTTACGGAAACCGTGCTTCCGGACACGATCGTATCGATCGGTTCAGAAGCGTTTGAAGGATGCAGCGGGCTCACGTCAATAACGCTTTCCAAAAATCTGAAATCGATAGGATTCGCGGCATTCAGGCATTGTGAAGGACTGACAGCCGTTACGCTTCCGGACAGCATTGAAACGATCGCAAGAGAATCATTCAGATCATGCCTGAATCTCGAGGAGATCGATCTGGGCAGCGGGCTGAAGACAGTTGAACGATACGCGTTTCAGGAGACGAAACTCAAAGCGCTGAATTTCCCGGCAAGCGTGGAACTGATCGAGCCGCGTGCCGCAGGTTTTTGCGCAGAGCTGGTAACAGTGACCGTTGCGGAGGGCAATCCGAAGTATCACAGCTCCGGCAACTGCGTTATTGAGACCGAATCAAAAACACTTGTCCTGGGCTCCAATTCGACCGTGATCCCTGATGACGGCAGTGTCACGTCTATCGCCCAGGAGGCGTTTTATGTGCTTTCGCTGACAGAAATAACGATCCCCGAAGGGATAGAAAGCATCGGGATCGAGGCATTCAGAGGCTGCAGATCCCTGACGACCGTCAATCTTCCCGTCAGCCTGAAAATAGTTGGCGGAGCGGCGTTTACGAGCTGTGAAAGTCTCGCGGCTGCCAATTATGCCGGCACAAGCGATCAGTGGACCCAGGTCCGCGTCGAAATCGGAAACGATGAGCTTCTGGCTGCGCTGAAAACCAAATAACGGTTTGGGAGCATGATCCGAGTCAGCGGCAAAAAAATTTTGAAAAATCAAAAAAAGCTGTTGACAACGTGTGAAACTTGGTGCATAATATTAGTGAAATTCGTTTCACCACAATATGCGCGGAGGTTATTGCCATGATGTTCGGAGAAAAACTTAAGGAATTGCGCGTCGGACGCGGATACACACAGGAAAAGCTTGCGGAGCTTGCCGACGTTACTAAAAGGACTATCATAAATTACGAGCAGGGGAGATGCTATCCGAAGCAGACGGAGATAATCGCCCGCTTCGCAGATATCTTCAATACGCCTGTAGATTATCTGTTTACCGACGAAGACAGATACGTGCAGGAAGCGGCCGAACGCGGCGGAAACTCAGCCGCGCAGGATGTGTCCAGACTCCTGGCGAGCGCAGGCGCCATGTTCGCCGGCGGCAGCCTGAGCGAAGAGGATAAGGATAAGGTCATCCGCAAACTTAACGAACTGTACTGGGATTCAAAAGAAAAGAACAGAGCAAAATACGGTAAAAACAGCGACTGAAGTTATCCGTTTTAAACGGCCGCGGCGCCGGAACAGAAAGTCCGGGCGCATTTGCGGAGACTGCATCGTTTTCTCCCGCCGGAAAGGCGGGAGTGCTTGTCTTCAGCGCAGATAAATGATAAAATACCGGCGAGCTTCCGCCGGAGGTGATTTTTTGGCTATTGACTATATCGAACAAAAAGCGATCGCTCTGACTAAAAAGTTTTACACGTCGGATCCGTTTGAACTGTGCGAGTGCCTGGGCATCACGGTGCAGACGGACGATATAGGTTCTCTTAAAGGGATGTACGTCTACATAAAGAGAAACAGATATATCGTCCTGAGCGACAGACTGGATAAACATATGCGCAGGCTCGTGTGTGCTCACGAACTGGGCCATGACCAGCTGCACAGAGAACAGGCTAAATACAGCTTTATACAGGACTCGGAAGTCGTCGATCTGACCGACAGAACGGAACTCGAAGCGAACAGATTCGCCGCAGCACTGCTTATCGATGACGGAGAGTTTCTTGAACTTGCCCGTGAAGGCGACAGTGTCGATCATATAGCGAAAAAGCTGAATACCGATCCGAACATGGTAATATTAAAGAGCAGGATGCTTAAGAACAGAGGCTATCGCATCACCGCGTTCGAACACAAGGCGGACTTTCTCAAATACTGATTTTTTGTGCAAGGGAGCCGGAACACTATGAGATCGGTTTTTTTCGGAGATCCGTATCAGATCAGGCGCGTATACTCCGCGGAAGTTACCGCGGCGCTCGAAAAAGAAGCCGGGCTGCGGACAGATAAAATATTCGGATCAGGCGACATAGGAGACACCGATTTTTCCGGCGTCAGATATATTTTTACGACGTGGGGGTTTCCGCCGATGAGCGAGGAGACCCTTTCTTCGGCATTTCCGGACCTTAAAGCCATATTTTACGGGGCCGGATCGGTGCAGAGCTTTGCAAGACCTGTTTTAGCGAGAGGGATAAAACTTTTCAGCGCTTGGAAGGCTAATGCCGTTCCTGTCATCGAATACGCTTGTTCCCAGATACTCCTCGCGAATAAAGGTTTCTTCCATTCGCGCGCTCACGGAGACGTTCAGTCGTACGATGAAGCCAGAAAAGCTTTTGCAAATTTCCCCGGTAACTTCGGGTGCCCCGTAGGTATCATCGGCGCAGGAGCCATCGGTAGCGGTGTCATAAAGAAGCTTTCGGAGCACAGGCTTGATCTGATGGTGTATGACCCGTTTATAACCGAAGAACGTGCGGCAGAGTACGGCGCGAAAAAAGTTCAGACACTCGGTGAACTGTTCACGACATGCAGGACGATCTCGAACCATACTGCGAACAACGCATCGACGAAAGGGATGCTTACCGGAGAACTGTTCGCCATGCTTCCGAAGTATTCCACGTTCATAAACACGGGCAGGGGCGCTCAGATTGATGAAAAAGGCCTTGTAAGCGTCCTGGAGGCGAGGAAGGACATTGTCGCGATACTTGACGTCACCTGGCCCGAACCGCCCGAAAAAGGCCATTTATTCTACTCTATGCCGAACGTGATATTGACGCCTCATATGGCCGGAAGCTCCGGAAACGAAGTGCAGAGGATGGGAGAGTATATGCTTGCCGAATTCCGCGCACTCGAATACGGCGGAGCACTTTCATGTGAAGTGACAGCAGCGATGCTTGAAACGATGGCATAAGCTTTGCTCAGATAACGAAGGATCTTTTTTATGAAACAGTACACAGTAACAGGAATGAGCTGCGCCGCATGCAGCGCGAGAGTCGAGAAGGCCGTCTCCGGAGTGGAGGGGGTCACTTCCTGTTCTGTCAGTCTGCTTACTAATATTATGGGCGTGGAGGGAGAAGCGTCCGAAGAAAGCGTTATTGCCGCCGTAGAAGCCGCGGGATACGGAGCCAGCCTGAACGTGCCTGGAAGCAGAGCCGCAGAAAACAGATCGGGCGAAAACGCCGGAAGTTCCGTGACCGATCCCAGGGAAGAGGCGCTTCGCGACCGCGAAAGTCCTGCGCTTGTCCGGAGACTCATCGCGTCCGTTACAGTACTGCTCATACTCATGTATTGTTCGATGGGCCATATGATGTGGAACTGGCCGCTGCCGTCTGCGTTCGACGACCCGGTATTCATGGGGATCGTCCAGATGATCCTTGCCGCAATCGTAATGCTCATTAACAGAAAGTTTTTTGTGAGCGGATCCAAAGCGCTTTTCCACGGCGGGCCTAATATGGATACGCTCGTGGCGATGGGCTCGGGGACTGCTTTTGTATATTCTGTCGCTGTACTGCTCATAACCGCCGCAGGGAGAAATGCTTCCGGTGCAGAGCACGCGATGAACCACCCGGATATGTATTTCGAATCGGCCGCGATGATACTGACGCTGATCACCATCGGTAAACTTCTGGAAGCCAAATCGAAAGGGCGCACGACCAGCGCGCTTAAAGGACTGTTTAAACTGTCTCCCGCGAAAGCCGTGATCATCGAAGACGGAATAGAGCGCGAGATAGAAGCAGAGAAAATAAAAGCCGGAGATATTTTCGTAGTCAGACCGGGAGATAAATTCCCGGCAGACGGGGAAGTCACGGAAGGCGGGGGAAGCGTTGACGAATCGGCACTGACAGGCGAAAGCGTCCCCGTAGATAAGCTTCCGGGGGACAATGTTTATACGGCTACGGTCAATGTCTCGGGCTATATGAAATGCAGAGCAGTGCGCGTCGGTGAAGATACTACGCTGAACCAGATCATAAAAATGGTTTCTGACGCGGCAGCCACTAAGGCGCCTTTAGCGAGGATCGCGGACAAGGTCGCCGGCGTTTTCGTGCCTGTCGTCATCGCGATCGCGCTGCTTACGCTCGCACTCTGGATGATAGCAGGAAAAACGTTCTCTTTCGCTGTGGCAAGGGCTATAACGGTCCTTGTTATAAGCTGCCCGTGTGCCTTAGGGCTTGCGACGCCGGTCGCTATCATGGTCGGAAGCGGCGTCGGAGCCAGAAACGGAATTTTGTATAAAACGGCTTCGTCGCTGGAGATACTCGGCAGGACGAAGATCGCAGCGCTTGATAAGACAGGGACTATTACGAGCGGCGAGCCTTCCGTTACGGGGGTATTTCCGGAGGAAGGTGTCAGCGGCGATGAGCTTTTAAGGCTTGCAGCCGCTGCCGAGGCCGGAAGCGAGCATCCTCTGGGGAATGCGGTCGTGGCTTATGCGCGCGAGCGAGGCATCGGGTTCCCGGGAGTGTCCGAGTTTCGCGTGCTCCCGGGAAGCGGCCTGAGCGCGGCGGTCGACGGGGGCCGCCTGATTACGGGCGGGAGCGTTGCTTTTATGGACGGGGAGTTTGGTCTGAGCGACGCGCTTAAGGAGGCGGCTGAAAGGGAGGCGCGCGAAGGGCGCACGCCGCTCGTGTTTGCTGCGGACGGTAAGGTCCTGGGCTTCATTTGTACAGAGGATACCGTGAGGGAGGATTCAGCGGATGCTGTGGCTGATCTTAAAGAGCTTAAGATGTCCGTTGTGATGCTGACCGGGGACAATTCCCGGACTGCCGCGGCGGTGGGCAGGCTGGCGGGTGTTGATGAAGTGATCGCCGGCGTGCGGCCTGACGGAAAGGCTGAGGCTGTCGCGCGGCTTAAGGAGCGCGGGAGAACGGCGATGGTGGGTGACGGGATCAATGATGCTCCCGCGCTTGCTTCGGCGGACGTCGGGCTCGCGATAGGGGCGGGGGCTGATGTCGCGATCGACGCGGCAGACATCGTGATCGTTAAAAGCAGGCTGTCGGACGTTGCCGCAGCCGTGAGGCTCAGCAGGAAAGTCATACTGAATATTTATGAAAACCTTTTCTGGGCGTTTATATATAACATCGTGTGCATTCCGATGGCGGCAGGTCTTTTCGGACTTGTGCTGAAGCCGGAATACGGAGCTCTGGCGATGAGCCTCTCAAGCTTCTGCGTATGTATGAACGCGCTCAGACTGAACCTTGTAAACATTCACGGGAAAAAGAAGGATCATAAATCGGAGGAGAAAACAGAAATGACAAAGACGCTTAAAGTTGAAGGCATGATGTGCATGCATTGCGAAGCGAGAGTAAAGAAAGCACTTGAAGCGCTCGAGGGCGTTGTCAGCGCCGCTCCCGACCACGAAAAGAACGAGTGCGTCGTTGTTCTTAACGGCGAAGTATCTGACGAAGTTCTTAAAAAGACGATCGAGGACCAGGGCTACAAAGTGCTGTGAGTACCGCGCGCCGATGCTCTCTTTTCTCTGCGCACCCTGTTTATATACCTTTCAAATTCGCCGGAGTTAATAAAACCGGCCAGAATAAGTTGTTCAAAAGTCGGAACCGGGCAAGGGTAGAATCCGGCTTTTTCTTTATACTTGTCAATTATTTTTTCCGGGAGGATCATATACGATATCCTCAGGGCGGGGGAAAGCGTGACGGAAAAAGAGTTCATATAGATGACGTTGCCGTCCTCCGAAAGCGTGAACAGAGGATCGAACGTGTTGTTAAGGATCGTGAATTCGGATTCGACGTCATCCTCGATTATGAAGCGGCCCGGAATTGACGCCCACGAAAGATATTCTGCGCGCTTGCCCGCCTGCGCGGTCACGCCGGACGGGAAACTTCTGTACGGAGTAATGTGGAGCACCGATGCGCGGGACCTTTCCAGTTCGCTTGTCAGTATTCCGTCCTGCCCGATCTTCAGCATCTCGTAACTGACGTTTCCGGCACTGTAAACGCGCTCGATCATATGGTACGAAGGCGATTCTATTGCGTATATCCGTTCTCTGCCGAGCGTCTGGATGAGCCTCTCATACAGGTAGGCAGAGCCGGAACCGACGACGATCTGCCCGGCGGAGCAGCGTATATTTCGGCTTCTGGCAAGGAATTCCGAAAGGGCCGTTCTGAGTTCTTCGTGCCCCTGGTTCGGAGAGCGCTCGAAAATTTTTCGCTGGCGCTCGCTCAAAGTCTGCCTGACCGTCTTTGCCCACGCGCTGAACGGGAAAGCCGGTCCCGGCAGTTCTTCGGCGCGCATCGGTTCGGCCGGATGTAAACGGTTCCCGGAAGCAGGGAGAGAATATTGACCCTGCGAGCCCGTATACGATACGAAATAGCCTTTGCGCTCGACCGGTGTGACGTACCCTTCGTCTGAAAGCGCTTCGAGCGCATGTTCGACGGTGACAAGGCTCAGACTGTATTTGTCCGACAGCGTACGCTTGGACGGAAGCTTGTCCCCGGTCTTATACACTCCGGCGGCAATATCTCCCGCAATCGTTCTGTACAGTTTCAGATATTTAGGCTCTGCTTTTTTGAGCATATTTTCACTTTCTGTTATATTTTTGTTTTCCATCGCGCGTCCCGCCCGTCTGCTTTCGCTTCAATCTGGTCTTATAAAAATATACAGAACTGGTTATTTTAATATGACCAGAGTTAGTATAAACTTTCTTTTGAACCAAGTCAAGTCAGTTTCAGGGAGGGTTCGAAAATGGATTACAAGAGAGTTTTAACAGTACAGGATATTTCGTGCTTCGGGCAATGTTCTCTGACAGTCGCGCTGCCTATCCTTTCGGCTGCGGGATTAGAGACGTGCATTCTTCCTTCCGCGGTCCTGTCAACGCACACGGCTGGTTTTTCGGGTTACACTTTCCGCGATCTGACCGCCGATATTCCGGCGATCACTGCTCACTGGAAAAAGGAAAATATTAAGTTTGACGCCATTTACACCGGTTATCTGGGCAGCGCGGAACAGATCGGCTATGTGATGGATATGATCAGAACGCTCGGAAAAGAAAAGTTCGTGAGCATCGTTGACCCGGCTATGGCGGACTACGGAAAGCTTTATCCGGGATTTGACGCCGCTTTTGTCGAAGAAATGAAAAAACTCGCTTTTTCGGCTGACATAATCCTTCCGAACATCACTGAAGCGTGCTTCCTCACCGGCTGCGAATACAATGAAAAATATGACAGCAGCTACATCGACGAACTGCTTGCCAAACTGCGCGAAGGCGGGGCAAAGACGGTCATCCTTACAGGCGTGAGCTACTCCGACGCGACAACGGGCGTCGTTGTCCTGGAGGGAGAGAACAAGCAGTATTACGAGCACAGAAAGATCCCGAAGGGCAGCCACGGCACCGGAGACGTTTACGCGGCCGCGTTCGTCGGAGCGTACCTCAGGGGCAAAACAGCGTATGAATCTGCCGGTATTGCCGCGGAATACACCGTTCGCTGCATCGAGAACACGATCGACGACGCTTCCCACTGGTATGGCGTAAAATTCGAGCCCGTGCTTCCGTACTTCATCGGTCAGTTAAACTGACGTTTTTGGATTTAGGACAACGCATAAAAAAGGTCCCGGCGGAAAACCGGGACCTTTTTGATAACTGTCAACTAATTGATTATTAACGGATATTACTCGAAAATGTCGCTGTATTCGCTGAAGCTGACGTGCCTGTATTCGGACTCATGACCTGTCATAAGTTCGGTTACCTTCGCCTTAACATCAGAAGGCGATACCTTTCCGATCTCATACACGGTAACCTCGACCACGCTGTCAAGCTCGCTCGTGTACTCGTAGTACGCTTCGCCTGCAGCTGAATCCATTTTAACTTTCGGGTCATCTTCCGAATAGAACTCACAGTAAAGACCGACCTCGGTTTCGGAATCGAAGAAGAACTTTTTGCTCGTAAGCTTAGATTCGTGGTCAGCCTGTCCGTGCGTCACGAACCTCTTCGTAAGCTCAAACCCCTTCGGCGAACCGCACAGCGACGTTACAGGACTGATCTCGGCCCTTTCGTAATAAACATCGGTATTGCCCCGGCTCCCCGACTCTTCCTCAAACTTGATCGTGTTCCTGTAAACGCCGAACGCAGCCGAACCGAGCCCCTCGGGCAGGAAATACTTGTCCTCGTAAACTTCAGTGAACGGGAAATCGTCAACGATCAGTTTTCTGTAAAAGTCATAAAGGACGTATTTACCGTTATCAAGCACGATGGCAACATGTTCGTCAGGCTCGGAAAGATTGCCCTTGCGCGCCTCGTCATATCCGACCAGCGTATACCTGCAGTGATAATGGTAATCCTCGCAGTTAAGAAATTCGAACGGATAAGAGACTACACCTTTTCCGTCACTGCGGTCTTCACCGTAATTGTAGACCAGATGAGCGTTCTGGAGCGAAGCAGCATATTTATACCCGTCTTTTCCGTCAAAATACGTAACCCTCGGATATGCGCCGTTACCGGAATTATTGCCCGGCTTCTGAGAACCGCCGGGATCCTGATTATTTGGTTTTAAAAGGCTGCACGCTGTGAGTGACAGGATCATCACGCAGGCAAGAATAAGCGAAAATAGTTTCTTCATAACGATGCTCCTTTTTGGCTTTAATTAATAAGTATTATGTGCAAAAAAAAGTGTTTTGTCAAATACCGGCCTGGCTTTGCGCCCGAAATTACAGATTTTCAAATTCCGTCATAGCAAACGCTCGGGAATCGCCGGTTTGCTATGACGGGAGCAGCGCCTTCTTTGCATAAACCAAATAAAATAGGTGTTGACAACCAGTAAAGCAATGTGGTATCATTGTCAAGCGCTTTAGCTTGACAGTGTTGCCGGGGTATTGCCGCGATCTCGACGAATTACTGGAGGGAAAACCGTGAAATTACAATCTGAAATGTATGAAATGGGAATGCTTATGGATTTTTACGGCGCCCTGCTTACCGAGAATACGCTCGAGGTGATGGAGCTGTACTACAACGAAGACATGAGCCTGGCAGAAATAGGCGAAACGCTGAACATATCGCGCCAGGGAGCGCACAGCTTCATAACGAAAGGGAAGCAGCAGCTGTTCGAATACGAAAAAAAGCTCGGAATGTTCAGCCGTTTCAAGAAACTCAGGGCACAGCTGGAAGAAATACAGACCGAATGCGGAATAATCGACCGCAGCTCGCTTTCGCAATATGAAGCGGAAGTACTTAACAGCATCCAGAACAAAGTTACGGGAATGATATCGGAACTTTGATCTGAAACATAAACGGAGAAAAGCGGAATGGCATTTGAAAGCTTATCGGCAAAATTACAGGCTACGATGAAACGTCTAAGGGGACAGACGAGAGTCTCCGAGAAGGACGTTAAAGAGTTTATGCGCGAGATCAGGCTCGCACTCCTGGAAGCCGACGTAAACTACAAGGTCGTAAAAGACTTTGTGGCTAAAGTTTCAGAAAAGGCGGTCGGTCAGAAAGTGCTCGAAAGCCTGTCACCGGGCCAGCAGATCGTAAAGATCGTTGACGACGAACTGGTCGAACTCCTCGGCTCCGACGACTACAAACTCGATTTTTCGAAACAGCCTCCGAACGTCATCCTTATGTGCGGCCTTCAGGGTGCCGGTAAAACGACGGCTTCAGCGAAACTTGCTCTCCATTTAAGGAAAAACGGCAGAAAACCGCTAATGGCCGCGTGCGACGTGTACAGGCCTGCAGCTATAAAACAGCTCGAAGTGCTCGGTAAGCAGATCGATGTGCCCGTTTATACGGAGGACAGCAAAAAGCCTGTCGAGATCGCGCAGAATGCGGTTAAAAAGGCGCTGCGCAGCCTGAATGACACGGTCATCGTCGATACGGCCGGACGTCTCCAGATAGATGAGGATATGATGGAAGAGCTCAGGCAGCTGAAAAAAGCGCTCAATCCTTCGGAAATACTGCTCGTCGTTGACAGTATGACAGGTCAGGAAGCCGCGAACGTAGCAAAAGCGTTCAACGACGACCTCGACATTACCGGCGTGATATTGTCCAAGCTGGACAGCGACACGAGAGGCGGCGCTGCATTGTCCGTCAGATCCATCACCGGAAAGCCCATAAAGTTTGCGTCCAGTGGCGAAAAACTCAGCGAATTCGAGACGTTCTACCCGAAGCGAATGGCGGACAGGATCCTGGGTATGGGCGACGTGCTCACGCTTATCGAAAAAGCGCAGGAGATGTATGACGAAAAGCAGGCGGTGGAACTTGAGAAGAAGATAAGGGCGCAGACGTTCACGCTCGACGACTTCCTCGCACAGCTGAGGCAGATCAGGAAAATGGGCGGATTGCGGGGCATATTGAAACTTATCCCCGGAGCATCTCAGATAAACGACTCGCAGATAGATGAAGGAGCGCTCTCGAAGATCGAAGCAATCATCTGCTCGATGACGCCGAAAGAGAAGCGTAATCCCGACATTTTAAACGCGAGCAGAAGAAAAAGGATAGCGGCCGGAAGCGGTACGACGGTGCAGGATGTCAACAAACTTATGCACCAGTTTGAGGATATGCGGTCAATGATGAAGCGCATGACTAAAGGCGGTATTGGCAAAAAAGGTCTCGGCGGAGGATTCCCGGGTAACTTTCCCGGAGGATTTCCCGGCGACATCTGAAGCTAGACGGAAATAAGGGATCGGGTACACAGCTGAAGCTATGTACCGCCATGGAAATGGAATGGAGGTGAAATAGATGCTTAAGATCAGATTAAGAAGGATCGGTGCTAAAAAGGCTCCTTTCTACAGGGTGGTCGTTGCCGAGTCTCACTACGCTAGAGATGGCAGATTTATCGAAGAGATCGGAACGTATAATCCGCTGGTTGAACCCGCGGAGATCAAGATCGACCTGGAAAAGGCTGACGAATGGATGAAAAAAGGCGCACAACCTACCGACACCGTAAAAGTCCTTTTAAAGAAAGCACAGGAAAACGCGTGATGATGCGATATCTGACGTAGATATAAGCTAAGCGTTTTTCAAATGAATCGAGGTAAAAAAACAAAATGGAAGAGTTCCTTATAACTATTGTCCGCCAGCTGGTAGACGATCCGGATCAGGTTTCTGTAGAAGTTGAAGAAAACGAAAACAACACCGTACTGAAACTCAGCGTTGCCCCCGCAGATATGGGCAGAGTCATCGGCCGTGAAGGCAGAGTGGCCAGAGCGCTTCGTACCGTAGCAAAAGCCGCGTTCAGAAATAATCCGAAACCGGTTTACATCGACATCGTCGATAAAGCCGAATGATCTAAACCGTGTGAAAACCATTTACAGCTGACGGTCAGCTGAATTATTAAAATCGTTTCGGCTCGGGCACGGAGCAAGCATTTTAAGACCTGCATCCGCGTTCTGAGCCTGGAATGATTTGAAAGGGGAGATCATATGCTTAAAAATCTGCTCATAGGAGAAGTTGTAAGCGTACACGGCGTCAGGGGCGGACTCAAAGTAAAGCCGATGACCGATTATCCCGAAAGGTTCACGAAAACCGAAGCTGTCGACGTAAAGCTGCCATCCGATTCCGGTCCGTACAAGGGACTTTCGGGGAGGTACAAGGTTTCGTACGCGACGGTTTCAGGTAACAGCGTTATCCTGCTGCTCGACGGAGTATACGATCGCAACACGGCCGAACTCTTCAGAGGGGCAATGCTTTCGGTAACGCGCGATGAGGCGGTAAAGCTTCCCGAAGACACGTATTTTATCGGAGATCTCATAGGGTCAACGGTCTACGAGTTCACCGACGGCGCAGATGAAAATCTGTTCGAAACAGACGCAAAAGGCGTCGCTCTTTTAGGCAAACTGTTCGAGGTGCTTCCCACGGGCAGCAACGACGTTTACGGAGTCAGGACTCCGGATAATAAAGAAATGTACATCCCGTCGATAGGCGACGTTATCAGACACGTCGATGTCGAACGGGGACTTGTTTTTGTAAAGCTTCTTCCGGGGCTCAAAGAAGTCTACCTGGAAGGATAAAAAGCAGTATGAAGCGGATAGATATACTGACCCTCTTCCCGGACATGTGCAGCGCGGCATTCTCCGAAAGCATCGTTGCCAGGGCGATAAAAGCGGGTCATCTTGAAATAGATTGTCACCAGATCCGGACCTACACCGAAGACAGACAGGGGAAAGTTGACGACTACCCGTACGGAGGAGGTCCCGGTCTTATTATGTCATATCAGCCCGTAAAGTCCTGCTATGACGCGGTACTGAAAGACCACCCGACAGATGACGGCGGTAAACCGTATACCGTTTATATGTCTCCCCAGGGGACGCCTTTTACCCAGCAGACAGCGCGCAGGCTCGCAAAACTCGACAGGCTTGTCATAATCTGCGGCCACTACGAGGGCATCGACGAGCGCATCATCGAAGATATCGTTGACGAAGAGATATCTATGGGCGATTTCGTCCTTACGGGCGGAGAAATACCAGCGATGGCTGTCGCTGATTGTATTGCGCGGCTCGTTCCGGGAGTCCTCGCATCCGATGAGGCGTACGAGAACGAATCACACTCGGATATCCTGCTCGAATATGCCCAGTATACGCGCCCCGAAGTCATCGCCGGAAAGAAAGTTCCGGACGTACTCCTCCGCGGAAATCATGCGGATATCGAACAATGGCGGCTCGAGAACGCCATCGGACGCACGAAAGAAAAGCGCCCCGATCTGTACGAAAAATACATGCGCCGCGAGCGCGAAAAAAATACTTATTATTTCGACAACAGCGCCACCACGAAGCAGTGGGATGAAGTCACTGCCCGAATGGCGCGCGTTTGTGAAGTGCTGTACGCAAATCCTTCTTCTCTCCATGGCCCGGGATTCGACGCTGAAAAAGAACTCACTTCTGTGCGCAGAAAACTGCTCGGGCTGATTGGCGGGGAAGACTCGGGAAATCTGTATTTCACATCCGGCGCGACAGAGGCTAATAACTGGGTCTTCAGGAGCATACTTCCGGCAAATCCGAGGCTTGGCAGGCACGTGATAATTTCGGCAGTAGAGCATCCGTCCGTGTCCGAAAGCGCGCTGTCAATGAAAGAGCAGGGCTGCGACGTGGAGATCGCTCCGGTAGATGCGGACGGACGCGTCAATGTTGCAAAGCTGGCGGAAATGATCAGGCCGGGCGAAACGGCTCTCGTTTCCGTGATGCACGTAAACAGCGAGACAGGCAGCATCCAGCCGGTGGAAGAGATCGTCAGGGAAGTCAGGCGTCTTTCCCCCGGAACGCTCGTACACTGCGACTGCGTCCAGAGCTTCGGAAAGATCTCCGTGAACGTAAAAAAACTCGGCGCGGATCTTATATCCGTGAGCGCGCATAAGATACACGGCCCCAGAGGCATAGGATTCCTTTACGCAGACAAACGCGTAAAAATCAAACCGCTCCTGTACGGGGGAGGTCAGGAAAACGGCTTCCGTTCAGGAACTGAAAACCTTCCCGCAATATGCGGATTCGAAACTGCCGCGTCAGTGATCTGCGGCTCGCTTGACGACCGTTTTTCAAAAGCGGCCCGAATGAAGGAAATATTCACGAGCGCAATAACATCAGGCCTCAAGACGTACGTTTTGAACTCTCCTGAAGAGAACTGCTCTCCGTACATCCTGAACGTTTCGTTCCCGGGACTCAGAGCGGAAGTGATCCTTCACACGCTCGAAAAATCAGGCATATACGTATCCGTCGGTTCCGCCTGTTCGTCACATAAAAAGAACAGAAGCGCGGTGCTGACGGCAATGGGAAAAAATACCAAAGTGATTGACGGCGCGATACGCATCAGTTTCTCCGCGGATAATACTGAAGAGCAATGCGAGTTTGCCGCAAAAACACTCGTCAGAGAAATAAAAACGCTGTACGCGCTTCATTCGCGCAAAAAGAACTGACGCCTTCACAGCATAAAAGGTGATAAAATTGGACAGGATCGTACTTGGAAGAATAGGCGAGATAGCTCTTAAAGGACTCAACAGATCCACGTTCGAGCACAGGCTCGCGACAAATATGCACAAGGCAATTTCGGACCTTGGCCCGGCTCAGATACACTGGTCGCAGTCAAGGTATTTCGTCGAGCCCGAATCGGATGATTTTGACTTCGACACCGCCGTGAAAAGACTTTCCGGAGTGTTCGGACTCGTTTCCGTCAGCCCTGCATGGGTGATGGAGACAGACGCCGAAGCGTTTTTCAAAAAAGCTGTGGAAGCGGCCGGGATCGAGGTGGCGAAAGGATCGCGCACGTTCAAAGTTGAAACGAAACGCGGCCTGAAAAGTTTTCCGATGAACTCACCGCAGATATCCGACGAAGCCGGAGGGAGAATACTTGACGCGTATCCAGGGCTGAAAGTCGATGTAAAACATCCTGACTTTACAGTCTACATCGAAGTGCGCGAACGGTCGTACGTGTACACCGAGATCATTGACGCGCCCGGCGGAATGCCTACGGGCTCGAACGGAAAAGCATGCCTGCTGCTCTCGGGCGGAATTGACAGCCCCGTCGCCGGATATATGATCGGAAAACGGGGAGTCGCCATCTGCGCGGCGCATTTCTACAGCTACCCGTACACGAGCGAAAGGGCGAAAGAAAAAGTTCTCGAACTTGCCCGCATCGTATCGCGCTTCACAGGCCCGATGAAAGTCATAGTAGTGCCTTTTACGGATATCCAGCTCGCAATCATGCAAAACTGCCGCGAAGAACTCTCAACGATACTGCTCAGGCGGTCAATGATGCGTCTTTCGGAGCGTATCGCGCGACGCAACAACTGCTCCGCTCTCATAACGGGCGAAAGCGTGGGGCAGGTGGCTAGCCAGACTGTTCAGGCAATCTACTGCACGGACAGCGCAGTTGCTAATATGCCTGTCTACCGTCCGCTTATCGGTATGGATAAGATGGAAACGGTCGAGATTGCGCGTAAAATAGGCACGTTCGAGACGAGCATCCAGCCTTACGAAGACTGCTGCACCGTATTCACGCCCAAACACCCGAAAACGCGGCCGAATCTTCAGGAAGTTCTCGACGAAGAAGCCAGATACGAATACGAAAAACTTGAAGAGATCGCGCTCGAAAACGTCGAGATCATAAGCATATAGCTGATATATGACCGGGAGGTATAATATGATCCAGGATCTTCACTCACACACTTATTATTCATTCTGCGGAAAAGACGCTCCCGAAGCGATCGTCGAAGCGGCGATAGCGGGCGGACTCGACGTGTTCGGCATATCCGATCACAACTACGGTATAGGCTACTCCAGGTTAGGAGCGTTTACATGTTCCGACGCGGAATCGCTCCATAATTCGTACGAAAGGACGCTCAGGCGCTATTACGACCATATCAACCTTATCCGCGAAAAATATAAAGACAAGATCGAAGTCAAGCGCGGCATCGAGATCTGTACGCTCCACGACGGAGTATCGTTCAAAATACACACATTGCCCGAGAGCGAAGACATATCGTATTTCGATTACTGCCTGATCGAAAATCTTGACCACCCGATATCGATAACGAAAGGCGACCTGTTCGCATACGCTAAACGCTGCGGCACGCCGCTCGTCGGGATCGCGCACACGGATCTGTTCTCGTTCATCCGGTCAAGGGGAGAGGATCCTCTTGCTTACTTCTCCCGCATGGCGGAGGACAATATCTTCTGGGAGATGAATGTGAGCTACGATTCTATCCACAATTACCGCATCCACGCTTATATGGTCGATTTCTTCAGCGATCCCGAAAAGCAGGAGATCGTGCGGAGATCAGGTGCACGTGTGTCGATCGGTTTCGACGGTCACCGTGTCGAGGACTACCTGCCCGAAAGAGTTAAAGAGTACAACGATAAATTGACCGAACTTGGCATTAAAAAGCCGTTTGAAGACTGAAAACGGGGGAGCCTCTGCTCCCGAAATCATAAAAATCAATAAACCATTTTTACATCATAGCAAATGTCGCGAAATCGCTCGTTTGCTATGACCAAGGCGCTGCCTCTTCAATGCAGGCAGCGCTTTATTTTTGTGCCGTCATAGCAAATGCTCCAGAATCGCTCATTTGCTATGACGGGAGCAGCGCCTGCTTTCAAAAATGGCCGAGTCCAGCCTCAGAGCGTAGCTGCCGGCGCGATACGATTTCGGGAGCAGAGCGCTCTAATGCACTGTGTATAATTTTAGTTGGCAAGAGCCAAAGGAAAAAAGAAAAGAGGCCGAAGCCTCTTTAATATCCCCATAACATCATGTATTATTGTATTGCCATAAAATAACGAACAGGAGGTTATGGAATGGACAATGCAATT
>JAGADO010000129.1 GCA_017613535.1 Clostridia bacterium | reverse complement strand
TGGAACGGGGGACAGTGACCGCGTTTTGCCGGGGACAGTGACCGCGTTCCGACCGGGATTCGCCCTTCGCAGCGGCCGCGTCTCACCGCGCAAAAACCACTTGAATTGGCGGGCGCCGCAGTGTAAAATTACAGCAGTTGACGAAGGGCGCGAAGGGTGCGACCCAGATATTTAAACAGACCGGAGCCGCAAACAGCGGCCGGAATTTGAAAGGAGAACCGCGTATGAAACTAAAAACCGGACTGCAGCTGTACACCGTACGCGAAGAATTAGCCGCAGACTTCGACGGAACCGTAAAAAAGGTTGCCGCCATGGGATACGAAGGCGTGGAATTCGCCGGACTGTACGGAAAAACCGCCGAAGAAGTAAAAGCACTCATGGACGAAACGGGGCTGAACCCCATATCTGCACACGTTTCCCTCGCAGAAATGCTCAACGACATTGACGGTGAACTCAAAAAATACGCAAAAATAGGATGCAAATACATCGTTGTCCCCTACCTCCCCGAAGAATACAGGCCGGAACGCGGAAACTTCGACGAAACGCTGAAAATACTCGAATACTTCGGCGAAAAAGTACGCGACGCGGGATTCACGATGCTCTACCACAACCACGACTTTGAATTCACGAAAATTGACGGCGAATACTACCTCGACACGATATACAGCCGCGTACCGGCCGAACTCCTCCAAACCGAGCTCGACACATGCTGGGTCAATGTCGGAGGCGCCGATCCCGTTGCCTACGTCCGCAAATACACCGGGCGCGCTCCGGTCGTGCACCTCAAAGACTTCTTCATGCGCGGCAGGCAGAAAGAAGGGCTGTACGAACTCATCGGCATCGATAAAAAAGCTGACAATTCCGGCGAAAACTTCGGCTTCAGGCCCGTCGGACACGGCATGCAGAACATCCCCGAGATCCTCGCCGCATCCGTTGACGCAGGAGCAGACTGGGTGATCGTAGAGCAGGACCGCCCCGCACCCGGCCAGACCGCATTCGAATCGGCACAGCTGAGCGCAGACTACTTAAAAGGACTCGGACTGATGGCGTAATTGGCCGCGGCCGGGGCACGGTGCAGCATAGCGGCACAAACGGACGAACGGCGAACCGCACAAACGAGCCGCATTACGCCGCCCCGCCAGCCGGGCAAAAATCAAAACAGTAACAAAAATCATCAAATAACCAAATTCCGGAGGTAAATCATGGCAAACTCATCCATTCTCGACGAATTCAAAACGACACACTTCGCAGAAGAAAAAATCGACACCAACCGCAAACTCAAAGTCGGTATCATCGGCACAGGCTGGATCGCTGACGCACACATGAACAGCTATCTCAAACAGCCCGACGTCGAAATCGTGGCATACGCCGACCTGATCCCCGGCAAAGCCGAAGCATTCATGAAAAAATGGAAGCAGGAAGGCCGCGTCTACAAGTCCGGCGACGAACTGATCGACAACGAACCCGACATTGACGCAGTCAGCGTCTGCACGTACAATTGCCAGCACGCCGAACCCACGATCTACGCCCTCAACCACGGCGTAAACGTCCTCCTCGAAAAACCCATGTGCGTAACGCTCGACGAAGCCATCGCGATCTGCAAAGCAGAAAAAGCCAGCGGAAAAGTCTTGTCCATCGGCTTCCAGCCCCGCTTCGACGAAAATATGAAAATGATCAAGCGCATCGTCGAATCCGGCACGCTCGGAAAAATCTACTACATCCAGACAGGCGGCGGCCGCAGACGCGGCATCCCCACTCCGTTCGGAACCTCGTTCATAGCTAAAGACACCGGCGGCATCGGCGCACTCGGAGACATCGGCTGCTACTCGCTCGACATGGTCCTCAACGCGATCGGATATCCGAAGCCCATCACCGTGACCGGCTACAAATCCGCATACTTCGGCACAAACCCGAAATACATGCCCTGCAAAGAATACGCGGAAGCATTCGGCGTTGACGACTTCGCAGCCGGCTTCGTACGCCTCGAAGGCGACATCGTCCTCGACTTCAGGATCGCATGGGCAATGCACCTCGACACTCCCGGCGACACGATCATCATGGGAACCGAAGGCTCGCTGCGCATTCCTTCGACCGACTGCTGGAACGGCAGCGTAGGCGGGGCAATGACGATCTACCACGACCTTTGCGGCACCCAGACTCAGACGACAGTACCGATCCTGCGCACCTCCGCAGACCTGTTCGACCTTAAGATCCGCTCGTTCCTTGACGCGGTCAAGTTCGGCAGACCCGCTCCCGTGCCTTCCAGCCAGATCATTTACAACCAGGCGATCCTCGACGGTATCTGCCGCTCCGCAGAGCTTGGGCACGAGATCGAAATCGAGATCCCTGAGATCTGAAACGATACGGCGGTACGCCGGCGTTAAAAGTTTTAGAAAACGGCAATTCACGCGGGTCGGGTCAGACACCCGGCCCGTTTTTTAAGCGGCGGAAGCATCGGGAAATATCCGGAAATTCCCGGAAATTATCGGTAATATCCGGAAATATCAGGAAATTTAGAAAAATATCTGGAAAAGTATGGAAACGGATCGGAGCGAAACTGGATCAGTCCAGGAAACGGCGGACAGTGCGGCGGTCAACGCGGCATCCGGCGCAACAGAGAACGCGGCGGAAGGCGACGCTGTCAATGCGCCTGCCGTTACTTTCGTACGCGGCCGCAAGTCTCTCAAAGAGATCTGGCACCTGCCCGGCGGCCCGCTTTTCCTGCTCATCTGCCTGCTCTTCGCACTCGGAGTCATATACGCGATATTGTCCGCCGCGGGAATCGATCTGTACTCAAAACTCGGGCTCACAAAGCTGAAATGCACATTCCACGAGATCACGGGACTGTATTGCCCAGGCTGCGGAGGAACAAGGTCGCTATTGCGCCTGCTTCACCTCGACATAATAGGATCGATCCTTCTCCACCCGGTGCCGGTATACCTCGCGGCACTCTGCATAAACTACGTTGTCCGGTTCATCTTCGCCTACCTCGTGCCCGAAAAATGCCCGATCAGGCTAAAACCGCCCAAAATACGGCTGCTATACGCAATAATATTCTTTGGCCTCTTCATGACCAACTTCATTGTCCGAAACATACTTCTGGCATGCGGAATACCGACGCTTTAAGCACGCCGCCGCACGACCTGGAAACAAAATAAAAATCAGCGCCCAGCGTTCTCGAGCCCCCAGTAACGGCCGCGCCTGGCCATCAGCTCAGAATAAGTACCCTGCTCGACAATATTACCGCCGTCAACGACGAGGATCAGATCCGCGTTTCGTATCGTCGCAAGCCGGTGGGCAATAATAAACGAAGTGCGCCCCTTCATCAGGTTCCCGAACCCCTGCCGCACATACTGCTCCGTAACGATATCCACGGAACTTGTCGCCTCGTCAAGGATCAGGACAGGCGAATCACACAGCATTGCCCTCGCGATCGTAATAAGCTGCCTCTGGCCGCCAGAAAGATTGCCCCCGCCATCCGTAAGCAGCGTATCGTAACCGTCAGGCAGGCGGCGAATAAAACTGTGCGCACACGCGGCCTTCGCAGCCTCCCTGACCTGCTCATCGGAAGCGCCGGGACAGCCATACGCGATATTGTCCCTCACAGACCCCGTAAACAGCCACGTATCCTGCAAAACCATCGAAAAAGCATCCCTCAGACTATCGCGCGTAACCGTCTGCGTATCCGTGCCGCTGACTCTGATCGTACCCCCGAGCGGCTCGTAAAACCGCATAAGGAGGTTAACGATAGTCGTCTTACCGGCGCCCGTAGGACCAACGATCGCCACGACGCTGCCGGGTTCGGCCCTTAAGCTGAGGTCAGTGATAAGCGGCTTTTCAGGCACGTACGAAAACTTCAGGTGCTCGATTTCAACGCTGCCTTCGGAAACGGTCAGGCGGTCAAGGCCGCTGTCGTCCGGCTCGGGCTGCTCGTCAAGTATATTCATGATGCGCTCCGCCGAAGCGAGCGCGTTCTGGATCTGCGTCGTAACACCGGCGATCTCATTGATCGGCTTCGCAAACTGCGTAGCGTACGAAAGCAGCGTGGCAATTACACCCACGGTGATAATCTTCCCGCCAGCCGTAATGCCGCTGACCGCGAAAAGCGCCCCCATCAGGCCGACGCAGATATACGAAATATTGTTGACCAGCCGCGTCGAAGGATTGATCAGCGCCCCGCCGAACTGAGCACTCCTGCCCACCTTATACAGTTCGGCATTGATCTCCTCGAACCGCCCCTGCTCGCAATCCTCCATCGAATTCTCGTGCACCGTACGGATGCCGGACAATATCTCTTCCACGTGCGCACCGAGCTCGCCCGTTTTTTTCTGCTGCGCGGCAAACAATCTCGCGGTGCGTATAACAACGAATCTGGCGATGATAAGCGACAGCGGCGTGATGCACAGAACCGCAGCTGCGATCGCCGGGCTGATCACAAACATCGCTATCATCGTGCCGACCACCGTGACGACGCCCGAAAACAGCTGCACGAAGCTCTGCCCGATGCCATCGTAAATATTTTCGCAATCAGCCGTGATGCGTGTAATGACGTCCCCGTGCGGCCTGGTGTCAAAAAACCTCAGCGGCAGGCTCAAAATCCGCCTGAAAGTGTCATTGCGCATATCCGTGACCGCTCCTGCAGCGGCTTTCCCGGACAATAACGGCGATAAGTATGACAATACTGCGCCTGAAACGTAAAATACGGACAATAACACCAGATTTTTCCCGAGCGCATCCCACTCTACCCCGTTTTCTGCGGTCAGCGCATCGACGGCTTTTCCGAGGAACAGCGGTCCGATAAGCAGAAGTCCCCCGGACAATATCGCGAACAGCGATGATACGATTAGCGCGGCTCTGTACTTTTTCAGATACTTAAGCAGCCTGCGGATCATAACGCCTCACCGCCTTCCGCATTGCCCGCGGCATAAGCCGGACCGGCGCCTCCGGCCTGGCCCTCATCCTCCGCCTCGCCCGACAGCCTGCAGATCTCCGCGTAGATCTCCGACGTCTCAAGCAGCTCCGCGTGGCTGCCCAGACCGGCACATTTGCCGTCGTCAAGCACAAGTATCCGGTCGGCATATCTCACGCTCCCCGCCCTCTGCGACACGATAACAAGCGTCTTTATGCCAGAGCCGCGGATCGCACCGAGCATAGCAGACGCGGTGGCATTGTCGAGCGCGCTAAAGCTGTCGTCCAGAATAAGCACCTCAGGCTTTTTCACGACAGCCCTTGCGACACTGAGCCGCTGCCTCTGGCCCCCGGAGAAATTAGCACCGCCTCTTTCGACGCGCGCCTCTATTCCGCCCTTCTCGTCAACGAACTCCTCAGCCTGCGCTATCCTGAGCGCCTCCCGGATCTCGTCCTCAGTCACGGACGGGTCGCCTGCGCGGATATTTTCGGCAACGCTCCCGGAGAACAACGTGCTTTGCTGCGATGCTATCCGCACCGTCCGGCTCAGCTCTTTTTTATCCCAATCATGAATATTTCTGCCTTTTATGCGCACCTCGCCGCCCGTGCACGCGTAGAGGCCCGTCAGAAGGCTCACAAGGCTCGTTTTGCCGCTTCCGGTTATTCCTACTATACCGAGCACTTCGCCCGGAAAAACGGCCAGATTTGCGCCTTCCAGAGCGGCAGGCACGTCATCGCCGCCGCTGTACTTAAGAGACGCGTTGACAAGCTCGAAAACAGGCGCTGCATCCTGCGCGGTATTGTCGCCGTCCGGGGACGCAGCTGGTCTGGAACCGCCGCCCGCAGGCAACTCGAAAATTTCATTGACCCTCTTCGCCGAAGCAGCCGCCTTCGTAAAAAGATTCACGAGATTTGCCACGACGAGCAGCGCCGTGACCATGTACGAGATATAGTTTACAAACGCGATGATCCGGCCGCCGGTCATGTCACCGGAATCGATCATTTTACCGCCGAACCAGAGCACCGCGATCACCGCGACGTTCATAATAAGCGTCGTCAGCGGATTGAGCATTGCCGAGATGCGGTTCACGCGCACGACCGCTTTATAGTACTCCTTCGATTCGTCCCCGAACCGCTTCTTTTCGTTTTCCGAGCGGGAAAAGGCACGTATCACCCTCGCACCGGACATGTTTTCGCGGGAAATAACAGCGATATTGTCAAGGCGCTTCTGCACTTTTCCGAAGAGGGGCACGGACAATTTCATCACGAGTGCCACGGCTGCGATCAGCAGGGGCAGCGCGCACAATATTATCAACGTTAGTTTGAGGTTGAGCATTGCCGCCATAATAAGGCTGCCGATGCATATGAACGGAGCGCGAATAGCCAGGCGGATGAGCATCGCCGCGGCCTGCTGGAGGATATTTACGTCGTTCGTGACGCGATTCACCATCGCGCTCGCTCCGAGCCTGTCCGCGTCTTTCTGCGGAAGATCGAGCATCCTTCTGAACAGCCTGTTCCGGAGCTCTGTACCAAAGCCCTGAGACGACAGCGACGCCACGTACTGGCATACGAGCGCGCTCAAATATCCGAGCACGGCAATTCCTATCATGAGCGGCATCATGCGGAGCACGTACGCTCCGTCTCTGCCCGTCACGCCACGGTCAATTATATATACCATCAGCGTCGGAATGAGTAATTCGAAGATTGCCTCGGTCAATTTAAATACCGGGCCTATCACGAACCATTTGCGGTATTTTTTTGCCGAGGCAAGTATCTGATTTTCCGCTTTCCGACTTTTTTGTTTCGTCATTGATCGCCGTAGTCTATTTTAAAATTCATTTTTTTAGACAGGTTTTCGAAATATCTGACTCCGTCGTCGAATCCCGCGCCGGTCACTTTCGCCGCGGATGTAGCCGTTTCCGTTTCGGTACGGGCGGCAGCAGCCTGCATGTTAGCAGACGCCGCGCCAGCCGCGGATGTCGTCGCCGCGCTCGAAGTCGCCAAGGTCTGTGCTGCCGGTGAAACTTTTCCGGCCACTCCCTCAGCCTCATGCGCCTCTCTCTCGACCGTTTCGACCGCTTTTTCCGCGTCGCCCTTGAGCGCGACCATCTGCTCCATGGGCCTTCCGAAAATGTACGCGATCGATTCGTTCACGACCTTCAGGTTCCCGGGCGAGGATTTTCTAAGGATGCTCACGGTCATATCGTCTTCGAACGCCATAAGCAGTCTGTCGCCCGGCAGCTCGTACTGATCGGTACTCTCCATGTACCAGGCGAGCATCGACATCTGGCCGCGCTTCTCCATCTCGTCCATGACGCGCTTCCACTCGGCCTTGTCAAGCTTTCTCGCAGCTTTCGTTTTATTTGCTTCCTGCTGTTTGGCAGGAGTTTCGGTCAATTTTATTTCCGCTTCCTGCTCGGGCTGCGGTTCGGGCTGCGGTTCGTACTGCCTCTCCGGCTGCGGTTCGGGCTGCGGTTCGTACTGCCTCTCCGGCTGCTGCTCGAGCTGCGGTTCGTACTGCCTCTCCGGCTGCGGCTCGGGGTCAATTTCGTGCTCTGCCGCCGGTTCCGCCGCGCTCTCGCTCTGGCGCACGACTTCGGAAACGACCTCCGGCTCCGTCAGCGACGTTGCCCCCGCACGCACGAACGTTCCTGCCGAAAGCCCGTCCGCCATATCCGCCACGCGATTTTCCAGCTCCAGCAGCCTCGTCTCGAGCGACGCCGTCTCCCCTTTCCACCGCCTGTCGGCCGCACCGAGAATACCAGCCTCGAACACGATCTGCCTTGACACCGCCCACTTTAAATTATTGTCCAGCCCCGAAAGCTCGCGTATCAGCAGCGAAATCTCACGCACGCGCAGCCCCTTCGCCAGATTTTTCAGCTGTTTTATCCCCTGCTCATCCTCGAAGATCAGGCTCGACGGATCGGGCACAGTCATCACGACAAGCATATTTCTCAGCACTTCTATAAGTTCGCGCAGGAAGACGGACGGGTCACGCCCTTCGTTGAAGATCCTCCTGCTCAGTTCGAGCAGCCTTCTGCAGTCCGAGTTTAGCACGGCGGCCGTGAAGTCCCACAAAAACTCGCGGTCAAGCGATCCCGTGGCTGCTCTTGCGGATGCGAGCGTGATCTTTCCCTGCGACGCCGCAGACGTCTGGTCAAGCAAACTTATGGCGTCTCTCAGTGCTCCGTCTGCTTTTACGGCCAGGAACCCGAGCGCTTCGTCGGTGGCGTCAATGCCCGATTCGTCGCATATTCTGCGCAGTCTGGCGGCAATTCCGTCTCTGGATATTCTTTTGAATTCGAATCGCTGGCAGCGCGACAACACGGTCACGGGGAGCTTGTTCGGTTCGGTGGTGGCCAATATAAATATTACGTTTTCGGGCGGTTCTTCGAGCGTCTTGAGCAGCGCATTGAACGCCGCCAGCGAGAGCATGTGGACCTCGTCGATTATGTACACTCTGTATCGCGCGACCGACGACGAATAAGCGGAATCGTCAATGACCGAGCGGATGTTGTCAACGCCGTTGTTTGATGCCGCGTCGATCTCGGATACGTCAAGTATCCTGCGTTCCATTATCCCGCGGCAGATCTCGCATTCGTTGCACGGCCCGCCGTTTACGGGATGGAGGCAATTTACCGCGCGCGCAAAGATTTTAGCGAGGGTCGTTTTCCCCGTGCCCCTCGTGCCGGAAAACAGGTACGCGTGTGCGATCCTGTTCTGGATCACCGCGTTCCTCAATCTGTTCACAACGCTTTCCTGCTCCACGACCTCTTCGAATGTCCGGGGCCGCCATTTGCGGTAAAGTGCCATATACGACATATTTTTTCCGCTCCTTTCCGCGCGTTTAGACGCCGCGTTTGATTCCCGTGGTCAAAAAAGCCGGCTCCTAAAAGTACCGCCGGGGGGCTTACGGCACACGAAAGGGTTCGCTTACCGCTGCTTCCTCCCGGACCTGACGGGGTTCACAAAATTTCATTGCGTAAGACCCGGCAGCACTTTTAAGAGCCAGCTCTGCTCGATTATATAACATGCGCCCGAGCATTTCAAGTGAAACTTTATCCTGGATCAGTATAAGCTCTGCTCCTGATCCGGAACGACCTTGACCGCCTTCTTGCTGTGCTGTTTTATCCTGTACCAGATACAGAACACGATGCGGATGGCTGCGTCGGACAGCATAACGATGCCGAGTATCAGCGCGAACAGCGGGACAAATTTCTGGGGCACGATCAGGAATATCACGCCCGCAACGGCGCAGAGGATGCACTCGAAAACATTGAAAACACGCATAAAAATACGCGTTTCTCTTGCCGCCTGCTCGCCCGAAATAAATGCGAGGGCAATGAAAAGTACGCCGAAAATGAAGCTGCCGAGGATGAACGGCGCCATTTCCTTGATCAGCACGATCGGTATAAGCGCAAGCAGCGCGGCGGTAATGATCAGCCTCTCCCGAAGCCCGTCCATCTTCCCCTTCGTTTTGATCAGCTTCCGGATTATGACGAAAATTTCTGCCGCGGCGATCAGCGCGACAAGCGAAATGGCTATGACGTCCAGGATCTTATTGCGCCCCAGAATGAAGGCCAGACCGGCAAGTATGAGTATGAGCGCGGTGATCAGCACTTTGTTCGAGAAGAGTTTTCTGACTCTCTGGCTGGTTTTGGGCTTTTCGACGTCGTCAAGCAGCATCCTGCGCGGCAGGCTCGCCACGACCTTGCGCGTGGTGGCGCTCTTCCCGCTCAGTCTTATTATGAGATTCCCTAAATATTCAGGCGATACTTCCTGGAGATCGCGTATGCCCTCCTCCTCCATTGCATCGAAAAGCTCCGACACAAAAACGGCGCGCTCCTCGAGCGGCAGCGGCGCGATCCACTCATCGACAATGCTGTTGATCCAGCGGCTTCCCGGTGCGTTGCCCGCCGCTTTCGACAGGTCGCCGTGATCGACCATCCACGATGCGAGCGAGTGTTCCTCGATGCCTTTACGGTAGCTTTTGACGATGCGCGTGTCGGTTATGCGCGGCTCGAAAAGCTTGCCGATCACGTCGAATTCGGGGATTATCTTTGTCGTTTTCGAATCGATCCTCTGTATCAGCTTCTCGTCGAACACTTCCGGGCAAAGTCCGGGGCCGTCGAGCACAAATACGCGTTTTACGAGTCCGAGCTGTTCGTCGTCAAGCACGCACGCGGCGGTCAACGCGAGGTTTCCTCCTTTTGAGTGGCCTCCTATGTACCAGTCGCATCCGGGGCTGATCAGAAGAGACGCGTGCTCCGCCGCCATATTCTGCGCCGTTGTCCGCGTGAACGATATCATGAAATTTTCTTCCCACCCGGCGAGCGAGCTGTCCGTCCCGCGATACGCGATGAACGCGAACTTGTCCTTGTACCGGAAGCACATCGTCGCAAACTGGAGCGGAGGATCGGTCGTTAGTTTATCCACATAGTCTGTTATGTCGAGCTCCCCGAAGCGTTTCGATTCTGCGGCGGCGCGGAAAATGCCTTCGTTTCCCATATCTCCGCCGGTGATCATCAGCCTCGCCCGCCCTGCGTCAAGCAGCGGTCCGCATTCACTGAATTTGGCGCTTTTCCTGCCTTCCGCGAAAAGGGGCAATATCTCGAAGTACGATGCTACGCACAATACGAGCGCGTCGGCTTCTCTGAACGGCATCGTGTCAAAGTCAAAATCGCCGATCCATTTCACGTAATCGAGCAGCGTCGCCGTCTGCGTCACGGACAATATTCTTTCTTTTTCGACGTCGGTTTTCCGGATCTGTTTTCTCTTGCTGTTTATGCGCATTTTGTCGAGTCTGGTCAAACTTCCGTTCATTTCGCCGCGTCACTCCTTTTCTTTTTTATCATGTATCATTTGCTTTTTTTGCGGTGGATCAGTGCTGAAACGACGACCACTGCCACGAGTGCGGCGGCTGAGATGATCGCGACAGGCAGGACCGGGAAATCATTGCCCCCGGCTTCTTTTTCGTACATCGGCAGCGCGGTCTGAGCTTCAGCCGCTACAGGCGTTTGAAGCGAGGTCGGTACCTCGGTGGGCGCTGCGGCGGGTTCTTCCGTTGGCTCTTCGGTCGGTTCCTCCGTTGGCTCTTCGGTGGGTTCTACCGTTGGCTCTTCGGTGGGTTCTTTTGTTGGCTCTTCAGTGGGCTCTACCGTTGGCTCTTCGGTGGGTTCTTCTGTTGGCTCTTCGGTGGGCTTTGGCGTCGGCGGATCAGTGGGCTCAGGCGTTGCGGCCGGGCGGACCTTGATAAGTTCATCATCCGGTATCAGATGTTCCAGAAGGTCTGTCTTGCGTATATCCTCGCCCACAGTCGAGCGGTACAGACCGAACTGGCGGCAATCCCCGTACCCATCTGTCATCACCTTATACCTCGTTCTTTGCTGCGATTCATGGCATTTGTACGCCCGCTTGGCCATTTCCAGAGCACTCACACCCCCGAAATTGGTCAATTTGACCTCTCCCCACTCGATGATCACGCCGTTGTCCCGGTTATAAAGGTGGCTGTAGAACTTCGGCGTGTCCCAAACGCCGTATTTTGCCGCGGATTCCTTATATTTTTCGGGATCGGCGGCGTCCGGAACGCTTTTCTGGAGCATTGTCCCGTTCAATCTGTGCGCTCCGTGGCCGTATTCGCCCTCAAAATCGTGACCGACAATTACCAGCGGTTTGAAGCGGCGGATCATCTCGACCTGCCACCTCTCTACGTTTTTCGCGCCGTACATCGCTTCCGCTTCGGACAATGACGATGAGTATTCGTCTACGAAGTCGCCGAAGCACGGATACGCCCGCACGCCAACCGTCCACAGCCCGTCCAGCTGCTCGTGCACGCGGTACTTTTCGGTGTATTTGTGGTCGGTGAGGTACGCGACCTGCACTTTATACCCGCATTCGCCCGCGTAATACGGCATTATTCCGCCGAAAAAAAGGTGTTCGTCGTCACCGTGCGACGGGAAGAGCAGAAAATCGGCTTTCTCCCACGGCTCCTGCCACACCTGCACGTCCGGTGGCAATTCCCCGCTCGTGTAAAAGTAGATGTCGCACATCTGCGCGCCGGACGGAATTGACATCGTCAGCTTCGACACCGGTTCGGGGAGGGCAACATATTCGTGTATAAAGCCATGCTTGCCCTGCTCGAGGGTATTTTCGCCTGCCGTCAGCTGCCAGTCTCCGGGGGCAAGGTTCCAGCTGACGTATACGCCTGCGATCTCGATCTCTCCTTTGTAGTCGCTCTTTACGCTCGCGGTGATCGTGTCGCCGTCGGAAAAGGTCACTCTGCTGTAAATGTCGCTGTCGGACAGGTTGGTCAGGCTCTTTCCTGAGTCTGCTTTTATTTTTACCGCGTACGTCACATCGCGAGCCTGCCCGGCCCCGCCTGCCTCCTGCGCCGAAGCTTCCGCGCCGCGCAAGGACAAATGTACCGCCGCCGTCAGTGCGGCTGCCGTCAATGCGATTCCCGCCGCGGTTATTATTTTCACTGCTTTTTTTCGGATATATCCCGTCAGCATTCCGGCATTACGCCTCCCCGGCCCTGTTTTCCTTCAGCCCGACATAAGTCATACTATTATTTTACCACTGAAGCGTTTCCCGCGCAAGACAGCCGGAGCGAGGGAAGGTGGAACGGGGTACAGAGAGCCGTTTCTTGCTATAAAATGCTTTATTGATCTCAGAAAAAGCAACAGAGCGCAAGAAACGGCTCTCTGTACCCCGTTCCACTTGCTTTTTTTCGCGTCAGAACGTACAATATGAAAGTCTGCGAATCGACGCGCAGAAGGATCGGAGATCGCTATGATAAAAATACTGAGGCGCCTGGCCGCGGCCGTGCGCGAATACAAGAAAACATCCGTGCTGACGATCCTGTTCATCATCGGAGAAGTCATAATAGAATGCTTCATACCGTTTATTGTCGCGAACCTCACGAACGACATAAAAAACGGATGCGGGCTTGACGTGATCGGAAAAAGCGGGCTCGAACTGGTAGGGCTTGCGGTATTGTCCCTCACATTCGGAGGACTCGCCGGATTCACCGCGGCGAAAGCATCTGCAGGATTCGCAAAAAACCTCAGACACGACCTGTTCTACAAAGTACAAACATACTCTTTCACTAATATTGACCGCTTCTCGTCGTCATCGCTCGTAACGCGCCTCACCACCGACGTGGCAAACGTACAGATGTCGTACATGATGATTATAAGAATTGCCATCCGCGCCCCGCTGATGTTCGTGTTCGCGATAATAATGGCATACATCATGGCAGGCGCCCTCGCGACAATGTTCGTGATTGTTGTCCCTGTGCTCGCGTTCGGCCTCATAATGATCGCCCGCAAAGCGATGCCCGCGTTCCGCAGCGTGTTCCGCAAATACGATAAGCTCAACGAATCCGTCGAAGAGAACGTTATGGCAATGCGCGTCGTGAAGGGTTTCTCGCGCGAGCAGTACGAGAAGGACAAATTCGATAAGGCGTCGGACAATATCCGCAAGGATTTCACGAAGGCCGAGCGCATCGTTGCCCTCATCGGACCGCTCATGCAGGTCTGCCTTTACTTCAATATGGTATTCGTGCTCACATTCGGCTCAAAACTCGTCATCACCACGCACTACATTGATGTCGGCCAGCTCTCCGCGATGCTCACGTACGGCTTCCAGATACTCATCTCACTTATGATGATATCGATGATCTACGTCACACTCACGATGTCCGCCGAATCTGCACGCCGCATTGACGAGGTCCTGAACGAAAAAACAGCCCTCGGAAACCCCGAGAACCCGATAACCGAAATACCGGACGGCTCTATCAGCTTCGAAAACGTAGAATTCAAATATTCCGAAAAAGCCGAAGAACCGACGTTGTCCGGCATAAATATAAGCATACCGTCCGGCAGCACCGTAGGCGTGCTAGGCGTGACAGGCGCGGGCAAGACCTCGCTCGTGCAGCTTATCCCGAGGCTTTACGACGTGACAGGCGGCTGCGTGAAAGTGGGCGGCAATGACGTCCGCGATTACGATCTTGAGACGCTCCGTGACGGTGTGGCAATGGTCCTCCAGAAAAACCTGCTGTTCTCAGGCACGATAAACGAGAACCTGCGCTGGGGCGATCCCGACGCGACGCAGGAGGAGATCGAAGAAGCATGCAGGCTCGCACAGGCAGAAGACTTTATATTGTCCTTCCCCGATAAGTACGAGACGCAGATCGACCAGGGCGGCACGAACGTATCCGGCGGACAGAGGCAGAGACTGTGCATTGCCCGCGCACTCCTGAAAAAGCCCAAAATACTCATCCTCGACGACTCCACGAGCGCCGTTGACACGCGCACCGACGCACTGATCCGTCAGGGATTCCGCAGATACATACCCGAAACGACGAAGATAATAATTGCCCAGCGCATCGCATCGGTAATGGATGCAGATCAGATAATCGTGCTCGACCACGGGCGTATAAAAGACGCCGGAACACACGACGAGCTGATGGCCAGAAGCGAAGCTTACCGCGAGACGTACGAGCAGCAGATACGCTCTAACGCCGGGCAGCCAGATATAGAGGGCGAGCCCAGGCTCAGACACAGCCACAGGGCGGACGGCGCGCTGAAGGAGGTCGAGGACAATGCCTGATAAGACTGATTCCAGGAAAAACTCCAAGCGCATCGATTTCAAGATCCTCGGCCGCATTATCAAGATGCTTTTCAAGTATTACCCTGGGCTTTCGATCCTGACGGCAATATTCATCATTTTCTCCGCGATCGTCAGTTCCATTCCCCCGCTGTTCCTGCAGCGCGTGATCGAAACAATCGGTAAATTCTACGAATCCAGAGACTGGGAAGGCGCGAAGCAGGTCATACTGCCTATGGTCGCCATTTTGATAACGCTCTACGCCGTAAGCGTGATCTGCATACTCCTGTACCGCCAGCTTTCCGCGTACATTACGCACGGGCTCCTGTACCGCATCAGAAAGCAGATGTTCGATAACATGCAGAATCTGCCTATCCGCTACTTCGACCGCAACAGCTTCGGCGATATAATGAGCTACTACACCAACGATATTGACGCCATCCGCCAGGTCGTGTCAGAGACGCTTCCGATAGTACTGCAGGCAAGCGTGATCGTTTTGACCGTGCTGTTTATTATGGCGTACTACAGCGTGTGGCTGATGCTTCTGGTGCTGCTGGGCGTGGCGGCAATGCTCTTCGTTTCCAAGACGGTAGGCGGCAATTCTTCCAAGTTTTTCGTACGCCAGCAGAAGGCGATGGGCCGCACCGAAGGCTACATCCAGGAGATGATGAACGGCCAGAAGGTGGTCAAGGTCTTCAACCACGAGGAACAGAGCGGCCGCGATTTCGACGCGGTGAACGACGCGCTTTACGAAGACAGCTTCCGCGCACACGCTTTCGCCAACATGCTTGGCCCGATCATTATGAATATCGGAAACGTGCTGTACGTGCTGGTCGCCGTTGTCGGCGGTATCCTGATGGTGAACAACGTCCCGAACGTCAGCATTTCGGGCATCGCCATGGGCATCAGCATTGTCATCCCGTTCCTTAATATGACGAAGCAGTTTACCGGTAACCTCAACCAGATCTCGCAGCAGATCAATTTCGTGGCAATGGCTATGGCCGGTGCGCAGCGTGTGTTCTCGCTTACCGATGAGGCGAAGGAGACGGATGACGGTTACGTGACGCTCGTGAATGCCGTGATCGACGATGAGGGCAACGTCACTGAGTCCGATGTTAAGACAGGTCAATGGGCCTGGAAGCATCCTCACGGCGACGGTACGCTCACCTACACGCCACTGCGCGGCGACGTTCGGATGTTCAACGTGGATTTCGGCTACGATCCGGATAAGCAGGTGCTGCACGACATTTCGCTGTACGCCGAACCGGGTCAGAAGGTAGCATTCGTCGGTGCCACCGGTGCCGGGAAAACGACGATAACGAACCTGCTGAACAGGTTTTACGATATTGCCGACGGAAAGATCCGCTACGACGGGATCAATATCAATAAGATTAAAAAGAGCGACCTGAGGCGGTCGCTTGGTCTCGTGCTGCAGGAAACGAGCCTGTTCACTGGCACGGTCATGGACAATATCCGTTACGGACGCCTTGATGCGACTGACGAAGAATGTATTGCCGCCGCCAAACTCGCCGGTGCGGACAGTTTCATCACGCGCCTGCCCGAGGGGTATAAGACGCAGCTTTCCGGAAGCGGTTCGAATTTGTCGCAGGGCCAGAGACAGCTGCTCGCGATCGCACGCGCGGCCGTTGCCGACCCGCCAGTAATGATCCTCGACGAAGCGACGTCCTCGATCGATACGCATACCGAAAGCATCGTGCAGCAGGGTATGGACAAGCTTATGGAGGGCCGCACGGTTTTCGTTATTGCGCACAGGCTGTCAACGGTTATGAATTCTGATGTTATAATGGTGCTGGATCACGGGCGGATCATCGAGCGCGGCAATCACGACCAGCTGATCGCCCAGAAAGGCACGTATTATCAGCTGTACACGGGAGCGTTTGAGTTAGAATAGATTTTGAATAATTGCAAATGGAAAATTGCAAGTGGGAAGTTGCAATTATCCATTTATATATCCGTCACCGTTCCTATGAACAGCGGCAGATGTGCCGACGTGTCAATGATCGCAAAAACAAACGGACGGTCTAGTATAACCGATGCCTTCTTCTTTTCGACCGGCATACCGTTTGCCCCCACCATGACCGCAGTCACCGCAGCAGCACGCGTACCGGACTCATCGACCTCAATATGCGTCTTATGCAAAACAGACTGGATAAACAGATTGCCATTCTC
Organism: Clostridia bacterium; assembly: GCA_017613535.1. Taxonomy (GTDB): domain Bacteria; phylum Bacillota; class Clostridia; order UBA1212; family UBA1255; genus UBA1255. The sequence continues at coordinate 5,125 of JAGADO010000129.1, read as the reverse complement.
AAGCTCACCGAGCGCCGAAAAATCAGCCTTGCCCTGATCAAACGCCTCAACGATACCCATATCTGCCAGAACATCACTCAGCTTCCCGTCCCAGTCAAACGAAAACTTGGGCAGCCCGGCGTTAACGTCGTAATCGTAATCCCTGTTTTCGAGCAGTGACATAAGCTCCTCTCCCGAAAGCGTCGCAAGATAATCATCGATCGACATGCCTTTCTCGGGCAGCAGCGCCACAAAAGCATACCTGCCGCGGCGGTAATACTTTACGAATCCGGTCTCGTGAGCACCTTTGATCAGGCCGCTCTCCTCGGACTTCATCATTTTGACCTTAGTGTCGCCGGAAACGCCGTGGAAAGTCATCTCGGAAACCTGATAATCCTCATACTGCTCCATCCAGAGCGCATCAAAACAAAGCGCATTCGCCAGGACCATCGCCGTAGTGTCGCCAACATCATCGTAATCAAGGATCTTTTTGATCATCTCATCGGTATTGTCGCTGCACCAGCGGTTGATGGCGTCCACAGTAGCTTTATCGGTAAACGACACTTTCGCCAGCTGCGCGCGGAACGTGTTCTCAATGGTACTAACAAAACCGTTATTTACCTTAAACGAGGGATTATCGGTAAACCACACAGCGTTCGCGCTGTGGAACTTCGCGTCATCGGTATTGGTAAGGCTCTCGTAATAGTTAAACAGCTGCTGGTTAAGCTCGTCGCGGTCAATATTCCCGCCGAGCACTGCCATCATTTCGTCCAGCGTCTTCCCCTGAGCGCCGTTGGCCGTCATCAGGAGCGCGGTCAATACAGATAGCGGCGATACGAGCGCTGTTTTTCCGTCCGCACATTCTTTGAGCAGCTTCACCGCAAAATCCGAATACTGCGCACGGAACCGGTCGCTGACCTCGCCGGCAGCCCTTGTCGATGTGAACGCGGAAGAAGTCAGATATTTGATTCCGTCCTCTTCATTCGCGATCCCGGCTTCGGTCCTATCGTAATCGTCCGGAAGAGGCGGCTGCGTGATATTTTCAAGAGGCTCGTGGGTCGCCCTCGGGCCACCCGAGGTATTGCAGCCGGCAATGGCGAAAAGCATCGCCGCAAATAAAGTCAGGCACAGGATCCTGCGTAGTTTTATCTGTTTCATCGTTTTCTCCCCTTTTCTTATGCGGTTATTCCGAGCAGCGACCGTACGGCACTGAGCTCGTTTGCGGAATCATTCGTATTTTCAGGCGGATCAATTCTGTCGGTCTGCTGCGCCGGTTCCTTTTCTTCATTTTTTATCTTTCCGAAATCTTTCAGCGGGTATAATCCCACTGTGTTTCTGCGTATGAATTCGGCATAAACCGGGTCGCTCATGAGAGTCTCCAGCTCTTCGGCGGTAACGGCATTCTGGCGCGCGAAATCTCCGGCGATCGCGGTATCGGGCGCATCATCCGGCGCGTTATCCCCGGCCGGAACGAAAACGTATTTGTACCCGTCACCTGAATCCCAGTAGTACACCGCAAGGGGAACGTCCTCTTCGTGCGGAATGTACGTCGCAGGCGCGTCCGCTGCGGGTTCGGGAAGATTCCCGGGAGCATACGTAAAATTCACGCTGTCGTTCTCGCCGGAATAGTTTTCCACGGGATTTACAGATAGGCCGTTTTTACCGTTCAGGACCGGCCCGGATTCACTATCGTACAAGGCAGAATTATTACCGTGGGAATCGTTACTGCGCAACGCACTTTTAAGTCCGCCGAAACGTACAGCGATAAATGCTCCGGTCAATACAACGACGACCACTGCCGCAGCGGCAGTCAATGGCTTCCAGGGGAATGTTTTTACGCGTTTGACGCCCGTTTCGCCGCCGGACCTGCCTGCACGGACGCGTCCGGCTTTGACCTCATCGGCATGCGCCTCAACGATATAGCGGTCGTCGATATTACCCACGGCATCCGTAAGCATCTCGGGGCTGATCTTCTTTCCCATTTACCGCCACTCCCTTTCCAGCATCTTTTTTAAATCAGCGCGCAGCCTCAAAAGCTGCATCTTTATCTTTGATTCACCGGCTCCGAACCGTTCCGCGATGTCCGAAACGCTGTCGCCGTACCAGTATCTGCACACGAATATTTTTCTGCGTTCCTCCGGAAGTCCGGCCAGGAATCTGTTCAGCAGTGCGGTCAGTTCCCCCGCTTCCGCCGTTTCTTCCGGCCCCGATCCGCTGTCGGCAATGCATTCTCCGAGTTCGTCGAACGGCAATGCTTCGGTCCCTCCGCCCCGCTTCATTCTGTCGCGGTCACGCACCCTGTTAAGGGCAATATTCCTCGTTATTTTTCCAAGAAACGCTCCGAGCACTTCGGGTCTTGCGGGCGGGATCGACTCCCAGGCCCCCAGCCACGTGTCGTTTACGCATTCTTCGGCATCCTCGTCGCAGCCGACAATATTCAGCGCTATTTTTTTACAATAGTGCCGATATTTCTGCTCCGTGGCTTCTACTGCCTTCTGATCACGCTCCCAGTACAGGGCAATAATCTCGGCGTCTTCCACTTGGAGAATGCTCCTTTCCATGCCGGATACGAAAGCGGTTTCGGCAAATCCGGAAAAAGCCTCTGCCGCCTCCTGTTCCGTCATAATAATAGTAACCGTTTCACACGGTCTGGTCACAGATCAGCTCAAAAACCGAATCTGTATTGTCCGCCAGTACCTTCGCCCCCGCGCTGATCAGCAGGTCGCGGTCGCGGAATCCCCACGTCACGATGATGTGGTCTATCCCGGAATTGTTGGCCGTGGCAAGGTCAACGTCCGAGTCTCCTATATATACTGTTTCTTCGCGCTTCATCCCAAACTCGCCCATCAGCCTTAGCACGCCGTCGGGCGCCGGCTTTCTCGGCACACCCTGGATCTCGCCGCGGGCAATGTCAACAAGCCCTTCAAAGTACACGTGCATAAGGTCCTGAACGGCCTTGTCCGCCTTGTTGGAAATGACCGCCACGCGCACTCCCGCGTCCCTCAGCCTCCCGAGCAGCTCGCATACTCCCGGGTACGGCTTCGTCAGATCCGCACAATGCACTTTATAGTGTTCCTTAAATTCCTCGAATACGCTGTCGGCAACGCTTTTTTCCGTTCCTTCCGGTACCGCCCGGTCGATCAGGTTCCTGATTCCGTGCCCTACGATGCTTCTTATTTCCGCGTACGTCCTGGGCGGGAGGCCATTTTTCTTGAGCGCGAAGTTCGTGCTGTTCATAAGGTCCTCCAGCGTATCCAGAAGAGTCCCGTCCAGATCAAAAATCGCTAAATTATATATCCTGCACTCAGCCATTCTTATTATACCTTTCCAGCCCCGGCGAAGCCGAGTAGACGGTTAAGAATTTCGTTTACCCCGAAATTCGTACCGTCACTCGGTTCGCCCGTTTGCAATTTGCAATTTGCCATTTGCCACTTGCCACTTGCCATTTGCAATTTCCCATTTACAAAAAAAGCGAGCCCGTCATTTGAAAGGCCCGCCTGAATACGTCTAAAGCATTGTCACTCGTCCCAGTTATGGTAAACGTTCATGACGTCATCGTTATCATCGAGCCCGTCGAGCAGCTTCTCGATCTGCTCCATCTGCGCCTCGTCCGTGAGCTTCACGTAATTCTGAGGCACCATGCGAACTTCGGCTTCAAGGAAATTATACCCCTTCGCCTCAAGAGCGTCGCGTACGGCGCTGAAATCCGCGGGAGCAGTCTCGATCTCGAACACATCTTCGTCCGCAGTGAAATCCTGCGCACCGGCGTCGAGAGCGTCCATCATGACTTCGTCTTCGTCCTTGTCCCCGTCGTTCTCGATCACGATAATGCCCTTCTGGTCAAACATGAACGAAACGCAGCCGGGAGTGCCGAGATTTCCGCCGAACTTGTCAAATACATGGCGAACTTCCGCACCGGTACGGTTGCGGTTATCCGTGGCGCACTCAACGATGATGGCAATGCCCGCGGGTCCGTATCCTTCGTATTTGATTTCTTCGATAATATCGTTCGCGCCTTCACCGCTCGCACGCTTGATGCTGCGCATAATATTATCGTTAGGCATATTAGCCGCCTTTGCCTTCGCAATGACGTCCTTCAGCTTGCTGTTAGCATCGGGGTTCGGTCCGCCGGCCTTAACCGCGATCTGCAATTCCTTACCGATCTTGGTGAACAGATTTCCGCGCGCAGCGTCTGCCTTACCCTTTTTATTCTTGATATTCGCCCATTTTGAATGTCCGGACATATAATTCAAACTCCTCTCGTCCGTTCGCCGATCTTATTAAGACGCCTCTCCTCGGCACCTTCCGGCCCGGACGGTTAATTCTATCACGATTTTGCGTTGCGGTCAATGCACGATTTGATCCGGGCTCTTTTCCCGATTCCGTAGTAAATTCCCAAAGTAACTTCCACAGTAGGATTTGCGGTGGGATTTACTTTGAGAGGCTTTTTGTGGCTGAATTTACTATGAGAAGTTCATCAGAATAATACTCGGCGTTTTATGCCGCGAATGCCTCTTTACAATGAGTCAGCGGTGTGGTAGTCTCTATTGACGGCAGGCATGATGCGAAGCAACCAGACTGCCGGCGCCTGCACAAACCACACCGCTGGAGGCTTGTTGTCAAGAGGATCGTGGAATAAATAGCCGAGTACTGGTATTAAGCGCATTCTTCCGTCCAAGGATATTCAATCGCCACGGCTTTTGAGGGGCCTTGTAGATTCAAATAAGGGACTGTAAATAGTCTCAAAGTAAATTCAGCTGCAGTGGGATTTACTCTGAAACGTGTTTCGTTTCGGAGTGCGAAGCATACTCTTTTTTCCTCTACCAGCCTGTTTTCTGTTGTTTGAACCGTAATTTCGCACTAAATTCTGTATCAATTTTAGTCTTCCCATACTAATTTCAGCAACATTTATCACACTAAATTCAGCCGTTTCTAACTGTGGAAGTTACTTTGGGAATTTACGTTCCCGATTCCGTGAACAATCGAATTGTCGATCTGTTCACTCGATAACGTATAATAAGTTTCGCAAATTCAATAAAAGATAGACATGGTCTATCGCCACTCGGTATAATGAAGTTACCACACAACAAACCGAGGAGGGGTTAGTGCCATGTCAGAAAACATTATACAACTAAACGAGGAAGCA
>JAGADO010000128.1 GCA_017613535.1 Clostridia bacterium | reverse complement strand
GCTACTGATCGCTCCGGCATGGTCAACCGATAAAAAGCGCGTGCTTAATTCGCTCAGGAATTTTTTGTGAAAAGATTAAGAAGTGGAATCGATCATTTTTGGAGCGGATGATGAGGATACGATCCGGCAAATTCCAGTATTCAAACGGTTAGTGATGGCGGTTTTGGTCTGTACAAAACAGGCAAAAAAGCGCTTGACTTTAGCGAAGTAAAGTGCTAAAATGCAAAAGTGCTGCAGCGAGCGTCAGCCCCGTGCGGGGCGAAGCGAGGCTCGGCATGCGATCGGTGAGCCATCCGCTGCGCGAGCCAAAGTGCAGCAGACGGCAGCCCCTGGCTGCGCGGTGCATATTGCAGCTTAAGGCCGGCGGGCCGGGGCAGCGAGGAATGAGGTGCGAAAATAATGTTCAACTTTGATACAGAAGCCGTTGACCGCCTGTGCGCGGCGATATTGTCACTCGAAACGACGGAAGAATGCAAAGCCTTCCTCGAAGACCTGTGCACGATATCCGAAGTCCAGGACATGACACAGCGATTGACCGCGGCAAAACTCCTGAGCGAAGGCAAAAATTACCAGCAGATATCGGAACAGCTCGGAGTCAGCACGGCCACGATCAGCCGCGTAAACCGCTGCCTGAACTACGGCGCGGGAGGATACGAAACGGTACTCGGAAGAATATTGACCGCGGAAGGGGAGAAATAAAATGTATAACGAAACATTCACTAGCCCCGAAGAAAGGATCGCCGCGAAACTCAGAACGCTGTACGGCATGTTCGGATACATGCCATATAAAATGAGCAAATTCGAGGAATACGACCTTTACGCGCGCAACAAAGAATTCCTGATTTCCGACAGCATCATTACGTTCACCGACACAGACGGGCGGCTGATGGCACTCAAGCCGGATGTGACGTTGTCAATAATAAAGAACGCAGACACGGCGGGCGGCCGGACGACGACAAAGCTCTTTTACAGCGAAAACGTGTACCGGGTATCACGCGGCGGAACGTTCCGTGAAATAATGCAGACGGGGCTCGAATGCATTGGAAACGTTGACAATTACTGCCTGGCCGAGGTCCTCCTGCTGGCCGCGAAAAGCCTTGCCGCCGTACGCGACGAATACGTCCTCGACGTATGCCAGCTCGACCTGCTCTTCAGAGCCGTTGACCTCGTCAGCCGCGACGGAGCAGTGCAGTCAGCGCTGCTCAGATGTGCGGAAGAAAAAAACGTGCACGGCATAAAAGAAACCGCGAAAAACGCCGGAGCGCCGGAAACAGCCGCAGAAACGCTGATTAGCCTCGTAGAACTGTACGCAAAACCGGACGAAGCGCTGCCTGTGATAGCAAAAGCCGCCGGAAAGCTCGGAATGACGGACGAATTCGACGAATTCAAAAAGGTTATAAAAGCGCTCGAAGGCACGGACGTGTACGATAACATCCGCATCGATTTTTCGATCGTCAGCGACAGAAATTACTACAACGGGATCGCGTTCAAGGGGTACGTGAAAGGCGTGCCGGAGAGGGTATTGTCCGGGGGCCAGTACGACCGGCTGGTGGAAAAATTGTCCAAAAAGGGCGGAGCGATAGGGTTCGCGGTATACACCGACACGCTCGAAAGGCTTGACGGAAATTCGTATCAGGACGAAGCCGAACGCATCGTGTACAGGCAGGGCGATGAGCCCGGAGCCGTGCTCGCGAAAGCGGCGGAACTTGCGGCGAAAGGGATAAAAGTGAGAGCGGAGGCGGCGGAAAATGAATGACGGCGGAATTCTGAACATTGCCCTCCCGAAAGGGCGGCTGGGCGAAAAAGTGTACGCAATGCTCGAAAAAGCGGGATATCCCTGCCCGGAAGTTATCGGCGACACCAGAAAACTCATATTTGAAAACCCGGACGCAGGAGTCAGGTACTTCTGGGTCAAACCGTCGGACGTTGCCATTTACGTCGAGCGCGGTGCGGCCGATCTGGGTGTGGCGGGCAAGGACATCCTGCTCGAGTACGAGCCGGACGTTTACGAACTGAGCGACCTGCGCACCGGAATTTGCAGGATGGCCGTGGCGGCGAAAAAAGGCTTCCGCGACGATCCCGGGAAGACGCTCCGGGTGGCAACGAAGTTCTCGCATATTGCCCGTATGTACTATGCCGGAAAAGGCAGAGACATTGACATCATCCACCTGAACGGTTCGATCGAGATCGCCCCGATCCTCGGCCTTTCCGACGTCATCATGGACATCGTTGAGACCGGCACGACGCTCAGAGAAAACGACCTGGAAGTCATCGCTGAAGTGCTGCCGATCAGTGCGCGGCTCATCGCCAATAAATCCGGCTTCAGGTTCAAATATGACAGGATCAGGGCGCTCACGGAGGCGCTGGCGGAGCTCGTAAACAGCGGAAAAGGAGGCGTAAAGGCATGATTAAAATTATGAAAATGTCAGAGGTCCCGGCGGCCGAAATATTCGCCAGAAGCACCGCGGCGAGAGACGTGTCCGGCATCGTGCGGGATATCATAAAAGACGTGCGCGAGCGCGGAGATGAAGCGCTCATGGAATACACGAAAAAGTTTGACGGCGCGGAACTCGAATCGCTTCAGGTAAAGCCGGAAGAATTCGAAGAAGCGGAACGCATGCTCAGGGAAGCGGGAAGCAGGCTGCCGGAAATACTTGCGGCCGCGGCGGACAATATCCGCAGTTTCCATTCGATGCAGAGGCGCGATGGTTTCAGGATCGTGAACGCCCAGGGCGCGGTCGTGGGTCAACGCATCGTTCCGGTCGCTAAGGCCGGTCTGTACGTTCCGGGCGGCACCGCGGCGTACCCATCCACCGTGCTGATGGACTCGATACCGGCGAAGATCGCGGGCTGCGAAGAAGTTGTCATCGTCACGCCTCCGGGCAGGGACGGAAAAATAAATCCGGCGATACTTATGGCGGCGAAAACGGCGGGTGTTGACCGCATTTTCAAGGTCGGAGGGGCGCAGGCGATAGCGGCACTTGCGTACGGCACGCAGACGATCCCGAAAGTGGATAAGATAGTTGGACCGGGCAACGCGTTCGTTGCCGAGGCGAAGAAGCAGGTGTTCGGTCAGGTGTCGATCGACATGATAGCGGGGCCAAGCGAAATATTGATCGTTGCCGACGGAAAGAGCCGCGCTGACTGGGTCGCGGCGGATATGCTTTCGCAGGCGGAACACGATAAAATGGCGAGCGCGGTGCTTGTAACGGACTCCGAAAAACTCGCGTATGAAGTGAGCGCCGAACTCGAAAAACAGATACCGGAACTGCTGCGGAAAGACATTGCCCGCTCGTCGGTGGACGAAAACGGAAAGATCATAATCGCCGGAGACATCGCCGAAGCGATAGACGTCGCCAACGAAATTGCCCCCGAGCACATCGAGCTCTGCGTAGACGACCCGTTCGCCTGCCTCGAAAAAATACGGTGCGCCGGATCGGTATTTCTGGGAAGATATTGTCCCGAAGCGCTCGGAGATTACTACGCCGGACCGAACCACACGCTCCCGACGGGCGGGACGGCCAGATTCTGCGGAGCATTGTCTGTTGACGATTTCGTAAAAAAGATACAATATATTTACTACGACGAGGCGTCAATGCTCCGGTGCGCTTCGGACGTCGATTATTTCGCGAAAGCGGAGGGGCTCACGGGCCACGGCAGAAGCGTGACGATCAGGAGCGAGAGGTAGTTTTTATGAGCAGGTTTTTGAGCGGGAGGTATGCGGAACTCGTGCCGTACGTCCCGGGCGAGCAGCCGAAGGACAATAAATATATCAAGCTTAACACGAATGAGTCTCCTTTTCCGCCTTCGCCAAAAGCGGTCGCGGCAGGCCGGGAGGCGCTGGAGAAGCTGAATCTGTACTCGGATCCTTCGTGCTATGCGCTGATCCGCGCGGTCTCTGAACTGTACGGCGTGAGTGTGGAATGTGTTATATGCTCCAACGGCTCCGACGAGGTGCTTAGCTGGGCGTTTGCGGCGTTTTGCTGCGAGGGAAGGCCTGCGGTATTCCCGGATGTAACGTACGGTTTTTACCCCGTTTTTGCGGCGCAGAACGGTGTGCCTTATAAGATCGTGCCGCTGAAGGAAGACTTTTCGGTCGATACCGGAGAGATGAAAAAAGAAAAAGGCACGCTGTTTATTGCGAACCCGAACGCACCCACCGGGATCGCGCTAAAGGCGGATGTGATCGAAGAGATCGTGCGGGCGGACCCGGAAAGGATCGTCGTCGTTGACGAAGCGTACGTGGATTTCGGGGCGGAAAGTGTTGTCTCGCTCGTGCTTAAGTACGAAAATCTGCTCGTTACGCAGACTTTTTCGAAGTCGCGGTCAATGGCCGGCGCCCGTCTCGGCCTCGGTTTTGCTTCTCCCGCGCTCATCCGCGATCTGGAAACGATCCGCTGCTCCATAAACCCGTACAACGTCGGTACCGTGGCTCAGGCGATGGGTATCGGGGCGCTTTCGGACAATGAATATATGCTGGATAATTGCCGCGAGATCTGCGAGAACAGGGCGTACACGGTTTCGGCGCTTTCGGCGCTCGGGTTCGAAATGACCGATTCTTCCGCGAATTTTATTTTCGTACGCCACCCGGATATCGGGGGAGAGGAATTGTACCAAAAACTGCGCGAGAAGGGCATTCTCGTGAGGCATTTTTCGAGGCCGGACAGGATAAAGGATTACAACAGGATCACGGTGGGCAGCATCGATCAGATGAAGGCGCTCGTGAAGGCGGCTGCGGAGATACTCTGAATAATTGCGGATCGGCAGGCTGCAGGAGGAAAGGGATGGCGTTATATGAGAAGCGCGGAAATAACCAGAAAAACGAGTGAAACGGAAATAGAGCTCAGATTCAGCCCGGACGGCGGGAACGTCTTCATCGACAGCGGTGTGGGTTTCCTTAACCACATGCTTACACTGTTCGCGGCGCACGGCAGATTCGGATTCGAACTCAGATGCAAAAGCGACACTGACGTTGACGACCACCACAGCGTCGAAGATATCGGTATCGCGCTCGGTGAAGCGTTCGCAAAAGCGCTCGGAGAAAAGCGCGGAATAAAGCGGTACGGCAGCTGCATATTGCCGATGGACGAAACACTTATATTGACCGCTGTAGACTTTTCCGGCCGCGCGCACCTGACGTTCGACGCACCGATGCCCGCACAGAAAGTGGGAACATTCGACACGGAACTTGTACGCGAATTCTGGCTGGGCTTCGTCAGAAACGCCGCGTGCACGCTGCACATCCGAAAGATTTCGGGCGAAAACACGCACCACATCATCGAGGGAATATTCAAATCTGCCGCACGCTCTATAAAAGCTGCGGTCGCGATCGACGGAGCTGATCCGAACGGCATTCCGTCAACAAAAGGCGTGCTGTAACGCGCGCCGGAAGGAGCAACGGTCGATGACTGCGATAGTTGACTACGGCGTGGGCAATCTCTTTTCGCTTAAGTGCTCACTGTCATATATAGGAGAAAAAGCGTGCGTAACCGGCTCGCCCGAAGAGATCCTTGCCGCGGACAGGATCATCCTCCCCGGCGTCGGTGCTTTCGGCGATGCTGCGGCTAAACTGCGCGAAACAGGTCTCGACGATGTCATACTCCGCGCCGTTTCATCCGGAAAACCGCTCCTGGGCATCTGCCTCGGGATGCAGCTTCTGTTCGACGAGAGCCTCGAATTCGGCGTCCACAAAGGGCTCGGACTCATTCCCGGCCGCGTCGTGCCGCTGGAGGAGATCCCGGGCTGGGACACGAGGCTGAAGATACCTCACATTGGCTGGAATTCGCTCGAAAAAAGGCAGGATTCGCCTCTGCTGAAATATACCGCTGACGGTGAATACGTGTATTTCGTGCACTCGTTCTACGCCGAAGCACGTGACGAAGATATCGCCGCGGTCGCAACGTACGGCGGAAAAGTAACGGCTGTCGTGCAGCACGGGAACGTTTTCGGCTGCCAGTTCCATCCTGAAAAGAGCGGAAACGCGGGGCTCGCGATATTAAGAGCGTTCTGCGGTATCGGAGGTGACGGACAATGCTGATCTTTCCTGCTATCGATCTGTTCGGCGGCAATGCGGTCCGCCTCTTCAAAGGCGAGTATTCGCTCATGACCGTGTACAGCACAGATCCGTGCGGCGTCGCGGCGGACTTCAGGGCAGCCGGAGCAAAATGCATGCACGTCGTTGACCTCGAAGGTGCTAAAGGGGGAGGCACTCCCAACTTCGAAACGGTGCTGAAGATACGCGAAGCCGCGGGGCTGTTCATTGAGGTCGGAGGCGGCATCAGGTCAATGCAAGTGATCGACCGGTATCTGGAAGCCGGTATTGACCGCGTGATACTCGGCACGGCCGCGATCGAAGATCCGGCGCTCCTGCGCAAAGCGGCGGAAAAATACGGCGGAAAGATCGCGGTGGGCGTTGACGTCAGGGACGGATACCTGGCGATCAAGGGCTGGACTGAGCGTACTTCCGTTAAAGCCGCGGATTTCTGCAAAGAGCTTGTCGGGCTCGGTATCGACACAGTTATTTCCACCGATATTTCGCGCGACGGTGCGATGGCCGGTCCGAACGGGGCGCTTTACCGCGTACTGATGGAGACAGAAGGGCTGAAACTGATCGCATCCGGAGGCGTATCGGACATTGACGACGTGCGCAGACTCACAGAAGCGGGACTTTACGGCGCGATCATAGGAAAAGCGTACTACACCGGAGCGATCGATCTGTCCGAAGCTGTGCGCGTTGCGGAGGGGGTGTGCGAATGATCACGAAACGAATCATACCTTGCCTCGATGTTCGCGACGGGCGCGTCGTGAAAGGCGTGAATTTCAAGGGTCTGGGAGACGTGGCGTCGCCGGTGGAACTTGCCGAGTATTACAGCGGAGCAGGTGCGGACGAACTCGTTTTCTATGACATAACTGCATCGGCGGAAGGGCGCAAACTGTTCACCGACGTGCTGTGCGAGACTGCGTCAAAAGTGTTCATCCCGCTGACTGTAGGCGGAGGGATCAATACGCTCCGGGACTTCGACCGGGTGCTCAAATGCGGTGCGGACAAGGTCAGCGTGAATTCCGGGGCCATTCGCGACCCGTCGCTGATCGACGCTGCTTCGGAACGGTACGGCAGTCAATGCGTGGTGCTCTCCGTGGACGTTGCCCGCGTCGGAGGTGAATTCCACGTCTTTGCCAAGGGCGGCCGCGAAGATACGGGTATGGAAGCGATCGGCTGGATACGCAGGTGCGTAGAGCACGGAGCGGGAGAGATCGTTGTGAACTCGATCGATACGGACGGAGTTAAGCGTGGTTTTGACCTCGATCTGCTGGCTAAAGTCTGCTTCAACGTGAAAATACCGGTGATCGCATCGGGCGGAGCAGGCTCCGTCGCACACTTTATCGACCTGTTCCGCACGCTGCCGGGCGTTGACGCAGGACTTGCGGCATCGGTATTCCATTTCGGCGAGATACGGATAGGCGATCTGAAGGCGGCAATGGCTGCGGAGGGCATTCCGGTCAGACTCTGACAGGCGGGCACGCGGATCTGCGGTCCGGTCAATATACATTTAACCACCATACGGAGGGTGTTATTATGATAAGTATCAATGAACTTAAATTCGATTCGAACGGCCTGATCCCGGCAGTCGTCGTGGACTATGCAACGCGCCGCGTGCTTATGGTAGCGTATATGAACCGCGAGAGTCTGGAAATTTCGATCGAAAAGCAGCTCACGTGCTTCTGGAGCCGTTCGAGGCAGCAGCTCTGGCTGAAGGGAGAGACGAGCGGTAATTACCAGCACATCATCAGCATCACGACCGACTGCGATCGCGATACGCTGCTCGTAGCCGTGAAAGCCGACGGCCCGGCGTGCCATTTGGGGACAACGTCCTGCTTCGAGTACCCGGTCTGGGAAAGTGACGAGCAGGAGGAGTTCTCGCTCGACGGTCTTTACGAGATGATCCGCGGCCGCAAGGTCAATAAAAAGGAGGGTTCGTACACGACCTACCTGTTCGAGAAGGGCCTGGACAAGATCCTCAAGAAGGTGGGAGAGGAGTGTACCGAGGTGATCATCGCGGGCAAGGCCGAGGACAAGGCCGAGACGGTTTATGAGATTTCCGATCTGGTGTATCACGTGATGGTGCTGATGGTCGAAGCCGGCATCTCTCCTGACGACATCAAGGCCGAACTCGGCCGCCGCCACGTGATCGATAAAAAGGTCAAGCAGGAGAAGATGACCTGATTCAATTCAGCTGAGGATCCGGCTGACAGTTACTCCCTGTTCTTTTTCTTCGAAGCAGAATTTGAAAAGAGCTCCGTTCTGCCCGGTTGCACCGTCCCGCCTTCCCGAGTATAATGTAAGTGCAACCAGGCAGTAAAACACAGCATTTATCACAGGCAGGAAGAGCATAATATGGAAAAAGTAAAACGGAACAGGAAAGCAGTTTTACGGTGCGCCGCGCAGATCATAAGCGTATTGTGCGCCGTTTTTTTGCTTGCGGGCTGCACGGAGAAAGGCAGAAAAGACGGACCGGCAACGGATGATCCGGCAGAGGGTGGTGCGACGACGCGGCCGACGGGAGAGACACAGGAGGACGAGAAAATGATGCGCGTTGCTCAGTGGGAGACCAGAACGTTAGAAGAACTCACGGGCGTTGGTGCTGTGACGCAGATAACGGCACAGACGAAAGTTTACAACGCTAAAGCGCTCGGAGTGCCGGACGGAGGAAGAGAAGACGCGGCAGAAGCGATATTGACGGCAATAAAAACCGTTGCCGACGCGGGAGGCGGAATACTGTACTTCCCGTCGGGAAGATACCGCATTGACGCCCCGATAAAGATCGAAGGCACGGGAGACAAGTGGGTCTGCCTCGCCGGAGACCCGAACGGAAGCAGCGTGATCGCCCTCAGCACCAAATCAGACGGGGGACAGGACGTCGTCATAACCGTTGCCCGGGATAATACGCACTTTTCGTTTTTGAACTTTGACGACAGCAACAGGAATGCCGCGTCAATGAGCGTTGAGTCCAGCCGCTGCTCTTTATACGGCTGCGTTTTCAACAAGAAAATGGGAAGGTGCGAAAGGCCGTGCGTAGAAGTGTCCGGCTCGTACAACACACTCCGCCAGTGCGGTTTTGAACACCAGAAAACAGACACGTACGTCGTAGAATTCACCAAATATCCGGGCCGTGACGCGCGGGGGAACGTGCTTTGCGACACGCATTTCGGAGGTTCATACACTAAAAGCACCCTTGTGTCCTCCCATGATGAAAACGGAGCGCAGGAAGCTTTATCGATCGTGCGAAACCTTTACCTGATCCCTGCCGAGCCGATGATCGAAGTGAAGGCGGTCAACGGCCTTATCATCGCTAACAATATGCTTGACGCTGCTTCTACCGCTATCGGTATCTCTCCTGAAGGGTACGGCGTGTTTAACGTCGAGGCCAGGGACAATTACATGGGCGGCAGCAAGGGCGGCGTTCGTCTCACGAAGAGCGACGCTCCCGGTGCCGGAATTTCCGTGCACGACAATTACATCTGGGCGCCTGACAGCTTTACGGCGTACGGCGATTCATACAGCAATTTAACGGTGGAGTACAATTATTGCGTGCTGACAGGCGGAAGCGCTGTGTTCATGAACCTTTGCCGCAGTTCGCGCATATCCGGGAACGTCGTATTGAACATCGGATCGCCTCTGACGGAGCTTGATATAACAAAGGCGGACAAGGCTTCTGTGATCGATCCTTCCGGTTTCAGTTCCAAGAACATACCCTCCGATTCCGAACGGAAAGAGATGGAAGCGGTGATGTATAATCCCGTTGCCCCCACAGAACATTTTGTATTTGACACCGCACCTGAAAACACAGGAGACACGCCGGTTGCAGACATCGGATTGCCATCGACGTACGTAAACGTAATGGATTGCGGCGCTGTAGGCGACGGTGTTACCGACGACACGGCGGCGGTGAAAAAGTGCCTGCGCGATGCTAAAAGCAAGAGCGGCACGGCATATTTCCCGGCCGGAACGTACCTTATCAGCGAAACCATTAAGGTTACAAAAGATGATTCAAAGATCCTGACGGTAAAGGGCGACGGCGCGGATCGCACGCTAATTATCGGTGCGGAGTCGCTTAACGGCCATATTTTCGATATCGGCATGAAGTATAATTTCAACATGAAGGACGTTTCGATGGAGCACCGCGGCCAGGGCAGCTGCGCCGATGCGCTGTACGTAAAAGCCTTCGACTGCAATTTCACATCTGCTGCCGGAAACAGCGCGCCTCTGCTTCACTTCCACGGCTCCAACTGTTGGGCCGTGCGCTGCCGGTTCGACACGATGAACGCCGAAAGCTACGGCTTGTGCTACACGCGTCTTTCGGGCGAAATATCGATCAACGACTTTATTATTGACAACGTCTTTACCGGTCCCGGAAAAGGTGTGCTGGTGGGCAACGGTTCGACCGTTGGCGACGGACGCTGCGAAGGGCTGAAGATCATTGGCAACCGTTTTTCGAATACCGGTGCGACGCAGACGGAAGTATACGAGATACTTCATGTGAATATCGCGTACAATGAATTTAACGGTGCCATCAACGCGGTTTTTGTTTCGAATCTCGGTTACGGTCCTGACGGAGTATACATTGACCACAATAAAATCGATGCCCGCGGCGACTGTATCACCTCGGGCACCGTTGACGGTGGTGGCGACTATATGTCAAAAGTGGTCATCCACGACAACGTGCTCACTTCCGCCGGTGGAAAGACCATCAGCGAGCCGGTGGCATTCAATGGTGAGATGATACACTGATAAAATAGTGCTCAGCACTCGATCTTCACTTCGTTGCCCGTGGCGGCGGATTCGTAGATGGCTGACAATATCTTCATCAGCACCACGCCGTCCTCCGCGGGGGCGTTGCTCGCTCTGCCTGTGAGCACGCAGTCAACGAAATCGTCGATTTCCCTCTCGAACAGCCCGTTGAAGTCCAGCGCTGTGGGCATGTCCAGCGTCACGTTGGTCATGTAGCCGTGAGACGTGGAGTAGATCTTCAGGTCGGGGGAGAGGGTGGCGCCTGCTTTGGTGCCCAGGATCACGATGTTGTTCTCGCCCGGCAGGTTCATGTCGAAAGACGCCTCGATGCCGATCGTGAAGCCGTTCTCGAAACGTATCAGGGCGGAGGCGAAATCTTCCACGTCGCTGGTGTCGCCTGCGTCTGCGGCCTTGTACTCGCCGGGGCGCGTTCT
>JAGADO010000127.1 GCA_017613535.1 Clostridia bacterium | reverse complement strand
GATTGGGAAGAAGTGAAAAATAAAAGCGACAAAGATATTAAGGCTTGGATTGATGACCAGATGGCTAAGAGGTCCTGTATTGTCGTTTTAATTGGCAAAACCACTTCTACACGCAAATGGGTAAAATACGAAATCGAAAAGGCATATGAGCTTAATAAGGGAATTGTGGGGATTTATATCCACAAGCTAAAAGATAAAGGCGAGAACCAAACGGACAAGGGCGCAAATCCGTTTTATTCTGTATATACCAATGATGGCGAAAGGCTGTCTAAGTATGTAACTTGCTTTGATTCGAATTTTCAGACAAGCAAATACGTTTATGATGATATTTCAGACAATATTGAAGATTTAATAGAGGATGCTTTAAATAACAAAGCGCCACAGTGAGGAATCTATCATGGCAAAGAATGTTTTTATTTCATTCCGTTTTAGCGATGGAAACAGATATAAGGAATACTTATCGAGTCTCTTTGATAAGTATAGTGATACTATCGATTATTCTGAGGATGTGGATCGTTCTCGAATGTCAGACGTTACAATAAAGCAATATTTATATGGAAAGCTCCGTAGATCCAGCGTTACTATAGTTCTATTAACGCCTTCAGCGGTTAATCACAAAAAGAACTGGAGGGGAGAGTACGACGATTGGATGTACGATGAAATCAGATACTCCCTCGAAAGTAGAGAAGGAAATCGTACAAATGGTCTTGTGGCAGTATATACACCTGAGGCTGCGAACTTGCTTGTTAATGTTCAATCTTCTGGAACAGTATCCGTTAATATTGTTGACAATCTGTTCAGAAAAAACATGATGAATGTGAAACCTCAGTATAAGAAAAATCCAAATCCCGGCATATTCGATAGGGATTATGATTCATATTGCTCACTGATTGAATGGGATGAATTCATAAAGAATATTGGCAAGTATATAGAGATCGCGTCACAAAAGCGAGATGCGATATATAAATATGATATTAAAAAAAGGCTTTAAAGTGCACCTGTTCAAGTGAAAATGCACCTTGTATCAAACATTGGGTCCAATGCCAGAGACAGTCCCGGATTTTTATCTTCCGGGACTGTTTTTTTCTTTTTTTGTTCGTTCTGTCTTTTCGTTCTTTTTTCCTTCTTGTTAGTTTCGCATTTCTTGCCTGTTTTACATTTTTACGTCTCGTCCTGCCTTCCCTTCCGTTCGCAGCCGGCCCGGCGTCAGAAGACGTCGTACGGTATCTGTTCCGGAGAAGTGCCCTCGTCGTCGGGAAGATCGTACGCCTCGAAGAAACGTTCGGTGATCTCGCCGTTCTCGTATACGTCGAGATGATGCCTGAAGTCTCCCTTCAGATTTATTGTAACGCTGAGTTTCCCGTCCTTCTCTCCTACGGTTATTCCGTCCACGAGCATCCGAAGCCCCGTATCGCTTATCGCTCCCTCCGCGAGTATCCCGTCTATGAGACTCATCCCGTTTTTCATTTCCTCCCGGCGCCTCCTGACAGTTTCCCCGCAGTCGCGTATAGACGCCGCCGTCTCGGTTATGCGCTTTATGTCCTCCTCGCATTTCTTCAGCATCTCGGCGTAGACGTCAGCGTGTTCCCTGTCGCGTATGCGCTCGAGCAGGATGTTCTGCTGGTCCTCCTTTCTCTGCGACAGACGCTTCTCAAGCTCGTTCAGCCTGACTTCGCACTTCCCTTTCCCGGATATCCATTTCCGCACGTCTTCCTCGACCGTAGCGTAGTCCCGGCGGATCTTATCCTTTATTCTCGTCAGTTCCCCCGTTACGATACGGTCGAGATCCGACTCGCGTATACAGTGCGGAGTGCAGTTCTCCTTCCCGAACCGGTGGTACCCGCCGCAGACGTATTCGTATCTTTCGACGCCGTTCAGCCTGCGCTTCTTGCACACGAAGCAGGAGCCGCAGTCGGCGCAGGTTATCAGACCGGTGTAGCGGTGGAACGGTCTGCCGGGCGAGGCTCTTACGTTGCGTTTGTTCTTGTCCTTCATCAGCGCCTGAGCGCGTTCCCACGTCTCCCGGTCGATTATTGCGGGCACGGCGTTCTCGTGCCGGAAACGCTCCTCCGGCGGCACGGCCTTTCTGACGTGGTCTATCTTGTTCGTGTACGTCTGATGGCAGACCAGCGTCCCGCAGTAGAACTCGTTCTCTATTATCCGCTTTATTTTCGTGTTCTCCCACAGAAACCGGTGGGCTATCTCCGGCTTGTTCCATCCGATCTTTTTGCCGAGCGTGATCTCCTGGTAGTATCCCTGGGACCTGACGCCTTCGGAATTGAGCATGCCGGCTATGGCCTTTATCCCGTAGCCCGAAAGGTACAGGCCGAATATCCGTCTCACGATCTGCGCCTGCTCCTCGATTATCTCGACCTTCCCCGTGTTTCTGTCCTTGCGGTATCCCATGGGCGGTATTATCACGATCCCGTTCTTCTGCTTCTGTCTGTACCCCGCGCGGATCTTTCTCGACATGTCCCGGCAGTACGAATCGTTGATCAGGCTCTTGAATCCGATCATGAGATCGTCGTCCTCGTTGAACGTGTCTATCCCCTCGGTCGCCGACAGAACGCGTATTCCCAGTCTTTTCAGGTTGTCTATGAACATGGCCGTCAGGATCTTGTGTCTGCCCAGCCGCGACAGGTCTTTCACTATCACGGCGTCGAACGTTTTCCTTTCGGCCTCCTCCTGAAGCTTTTCTATACCGCCGCGGTCGAAATGCATTCCGCTCACGTTGTCGTCGGACGATTCCCCGACTATCTCGTATCCTTTCGAGTTCGCGTACTCCTCGACGATCCTTCTCTGGTTGTTCAGCGAGTTGAGCTGTCTGTCCTCGTCGCGGGACAGTCTGCAGTAAAGCCATACTCTCATATCAGGTGCAGTCTCCTTTTTTTACAACACTATACCACAAAGTCCGGCGGAAATCCAGAGAGAATAATGTTTTTCCCGTTTTTTTCAATTATTTTCTCTCTCCCGGTTTCCTGTGTCTTCCGTTCCCTTCACGTCCGGCACGCGGGTATTTGAAAGATAATCCGAATACAGCGCCTTTACGAAGGCGGCGAACCCGTCCTGCCGGCCGTCGTACAGAAACTCGACGGTATCTATCTCCGGCTTTTTCACAGCGCCGGATCTGCTACCGGGCATCCGCTTTGCCGCCTTTCCCTTTTCCTACGCCGTTCCGGTTTCCGCCGGTCAACGGTATGTTCCTTCCTGTTACCGGTATTCCCGTTCTGACGTTTACTTTGCTTTTGCCGTTCATGGTACCTCCTACATAACCATTTCCATGTTGACTCCGTTTTTCACGGCCCGTATCTCTTCTTTCAGCCTGCGGTCAATGTCCTCGTCCTCGCTCTGGTCGTACTGACTGAAGCCGTTTTCAAAAACCGTCGCAAGACCCGAAAAGAAATTGAGAGCAGCCCTTTTTATGCTGATCTTGTCCGGCGCGGACCGCTTAGCCTTCGGTACGGATTTCAGATACACGTCGTGTCTTCCGTCCTGCCGTATGACCGCTCTTCTCAGTTGGATCCCCAGCGCCGCCGCTTCGTTTACAAGCGCGTTTCGTACCGCCTTGAAAGCCTTTTCCTTCGACAGCGGAAGCTTCTCCGGCGGCCTGTCCGTATAGGTCTCGAACACCGAACACTTCGCCCGGTACCACAGATCGTACAGCTCGGATACGCGCCCGTCGGCGGCAACTATATCCACCGCCTCGTCTACCAGCGCTTTGATCCCCTTCGGCAGATAACCGTACTGCTTTTTTCCGGATACGCCGTTAAGCCGGAAAGCGATCCCGGTTATTTTTTCGAGAAGCTCTTCGCTGACGCCGCTCCCGCCGCGAAGTTCCTCCGTCAACCTTTTAAAACGCTCACGCATTTCCTGAGTGATCCGGTTCCGTATCTCCGTCTGCCGGTCGAAAGTCTCATAGATCTCGTTTCTGAAGATCTCCGTGCCGAACAGATGACGGAGGCTGTCTATGCCTTTTTTCGTGAGATGCCCCGGGCTTTTCGGATCGGTGGAGTACAGAAGCATATGGACGTGCGGGTGGTGAGACTCGTTGTGGAACGCCCCGTACCAGCGCATTGCGGTGAGTGGAATATGGTGTTCCTTTGCTATGCTGCCTATATTGGCGCCTATCATGCTCTGCCATCGCCCGGCTGAATTGTACCCGAGACGCTGAGCGTCCTCCCGCTTTATGGATATTATAACCGAATACACGTTGCCGTCGTACCGCTCCAGCTTGCGTATCTCCTCGTCGAGATCGAGGTCGAGCCCGCCTGACGTGAACAGCCCGTGCTCTTTTCCGTGCTTATCCACGCGCGGTCTTGTCGCCATATATTTCAGATAGCCTTCGCTACCGATCAGCTCCGGAGACCGTTCGAGAGCGAACGAAATGAATTCCGAAGCCGCGCCG
>JAGADO010000126.1 GCA_017613535.1 Clostridia bacterium | reverse complement strand
CTCGCCTTCGCCAACCATATCCTGAAGCTTCCAGACGCGCTCAAGGAACCTGAAGCAGCCTCTCGCGCCGTTTGTTGACCACGGAATAGCCTGATCGAACGCGCCCATAAACATCTCGTAAAGCCTGAACGCATCTGCGCCGATCTCTTTTACGATATCGTCGGGGTTGATAACGTTGCCCCTGGATTTGGACATCTTCTCGCCGTTTTCGCCCAGTATCATACCGTGCGACGTTCTCTTTACGTACGGCTCTGGGCAAGGCACTGCACCGATATCGTACAGGAATCTGTGCCAGAATCTGGAGTAAAGCAGGTGGAGCGTGGTGTGCTCCATGCCGCCGTTATACCAGTCGACGGGAAGCCAGTATTTCATTGCCTCTTCCGAAGCGATCGCGTAGTCGCAGTCGGGATCGGTGTAGCGGATGAAATACCAGGACGAACCGGCCCACTGAGGCATCGTGTCTGTTTCACGCTTTGCGGGACGGCCGCAGCACGGGCAGACGGTATTTACCCACTCTGTGGCGTTTACGAGCGGAGATTCGCCGCTGTCGGTCTGCACGTATTTTTCCATCTCGGGGAGTTTAAGCGGGAGCTGGTCTTCGGGCACGGGCACCCAGCCGCATTCGGGGCAATCGACCAGCGGAATAGGCTCTCCCCAGTATCTCTGGCGGCTGAACACCCAGTCGCGGAGCTTGAAATTGACCTTGCGCACGCCTTTCCCCTGCTCAGAGAGCCATTCGATGATGGTCTTCTTCGCTTCGGCCACGGACAATCCGTTGAGGAAACCGGAGTTTACCATTGTCCCCGTCTGGATATCGGTGAACGCCGCTTCCTGAACGTTTCCGCCGGCAACGACTTCGATGATCGGCAGCCCGAATTTTTTAGCGAACTCCCAGTCCCTGTCGTCATGAGCAGGCACCGCCATGATGGCGCCCGTTCCGTATGAGCTGAGCACGTAATCGGAGATCCACACAGGTATCTCTGTCCCGTTTACCGGATTAACTGCCATGATGCCTTTGAGCGGAACGCCTGTCTTTTCTTTTGCAAGTTCAGTGCGCTCGAAATCGCTCTTTTTAGCGGCCTCGGCCTTATACGCTTCCACTTCGTCGTAGTTGGTGATGAACGCCTTAAGACGCTCGACGACGGGGTGCTCGGGAGATACTACCATATATGTAGCCCCGAACAGCGTATCGGGGCGCGTGGTGTATACGGTCAGTTTTTCGCCGATCGCGGGAAGGAAGAAATCAACTTCCGCGCCTTCAGAGCGACCGATCCAGTTTCGCTGCTGAGTCTTTACTTTCTCTATGAAATCCACGCCGTCCAGGCCGTCAAGCAGTTTCTGAGCGTAGTCGGTGATCCTGAGCATCCACTGCGATTTGACCTTGCGGATGACTTCGCCGCCGCAGCGCTCGCACACGCCGTTTACGACCTCTTCGTTAGCCAGACCGACTTTGCAGGACGTGCACCAGTTTATCGGCATTTCCGTCTTATACGCGAGCCCTTTTTTGAAAAGCTGGAGGAAGATCCACTGAGTCCAGTGATAATAATTGGGATCAGTCGTATTTACCTCGCGCTTCCAGTCGAACGAGAAGCCGAGCATTTTGAGCTGCTTTCTGAAGCGGTCAACGTTTGCCGCCGTGACTTTCGCCGGGTGCATATTGTTCTTTATCGCGAAGTTCTCGGTGGGCAATCCGAATGCGTCCCAGCCTATCGGGAACAGGACGTTGTATCCTTCCATGCGGCGTTTGCGAGAAATGATATCCATAGCCGTGTTGGATCTCGGGTGACCGACGTGAAGGCCGTTTCCTGAAGGATACGGGAACTCGATAAGTCCGTAGAATTTCTTCTTCGTGTAATCCTTCGATGCCTCAAACGCGCCCTTCTCGTCCCAGATATCCTGCCACTTTTTTTCGAGATCCGCCGGTCTGTATTCACCGGCTTTTTTAATGTTTTCGCCGCTCATATGTTATTTATCCTCCTGTTCAGATCCGTTCTTCCAGATCCTGATAAATCTGTTTCTTTCCTACGTTTTTATACGCAGGCCTGATTATTCTGTTCGTTATGGCCAGTTCTTCCAGCCTGTGCGCGCACCAGCCCGATATCCTCGATATCGCGAACAGAGGCGTGTACAATGCTTTCGGTATGTTAAGCATCGAATACACAAGTCCGGAATAGAAGTCAACATTAGCGCATAGCTGCTTATCGCTGTGCTTTATCTCCGCAAACAGTTCCGGAGTGAATTTTTCGATCCTCTCGTGCAGTCTGAATTCTTTCTGGAATTCAGGTCCGGATATTTCAACAAGTTCCCTTGCTTTCTCCTTGAGGAGGTGCGCTCTGGGGTCAGACAGCGTATAGACAGCGTGCCCGATACCGTACACCAGACCGGTGTGATCGTACGCTTCGCCCTTAAGGATCTTAGCAAGATAATCCTTTAGCTCTCCGTCGTCGTCCCAGTTCTTAACGTGCGCCTTGATATCTTCCATCATATTCATGACCTGAAGGTTCGCGCCGCCGTGCTTGGGGCCTTTGAGTGAACCTACCGCCGCGGCGATCGATGAATACGTGTCTGTTCCGGTCGAAGTGACAACGTGTACCGCGAATGTACTGTTATTACCGCCGCCGTGCTCGGCGTGGATAATAAGGCAAAGGTCAAGTATTTCCGCTTCGAGCTGCGTGTATTTGCTGTCCGGTCTGATCATCTGAAGGAGGTTTTCGGACGTTGACAGTCCCCTTGTGGGATTGTGGATATCCAAGCTGTGGCCTTCGTAATAATGCGACTTCGCCTGATACGCATAAGCCGTCATCGTCGGGAACTGACCGATAAGCCTTACGCACTGGCGCATTACGTTTTCAGATGACAGATCGTCCGGATTATCGTCGTACGAATACGAAGCGAGGACACATCTGGCAAGTTTATTCATGATATCCGGGCTCGGAGCCTTCATGATCATATCTTCCGCAAACCCGTTAGGAAGCCTGCGGTTATCGTCAAGCATCTCTTTAAACGACTCGAGTTCCTGCTTCGTGGGCAATTTTCCGCACAGCAGCAGGTACGTGCACTCTTCGAAACCGAAACGTTTGTCTTTCTTGCAGCCCTCGACGAGGCGGTCAACGTCTATTCCTCTGTAGAGCAGCCGTCCTTCTATAGGTGCTTTTTCGTTTTCGGCAATAACGTATCCGCGTACTTCGCCGATGCTGGTAAGTCCGACCAGCACGCCTGATCCGTCTGCGTTTCTGAGGCCGCGCTTAACGTTATAGCGCTCATAAAGTTCATTATTGATCTCGTCTGCGTGAGCAGCCTGCGCTGACATTCTGGCGATCATTTCGGAATGATCGGGCACCGCCTCTATGTCATTAAGATTAAGCATTATGGTCACCTCTTTCGAAAAGGGCACGACTAAAGTCGTGATATTTTATTGTACTAGAAACGGCGCCTTATGTCAACTTTTCGGCTTTTCAGCCACCGAGCTGATCCCATTTTTCATTGGCCTGCTGCTGAAGCTTTCCGAACGCGGTCTGCAGATCAGCCTTGCCGGATAAAACGTTGTTCCAGAGAGACATCATATTGTTGTTGGATAAGATCGTTGCCACATCGTACGGGCACTGCACGACGGCAGTCGCGGGGCGGGTATTCTCTGTATATGAAACGAAAGCGCTGAAGTTCTTATCGCGCCAGATCTCGTTTTTACCCTTCCAGAAATCGTCTTCCGCAAGAGATCTAAGAAGCGGCACACTGCCTCCGAGCTGGCTGTGGTACGCGCGCTGTCCGTTCTCGGTCAGGAAGTAAAGCGCCAGCGCCGCTGCGGCGTCAGGATTTGAAGTCCGGTTAAACACGACGTAACCTGTTGCCCCAGCGGATACCGTATGGTTCTCGAAAGCCGGGAACGGGCAGAAATCCCAGTCTACGTTGTAATTGTCGTACGTCTTTCCGTACGAGTCCATCAGAGAGAACGAAACGACAGCCTGGAAAGCCACCTGGGTAAAATTGGCCTCGTTAGGAGCGATCTTTGACATACGCACCCCTGCATCGCCGGTGATATTCTGATCCTGAGGATACAGCCATCCTTCCATCACTCCGTCATATATCTCCTGTATGCCTCTCATAACTTCGGTGCTGTCGGTAATGGTGATCCTGTGCCTTATCGAATCGACCCATTCCCCGCCGTAAGCGCGGAAGAACATCTGCCATATGACATCCCACCATATCCGTATTGCCAGCCCCATTTTCTCCGCTTTTCCATCATCCCCGATAACCGTTACGCGGCGGCAGATATCTTTGAAATCCTCCCACGGCGTGGCTACGGTACAGTCGAATGTGATGCCGGCCTCTTTAAGCATATCTGCGTTGAACATCAGCGTCATCAATCCGATATCTCTCGGAACCATATACAGCCTCCCGTCGTATCTGCCGCAGTCGAGCGCGCCTGTATAGACGTCGCCCATATTAATGTTCATCGGTTTCAGATAAGAATCGAGGGGCATGAGCGCGTTGTGGTTGTAGTGGTAGTTATTCGTGTCGTTCTCGTCGCACCAGAAAACGTCACCTATATCACCCGATGAAATACGCGTCGGGAAAGTAGACCTGCTGGCGCCTTCCACAGTCACGACGACGTTCGGATAGTCGCGCATAAACGCGTCCGAAATGGCTCTGACGCTCGACATCATCTCTTCTGTGAAAGAGGAATTGTCAATGGTAAACAGTATCCTTCCTTTCAGGTCAAAATCGTCCGCCGTCTTGTTCTGGTCGACGTCTCCGTTCTGTACGATCAGTTTTTTGCATGAAAATGCGCTGAAAAACAGCACAATGCAAAGTATAAGTCCGAATATTCGCAATATTCTGCTTTTCATCATCGTTTTTCCCTCCGGCAAGCACTTTTAATGCGTTTTTTCGTATAAATAATAGCACAGCGCGCTGTTTTCGGGCAATCTTTTTTTCGTTGAACTTGGCGGGCCGGTGTGATATATTGTTACGGCAAACCATTACTCACGGAGACGCCGACAATGAAAACCGACCGCACGAAAAAAGAACGAAAAAACATTGACCTGCCGCTGAAGCCATCGGACATACTGCTGCCCGGAAAGAGCGTCGATCTTACGCGCTGGGCGGTCGTTGCCTGCGACCAGTTCACTCAGGATGAAGCATACTGGAAGCGCGTATCGGAATTGACAAAAGGCGTGCCTTCGGCGTCGCACATAATGCTGCCCGAAATATATCTTTCCCGCGGAAAAGCTTCGGTCTCCAGGCGTATCGCCGCGATCAACAAAACGATGCGCTCTTACATTGACGGAGGCATTTTCGACGAATACAAAAATTCGCTGATCCTCACGAAGCGCACGTTCGCGAGCGGACTGACATTGACAGGCCTGATCGGCGCGATCGATCTGGAACAGTACGATTACTGCAAAGGTTCCGGTTCGGCCGTGCGTGCGACGGAGGCAACGGTGCTCGAGCGCATTCCTCCGAGGGTCGCCATCCGCGAAGGTGCGTCGCTCGAAATGCCGCATATTCTTATTCTGATCGATGATCCTGACGATACCGTCATTGGTCCGCTCGAGGCGAAAGCTGATTCAAAAACGCCTGTCTATGATTTCAATCTGATGGAAGGCGGAGGCCACGTCGAAGGTTTCGCGCTCACTAAAAAAGCAGAATATGCTCCGGCGATAGATGCGCTCAGGAGGCTCGGAGACGAAAGCGTTTTCAGGCAGAGGTACGGCGTTCCGGAAGGCACGCCTGTGCTCTGGCTGGCCGTTGGCGACGGAAACCATTCGCTCGCGAGCGCAAAAGCATTGTACGAAAAGACGCACGACCCGCTTGCACGTTACGCGCTTGCGGAAGTTGTCAATATCCATTCCCCCGGCATCGTGTTTGAACCGATCCACCGTCTGCTGCTGGGCGTCAATGAAGACAATCTCGTCAGCGCGGCACGTGATTATTTCGGCAGCAGCCTCATAATATCAAATGCAGGCGCGGGCGGCCTATCCGGCGTGGTCAATGACGGCGATCACCACGCTATCGGTTTTGTTTCTAAAGGACGGCAATGCTGCTGGCAGATCTCTCGCTCACGCCACCTTCTTGCAGTCGGAGCGCTGCAGGAATTTATCGACGCATATATCGGATCACACCCCGAAACGGCGGTCGATTATATCCACGGCGAAAGCGAAACAAAGGCTCTTGCCCGGAAGCCCGGAACAGCAGCGTTCCTTCTTCCGGGGATGCCTAAATCGGATCTTTTCCCTACCGTCATCAGATACGGCGCTCTCCCGCGTAAAACGTTCTCAATGGGGCACGCAGAAGAAAAGCGGTACTACTTAGAGTGCCGCCGTTTAAAATAAACGATATTTAGCAATTCAACCATTTAACAGCCTGATCGCTGTTATTCCAGAATATTCGTAGTGATGTAATCGGCACCCCACTCGACGAACTTCCCTGCCATCGCAGGATCGTCGACCGTCCAGATATTGACCTCGATGCCCGTCTTCTTCATATCGTCGAAAACTTCGCGCGTGACTGCGGGCCAGGCTATGTCAATATCTATTTTATTGTCCGTTACGAACTTTTTAACGTCTTCGTTCCAGGCTCCCGTCAGGAACTGGGCCTTGTGGTCCGGCAGGAACTTGCGCACCGCTTCCATGTCGCAGCGATGGAACGAGATGAATATCGTATCTTCGAGGTGGCCGATCCCGTCGATCATATCGATTATCTCTTTCACCTGTTCGTCCGAGAAAGGCGTCTTAAGTTCGAGGATCGATCTTTTTCCGTAATATTTGCATATGCTTATGTACTCTTCGAGAGACGGGATGCGAATATCTACGCGCCCCTGCTCTCCGTGAACGCCGAGCAGACGTACTGAGCGAAGCTCGTCGAAAGTAGACGATTCAACGTCCATATCGATGCCGGAAACGCCCCGGGTATTATTATCGTGGATGCAGACGTATTTTCCGTCGGACGTACAATGAACATCCGTCTCGATACCGAAATATTTGGCCCTGTTACCCGCGGCAACGAATGCCAGATTCGTGTTTCCGCGCTCGAGCCCGAACAAACCCTGATGCGCGACCATTTTTGTTTTTCCGCTGTTTATTTTAATCGTATCTGCCATATTATCAGACCTCCGTCTGGTTCATTCTACACTGCGCAAAAGCAAAAGTAAAGCCTCCGTTTTTAAGCGGAGGCCGGTACTTTGCATTATTTGCTTTTTCGTTTTTGAAAGATCTCAGTACCTGCGTTTTCTCGCGGCCTCAGACTTCTTCTTTCTCCTTACGCTGGGCTTCTCATAGTGCTCACGTTTTCTGCACTCAGCGATAACGCCCGACTTCTGGCAGGAGCGCTTGAATCTTTTAAGAGCGCTGTCCAGTGATTCGTTCTCTTTAACTCTGATCTCGGTCATCTATTTTTCACTCCCTCCAACGGTAGCAGTTACGGAATTAGTTTTTTAAAGCTGCCATTAGCAACGGTACTACCAAACCGCGCCATTTCATAGGCAAAAAGTATTATACCCCCGGGCAGGGAATGTGTCAAGCGAAAAATAATTTTGCGAGCCGGGTCAGGCAGGATCTGCGATTGGTCCGTGCGGGCTGCCGTTCAATGCCGAAACTGCCTCCGGCCTTATTATGAGCGGCCGATAAAAGAAGTGCAAACGGCGGATACGCCCCCGAAAAGTTCCGTTTCAGAAGCCTTTTCGCGTTCCGGAAAGCTTTCGGATCTTTTCAGCCCTTCCAGCCTTTTTTTGGCTCGTGATAGCACTTTCCTGTAATAATATTTCGGCAGCCTGCCCGATGAACCTGCAAAATGTTCCGGCACGAATGATGAAGGAGCGTCTTCCAGCAGATCCGGCAGGCCTCTTTCAGGCGAAATGCCGGTAAATACGCACGAAATGAGCAGATATATCATGCCTCCGTCACGAACGGCAGACTCTCTAACATTCGAAAAGCAGTCCGAATAAACCATTCTGCGAACGAACTCGTCATGCGTATTAGGGCATAAAACGAGCCGCGCCCCGGGAAAAAGTTTGTTGTCCGAAAGTGCCTTCGAAATGATCTCGCATATCAGCATACCGCCCATACCCGCGATCACGACAGCATCCGCCTCGCCCGGCTTTAGCGCGTCAAGCCCGTACGCCTGCCTGACCGAAACCTTGTCGCCGACGCCGTAGCGTTCAATATTAACGCGGCACTTTTCGAGCGGAGCTTTTCTGAGGTCGCACGCCACAGCCTTTTCCGCCCTGCCGTCGATAATGGCACATACTGGCAGAAGTCCGTGATCTGTTCCGATATCAGCGATACACCTGCGTTTTCCGCAGGCGGCAAGCACTTTTTCGAGTCTGTGGGACAATTTCTGCCTTTCTGCCACGTTATCACTCTCTCCCGGCGCATAAGGCGCGCACGCGGTCAATAAACGCTTCGGCGATCTCCTCTGCCGTGCCGGAGAGTTTGCAGACCGTCTTACCGTTCTCGAAAACGAGCGCACAGCCGTCCCCGCCCGCAAGCCCGATATCCGCATCGGAAGCCTCTCCCGGGCCGTTGACCGCACACCCCATAACAGCGACTTTGACCGGCTTCGATATTGCCCCCGCGCGCTCGAGCGCCGCGAGCCTGCTTTCGATGATTCCGGCCATGCCTATAAGATCTATCTTTGTCCGCCCGCACGTGGGGCACGATACGAATTCAACAAGTTTCTTCCTCCCGAGCCCGAGGTCGGTAAGTATCTCCCCTGCCACTGCCGCTTCTTCGACCGGGTCGCCGGTGAGCGAGACTCTGATCGTGTCGCCTATCCCTTCATCGAGCAGTATGCCGAGGGCAAGGCATGATTTGATCGTGCCGCTTCTGTACGTCCCCGCTTCGGTCAGCCCAAGATGGAGCGGATAACGGTATTTCGACG
>JAGADO010000125.1 GCA_017613535.1 Clostridia bacterium | reverse complement strand
CTGGTTCTTCGGCACGGATATGGACGGGGTATTCCTAACCGAGAATTCGACCAAAGCAATTTACTCCGGACGCAGCAATCCAGCGAATATAATGATCACGCGCACAACGGATGAGTTCCACGCCAACGTGGAAGCCAAAGATATGGATGATTTCCGCGCTCAGATGAAAGCCGCTTTCGGCACGCGCGCCGATGATTTTCTCGCTGAATGCGGGAACGATCTGTCAGCCGCGCTCAAGAAGACGGAAGTGAGCGGGCTCGAGATATCCGCGCGCGCTCTGGCGGCGTGCGAACACGCCAATGCCAACGGAAGACCCGTGTATTACGGCGTATTCGACGCCGAGATACCCGGCTGGGATAATCCAGGCACATTCCATTCCGTGGATCTCTGGTTCTACTTCGAGACCCTCGCCAAGTGCTGGCGCCCGTTCAAGGGAAAGCATATGGATCTCGCGCGCCAGATGTGCAATTACTGGGCAAATTTCGTTAAGACCGGAGATCCGAACGGCTGCGACGCCGACGGTCAGCCGATGCCCGAGTGGAAACCCGTGGATGCGGACTCCAAAAACTCCATGTGGTTCAAGGATGCGCCCACTCCCTGCGAAGACGCTCCTGATAAGATGATGCGGCTGCAGGTAGCCGCGTTCCGCGACAAGATCCTCGGCTGATCCCGAAATACAAAACAGCGCGGGCAGTTTTATCTGCCCGCGCTAATGCCTTATGTCCGCATTTTCAAGTATTCCTTACCGCTTTGACGGCTATTCATTTGTAATATATACTGTTTATTATTTCGTATATCCGTCGTTGCGGCTTATCGTACCCAAGACCGGTATCGGTGAATATCGTGCCGTCGGTGCGGACAGAAGGCAAAAAAAATCGCCTGCAGGATCTCCTGCATGCTTACCGCTTGTTCCGTTCAGATCACATCTTCTCGCAGATGACCGGATCTACGCTCCAGAACACCAGTTCGTCCTGTTTGTAATGCGGTACCTCACTGCCGGGAATAACGCTCAGAACGAATACTACGGCAAAAGCAGCAATCATCGTCAGCATTCTTGTTTCCTCCTTAGGTTTATTCGGCAGCCGCACTGTTAAGTTGTCCGTCGTCGGAGGCTTGTTCATCCTCAGGCGGCGCTCAGGCGGCGCTGCCGTCGCGGACCGTTCTTTCGTTCGATCCATGCGTATTATACTCCCTCACCCGTCCGGACGCAATGACCGCGCATAACCGATTTTTATGGCCGAATAATGCACGTTTCGTCAAGAAAGCGTTAATTCTTAATGGCGAAAAAGTCCAAAACATCTACAAAGCTTTATATCCCCTTTTTAAAACCTACTTATTACGTAGTATTTACATTGCACAGTCAGTCAAAATTGACTGTATTTACTTTCGAATTATCTTGTGGTATACTTAAATAGCTGATAAAAAGGGAGGAGGATAATATGAACCACGAGAGCACATTAATAAACCTACTTCGCTGGAAGCGGGATGAGCTGTTTTACCGCGACTATTACTTCGCGGATGACTCAAAAAAAGAAAGGATGATCGAGGAGACCGATCCTTCTATGGAGGCGAGGGATTATGTGCTTCACCCCGAGCATCTTCCCATCAGGCAGCTTGAAGAAAGCTTCTTCGCCAGCGGGCAGAACGTGTATTTAGTGCCTCACCCCCGTTACCTGCCGCTGTTCACACACGACCACGTTTTCTTTGAGATGCTTTATGTGATGGTCGGCGAATGTGACCAGTTGCTCGACGGCGCTGAAAAGCACTTTACTCAGGGCGACGTGTGCCTTATCGCGCCCGGAGTCAAACACGGTATAAAGGTTTTTGATGACAGCGTCGTGATCAACATTCTTATACGTTCCAGCACCTTTATGGACATATTCCTGAACGCCGTGCGCGACAAGAGCAGGCTCTCCTCCTTCTTCCTCGGCAGCGTGTACGACAACAGAAAGATCCCGTATCTGACTTATCATACGGGAAATGACGAATCGCTGCGCGGGTATCTGCTGAACATGTACGCCGAACAGGGCGCCGGAGACAGTTTTTCGGACCGCATCATGAGCAGCCTGCTCACAATATTTTTCGCGGAATTGACGCGGAACCACAGCAAGGATATGGAGATGCCTGATAACTCTGACAGCCCTTCTCCATACAGTGAACAGCTCATGAGCTACATCATTTCGCATTTCGACTCCGTGACCCTGAACGATCTCGCCGCTCATTTTCATTTCTCGGTGCCGTATTGCTCAAAACTCGTCAAAACGTCCTGTGGGCTGTCCTTTTCAGAGCTGATCACGCGCCTGCGCATGCAGCACGGGCTGAGTCTGTTGGAGAGCACTAATATGAGCATTTCCGATATAAGCGAACAGGTGGGCTATAAGAACCCGGAGACCTTTATTCGCTGCTTTACGCGCACTTTTGGGAAGACTCCGAGCCAATTCAGACGCCGCGCTTAAAATAATACGCCATTACGCGCTTCGCTCATTCCGGTCTGTTGCAAAACATACGCATGTATTGTATAATCTATCTATCATCAGCGACAGGTTGGGTATTCTATGAAATCCAGGTCTCTTTCCATAAGGTTTTTCTTGTTGAAGGCGCTGTATTACGCGATACTGGTCTCGTACAGTTCGTTCATACTCGCATATCTCAAGCAGGCACGTTCGCTCAGCGACAGCAGATCGAGCCTCCTGCTAATGGTCTACACGATCGGCGCTTTTTGCGGACAGTTCGTGTTCGGGCGGCTGTGCGACTACTTCCACACGCATAAGAAGGTATTCTTCCTGGCGTGCGGACTGATCGTACCCGTTGCGCTGGTGTTGTTTTACTCCCGCTCTTTTCCGGTGATCGCCCTGTTTTACGCGCTGTTCGGCTGCTGTTCGATGCCGCTCTCAGCCATCGTCGATACCTGGTTCCTCGAT
>JAGADO010000124.1 GCA_017613535.1 Clostridia bacterium | reverse complement strand
CGGCTGGATCAAATTCTGCGAACACAATTATCCCGACTTCCTCGATAATCTGTCTTCCTGCAAATCTCCTCACGAGATGTTCGGCGCAGTGCTTAAGACATACTACGCTAAGAAGATGGGCATCGATCCCGCCAAGATGTACGTCGTTTCCGTGATGCCCTGCACCGCGAAGAAGTTCGAAGCGCAGCGCGAAGAAATGAAGAACTCCTCCGGCTACGTGGACGTTGACGCCGTGCTCACCACAAGAGAACTTGCCAAGATGATCGAAGAAGCTGGGATCGACTTCAAGTCTCTTCCTGATACTGATTTCGACGATCCTATGGGCAATGCGACCGGCGCCGGCGTTATCTTCGGTGCTACCGGCGGCGTTATGGAAGCTGCGCTTCGTACCGTTGCCGACGTGCTCACCGGTGAATCCGCTCCGATGGAGAAGATCGACTATCACGCCGTACGCGGTGTCGAAGGCATCAAAGAAGCCGAAGTCGAAGTCGCAGGCATCAAGGTCAGGCTCGCTGTCGCCAGCGGTCTGGGCAATGCCAGAAAGCTGCTTGACTCCATCCGCGAAGGCAAAGCGCAGTATGATTTCATCGAGATCATGGCTTGCCCAGGCGGCTGCGTCAACGGCGGCGGTCAGATCATTCAGCCCTCCAGCGTCAGAAGCTGGACCGATCTTCGCACCGAGCGTGCAAAGATCCTTTACGACGAGGACAAGGCTCTGCCGCTTCGCAAGTCTCACGATAACCCGGCTATCAAAGAACTTTATAAAGAGTTCTACGGAAATCCTGGCAGCGAGCAGGCGCACCACGATCTCCACACGCACTATATTGCCAGAGGAAAATATTGATAAACGCCTTTCAAAGGGTGTAAACCGTGTTTCCTTGACAGCTATTTAGCAAAGATCTCCCCGGGAACGGATCATTTCCCGGGGAGTCTTTCTTTGAATTTCAAATCGCGCGAACGTAACCGCGCAAATATTTATTCGGTGATAAAAATGAATTCCAGACAGACGTCGTTATATAAAATTGCAGCCGTTCTTTTAGCAGCCGTACTTCTCGTAATGAGCTGCGTCGCGATCCGTCCGTACGCTTCCGGAGAGCAGAACGGCGATCGGAAGCTGATCGTTTCAAAGACAGAATACGATTACGGTGAGCCTATATTGATCACGGCATATGGCGAAGGACTTGACTGGGTCGGTATTTATTCGCCTGACGGAAAAGCATCGATACTTTGGGTTTATATAGATCCGTCGCGCGGAGGGGTAGGAAGCGGAACACAGTTCGACATAATTGCCCGCGGCGTGATCAACAACGGTGCTTCAAGAGCAGATATAAAGCCCGGAAAATATATTATCCGCCTCATGCCTGACGATACGAGCGACCTCTCAAAAGCGCTGGAAACCGTCGAAATAACAGTAAACAATAAACAGGCGGCAGGACCGAAAGCGCCGATATCAGCCGAATACACGCCTGCAGGCAGCGGATTCGGAGGAGGCATTCTGACCGTTAAACTTTCTGAAGATTCGGGAGCATCCGGCATCCGTCCGTTCTGGGCAAATGAAAGCGGGATCCTTTCAGATTACACGAATCTGCCCGATTTTAAAGTTAAAAACGGTTCCGCTTCGTACACTTTCGATGATTCGATGATCATACCGGCCGAAGCCACGCAGCTGTGGGTCTATTCGGTCGGAGCGCTCGGGAAGCGGTCTGAAGAATGCTTCAGGATCGATCTTCCTGCAGGATCAGGCTTCGCAGATCCGGGTGCGGCATCCGTCGAATTTCAGGTCGTGAGCGATATACACATCACGACCGACAGAAATCACGAACATAATACGCACTTTGCGCAGGTGCTGAAAGATATAAGCGAAAACAGTAAAAAGAGCATCGGACTTTTCGTTGTCGGCGATATGGCCAATACAGGCGATGAAGAAGAGTACAGGATCATGTCGGAGATGCAGAAGGCTCAGAAAGGGGCACCGGCACTGTTTCTTGCCATCGGAAACCACGACCTGTACAACGGGTCAATGGAAGAGAAATCAGCCTTATTCCTCAAATACGCGTCTCTTCCGGGCGGCAAACATCCGATGTCTGTCCACTACGACTTCTGGCTGAGCGGCTTTCACTTCATCTTCCTCGGCAACGACGATCTCGTTAACGGCGTCGATACGACACTTGACCCCGAAACACTCGAATGGCTGAGAAAAACGCTTGACGACCGCAGGGACGAGACAAGACCTGTTTTCCTGTTTATCCACCAGTCGCTCTACAATACCGTCGCCGGAAGCCTCCCGGGCCAGGGCTGGAACGGAGTCCACGACGAAAACGCATTCAGAGAACTGCTCTGCAGCTATCCCGAAGTCATTATGTTCAACGGCCACAGCCACTGGACGATGGACTCCGAGAGCAATATCTTCAGGCAGGGCGGATATCCGACCATATTAAACACCGCTTCGACCGCGTATCTCTGGACAAGCTACTACATCACCGAGGGCGAGTTTCTGTACGGCAGCCAGGGGTACTATGTGAGCATTTACGACGATAAGATAATCATCAGGGGCAGGGATTTCGTTACCGGTCAATGGATCGCGGCCGCGCAGTATTGCCTCTCTGGCGCTGACGGATTCCCGAACCCGGACAATTCCTCGGGCCGCGGCGTAAGCTGGTCGTCAACGCAGATAGCGATATTTATTGCCACCGTGTGCGCAGTGCTCATAATTGCCGCCGCCATAATTATTATTGCAATAAAATATAAAAAGAGAGTATAATATATTTGTTACCGTATGCCGTGAAGCGGTCAGGCGGGGTATTAAACGGAAAAAAGGCGGAAAAACCGCGGCGAAAGGTACAAATGGCAGGATCAGTTTCTAAAGAAAACGAATATCTGAAAAAGAAAGAAATCAAGCCATCGGCCTTTCTGAATCCTGTGCCTCTCGTAATGTGCTCTTCGGGCGATATGGATAACTCGGATATAATAACACTGGCATGGTGCGGAACGGTAAACTCCGATCCACCTATGCTGTCGTTGTCCGTACGCAAAAGCAGATTCTCGCACCACCTCATCCTTGAAAAAGGGAAGGCGTGCGTTAATCTTGTTTCTGCGGAACTTGTAAAAGCAGCCGATTTCTGCGGAGTAAGATCCGGCAGAGACACGGATAAATTCAAGGCTGCCGGGCTTACTAAAGTCGCATCTCCGCTTTACGGACTGCCAATGATCGGCGAATCTCCGGTCTCCATCGAATGCTCCGTAAAGCAGGTCATCGAACTTGGATCGCACGACATGTTCCTGATGGGGATCGACGCGGTCTGCGCAGCAGAAACGCTGTTTGACGAAAAAGGCGCCGTTGACCTCAGAAAAGCACGCCTCGTCGCGTACAGTCACGGCGAGTACTACGAACTTGGGAAGATACTGGGCTTCTTCGGATTCTCCGTCGCCGGCGGGAAAGCTCTCAGACGCAGGGCGAGGAAGTAAAAGAAAATAAGCGTTTTACGCTGAAATATCCGGTCGAAAATCAGTACCGGAATCAGAAAAAGAGGATCGTCATGAAAAAAAGAATTTTAGTGAAAATCGTTCTCTTTGCTATCGCGGCAGTTATGATCGCATCATTTGCGGCATGCGGTCTGTTCCCGTCGGAAGATAATATCGTCGCTCCGGCTCTTAAGACGCCTAAGCCTGTCGAATATCAGTTTTATTCGGTGACCAAGGGCGACATCATCAAGGGCTCTTCGGGTACGGGAAGCATGACGTCGATCTATTATTACAAGCACGCTTTCCCGAGCTCCGGCGGCATTATCAAAGCAGTTTACGTTACGCTCGGTCAATACGTAAACAAAGGCGATCTGTTAGTTGAAACCGATAATTCGGCGCTCGAGCTCGACTTCCTCGAAGCTTCGATCGAATATACGGAAGCCAAGGACAAATTCGATAAGATCATGGAAGAGTATAACAAGGGCAACGTCGACGATACTTCGTTCAGGATCGAGCAGCTCAAATACCAGTATGTCGAGGCTAAATATACGAACCTCAAAAACGCGTACGAAAACACTAAACTCATTGCCCAGGTCTCCGGAAAAGTAGTTTACATCAACACCGAATATACCACGAATACGAATAAGGAGATCGTTGCCGGCGAAACGATCGTCGCAATCGACTCCGAAGATGAAAAATACATGTATCTAGTGTTCGATAAATCTCTTGAAGCGCAGAGAGACTCTGCCGCCACTCCTCAGCAGTTCAAGGTCGGAACAGTTCTTACTCTTACGCTTAACCCGACCAAAGCCGATCCCGATCCCATCAAATTTGAAGGCGTCATCGTCGGCACTGACCAGATCGTAAAAGATACCGGTATAGGATATCTCGATTCCGCTAAATATTACTGCAAACTGACATCGTACCCGGATTACGGATACGATGAATCGCGCCGCATAACCTCCGGAACGCTCATTCGCTACACTTACGTGGAAGATTCACGCGAAGACGTTCTCACGATCCCGATCAACACCTGCTACGAGTATAACGGAAAGCATTACGTATATATGCTTGACTACACGACAAACCTCAAGAAAGAAGTTTACGTCGAACTCGGGCTTGCGAACGATTCATACGTGGAAGTAATATCGGGACTTAAGCGCGGCGACAGGATCGTTACCAACTGACCGGCATGCAGGACGCATGGAACGGCCGCCTGTTTGTTTATTCGCTTTTGGAGGCAAGCATAGATGATAAAGTCAGTACTCAGTAAAATAGCAAATAATATATGGCTTTTTATCTGTCTGACACTGGGCTCTTTACTGATCACCGCGATCCTGTCGAGTATACCTGTTTATACCGACGGCGCTTTAAGAAAGATGCTCAATTCCGAACTGATCAACTACCAGTACGACACCGGTAAGACGGCGGGTCAGTACTATACAAGCATTAACTTTGCCAGCGACTATACGTCGAACGGCGCGCTCAATCTTATTGACGAGGCCAGAGAAAAGCTTCATTACGTTTTTGACGATAATGACATCAATTACATCGATTCATTTGAAGGCGGCGTTCTCAGGCTCAGGAGCGAGCGCGGCAACGGTCTGATCAGCACTTCTCAGTACGAGATGAGGTATATGACCGGCATCCTTAATCATATCGAGATCATCGAGGGGCGCAGATACAGAGACTCATACGACGGTGTTTACGAAGTTATCGTTTCGGAGCAGGCATATAATACAAACGTGATCCATCTCGGTCAGGTATACAGCTTTATGCTTCCTCTGATCCGCGACGATAACGCTCCCATTATTCAGCTTAAAGTCGTAGGTGTTTTCAGAATGAACGAAGATTCTGCGGGATTCTTCTACAATTCCGACGAAGGCTATCCGTTCGATTTCTTCGTTTCACCTGAAAGCTTTAAGACAGGTATGTTCACGTACGCTTACGCGAAGTACCTCACGAGGATCGAATTCTATCACAATATCGATTTCCAGGATATGGAAAAATCGAAACTTAACCGCTTCTTCTCGATACACCAGTCGATACTCGAATACCTGGACTCATTTGCGTCCGGCCATAAAAGCATATCTTTCCCGCTGAATAAGACGGCAACGAACTATGCCAGCAAAGGCTGGCAGCTTGAACTTACGATGTGGGTGTTTAACGCACCTATCGTCATAATGCTCGCTTACTACCTCTTTATGGTCTCTAAGCTCATCATTGAAGAGGATAAAAACGAGATATCTTCATTGCGAAGCAGAGGCGCGACACAGCGGCAGATCTTCTCAAGATATCTGATAGAATGCGGCCTCATTATCGGAATATCGCTGATCATAGGACCGCCCCTTGGCATAGTGCTTTCGCAGGTGATCGGAAGCGCAAACGGCTTTTTGGAGTTTGTAAACAGATCCGGGCTTAATCTGAGGCTTGTCCCTATGTCGTACGTGTACGCTGCTCTTGCAGGACTCCTGTTTATGGCAATGGTCCTGATCCCGGCATACCAGGCAACGAAGAGCACGATCGTTCAGCATAAGCAGAAAAAGGCGCGTAAAAACCAGAAGCCTTTATGGGAGAAAGCATTCCTTGACTTCATCTTCCTCGGCATATCGATATACCTGCTCGTAACGTACACTTCAACTCACAGCGATATGCTGTTCTCGTCGAGCGGAAGCGTTGACCCAACGATCTACTTCATTTCGACGCTGTTCATAATATCGTGCGGAATGGTATTCCTGCGCATCTACCCGTACATTCTTAAGCTTATATTCGGCATATTCAAGCGCCGTATGAAGCCTCCGGTGTATGCCACATTCGTTCAGGTCTCGAGAGGCAGCAATGATAACCGGTTCCTGATCATGACCGTTTCGATCGGTATTTACAGTTCGGCTTCGGCCAGGATCATAAATAACAACGTAGAAGAAGTTGCCGCATACAAGTGCGGCGCGGATGTTGTCATAACACCCGACTGGTCTGAAGTTGAAGAATCCGGAACTACCGGAAAAACGACGTCATCCGACCTTGTCCGCATACCTCTCAACGATTACGTAACGATCAAGGATTTTGAAAATTATACGCAGGTCGCCGAGATCCGCTATGCTCAGGTCAAGGGCATTTACGATTACGAGTGGTACGAGGGCATACGTATTATGGCGATACAGCCGTACGAGTATACTCAGGTAGTAAGCTTCAGGTCGGAGCTCCTTGACGCGAAATCGTCCGATGTTATCCACTGGTACTATTATATTAACCTGATGCAGGAGTATCCGACGTCGGTGCTCGTCTCAAGAAGGATCGCCGAAATTTACGATCTGCACGTAGGATCGACTATCGAAGTTGACGTTAACGAGTGGGGAACGCCCGAGGAAAAGAAAGTTCCTATTATGAGCTGCTACGTACTGGGCATTCTTGACTACTGGCCGAACTATTACGACGGAGCCGTAAACACTGACGTAGTGAATCAGCTCGTTGTCATGAACTACTCGTACCTCACTTCGGTCAAGTCGAACGTTACGTACGATCTGTGGTTCAAACTAAAGGACGGCAGCACGAAAGCGAGCGTTATGAATGCGCTCGATGAACGCGGCCTTACGGACAATATCTCCGATATCCGCTTTATGTCGGAGTATATCAGCCGCGGAAAGAACGACTCCATCACGATGGCCCTGAACGGATCGCTGTCAATGGGATTCGTTGCCACCATCCTCATCACGCTTATCGGCTTCCTGCTTTACTGGATAATGAATATGCGCAAGCGCAAGCTGCAGTTCGGTATTCTGAGGGCAATGGGATTGTCCCGTCTGAAAGTCATCTTTATGCTGACGCTGGAGCAGCTGCTGACAACGGGCGTCGCGGTCGTTGTGGGTATATTTA
The DNA here is from genome assembly GCA_017613535.1 of Clostridia bacterium. Classification (GTDB taxonomy): domain Bacteria; phylum Bacillota; class Clostridia; order UBA1212; family UBA1255; genus UBA1255. The sequence goes on along the minus strand of JAGADO010000124.1, from coordinate 12,140 downwards.
TAGGTAACCTGACGACAAGGCTCTTTATGCCTGTCCTCAGTCAGACTTATAAGAGCATGCTGCCGCTCGATCTGACGTACAGCATATTTGATACGCTCAGGATCATGCTTATCGTCCTTGTAATGATCGTGATCGGCCTTATCGTGCTCGGAGCGTTTATCAGAAAGCTTAAGATCAATGAAGCGGTTAAGATCGGAGAAGAGTGATATGGAAGCCGGAAATGATATTATTTTAAAAGCCGAAAATGTCACCCGCGATTTCTACCGCAAATCCGAGGTGATACACGCCGTAAGGGGAGTAAGCGTCGACATCAAGCGCGGCACGTTCAACATATTGTGCGGCCGTTCCGGCTCCGGAAAAACGACGCTGATCAATATGCTTGCCGCGATCGACACTCCCACCAGCGGAACGATCCTTTTTGACGACGTGAATATTGCGCTGCTCAATGAGCGTAAACGCGACGAACTCAGAAGGAAAAATATCGGAATAATCTTCCAGAATACTGCATTGCTCGCTCAGATGTCAGCACTGGAAAACGTCGAATTTTCTCTCTCCGTTTCGGGAAAGAAAGTTAAGAATAAGCGCGATATCAGTGTAGAATGGCTTGAAAAGCTTGGAATACGCGAGCGCAGGAACCATATGCCTGCGGAAATGTCAGGCGGCGAGCAGGCGAGAGTCGCAATAAGCAGAGCGCTTGTCCACAGCCCCAAACTGATACTCGCAGACGAGCCCACGTCGGAACTGGATTCGAAAACGTCATTCAAAGTCGTTGACCTCTTCCGCGAACTTGTAGATAAAGAGGGACTTACGATCGTGATGACAACGCACGACGTAAATATAATGGATGTTGCCGACACGATCTATACTATGGAGGACGGTGTTATCGTCAGTGAAAGAAAAGGGAACAGAACTTGATACTTCCGCGGTGACCGACAGCACCCTCTCTAAAAAAGAGCGCGCGGCGATCGAGAAAAAGGCCCGCCAGGATGCCAGGGAAGCTGAATTGAGAAGAAAGACCGAGATCCGCGAAGCAGCCGAAAAGCTCAAAGCCGAGAAGTTCGCCGAAGAGAAAAAAGCCGGAAAACATAAAACGCTCGCCGAGATCACGGAAGGAAAAGATGACTACGAGCAGGACTTCAAAGTACCTGAAAATACGGTCGTTTACTGCGAAAACCTTGTTAAATTATACAAGATAGGCGATATCGAGGTCATGGCGCTTCAGGGGCTCGACCTTTCTGTTCAGGACGGAGAGATGGTTGCCATCATCGGTAACAGCGGCAGCGGTAAATCGACGCTGATGAATATTATCGGCGGCCTCGACAGGCCTACGGCCGGAAGGATCTACGTAAACGGGATCAATCTGCTGAAGCTCGATGATAACCAGATGCTTCAGTATATGCGCGAGACCGTCGGTTTCGTGTGGCAGAATACTGCCAGAAATATGATACCGTATCTGAACGCGCTTGATAATGTTAAGCTTGTCATGCAGATGGCGGGCAGGCTCGATTCTAACAGGGCAAACGAACTGCTTGAGATCGTCGGACTCGAACACAGAAAAAAGAGCAAGATGCACGAATTGTCCGGCGGCGAACAGCAGCGTGTGGCAATAGCCATCGGCCTCGCCAACAAGCCCAGGATCCTTCTTGCCGACGAGCCCACCGGCGCCGTTGACACGAAGACCACGGCACAGATCATGAGCGTTTTCCACCGCCTCAATACCGAGATGGGCGTCACTGTTATAATCGTTACGCACGACAGACAGCTTTCGCATATGGTCCCGAGAGTCGTTACGATCAGCGACGGCCGTATCGGTACTGAGTTCATCAGGCGCGAAGAGATCGACGTGAACAGCGACGAAATGATGAACGCAACTGCCGGTCACGACAGCGGTTCGCACATCGAATACGGATTCATCGACGGCCGCAGAAGACTTTTCATACCCGAATACTATCTGTCGCAGGCCGGACTTCGCGAAAAGAGCAAAGTCGGCATCGAAGTTAAAGACGGAAAGCTCGAACTGTTCAAACCGGAGGGCGGGGAAGAATGATAAAAAAAGCGGCTGCCCTGATACTTATATTTGCGCTGATGCTGTCCTGCACATACATGACAGGCTGCACTGATATGAGCAACAGAAACCCGGTTGTAACATTTATTTTTGACCCTGACACAAGTTCCGGAGTCGGAGGAACGTTCTCGATCGAGCTGTTCCCCGAAAAAGCCCCTAACTCCGTAAACTTTTTCATCCAGCTCGTTGCAGAGGGGTACTACGACAAATTAAACGTTTCTGAGGTACATTCCGGCGCGTCCGTGACGATCGGCGATCTCGGGCACGCAAAACTGAATGACCGCGTTATCAAAGGTGAATTCGCCGAAAACGGTTTCACGGGCAACGACGTTGAGATCGTGCGCGGTACGGTTTGCCTTAAGCTTGACAGCGGCGATCCGGACTCAAACTACGGCGACTTTTTCATTGTCCTGAGCGACGAAGTCGGAAAAGAACTTAACGGAAAGTGCTGCGCCGTAGGGAAAGTGACAGAAGGCCTCGAACTTATTGACGACATAAGCCTTGCAAAATTCTATCCCGGAAACTTCCAGCCGGTCTATTCCATCCGGACACTCAAAGCCACGGTAGACCTTAAAGGCCGCTCTTATCCCGAGGCCGAGACGATGGAGAGAACGAATTATCCGGGAATGCACAGTTAAACTATGAATGGAGGACAATTATGAAAAAAAGCATCAGACGAATCTGCGCATTAATCCTTGCTCTGATACTTGCCGCATGTTTTTCGGCCTGCACCGATAATCCGGGTACGGGCGAAGACAAACCGACCGGAACATATCAGCCCGGTATGAATACGGATGAGAAATTTTCCGCGAACTACCAGAGTCTGTTCAAAGGCGACTCTATTATGAACATCGCGATTACGATCTCCGACGCATATTACGCTGAGATCCTTGCCGCTCCCGAAGCAGAGCAGTTCTACAGCGCAGACGTAAAGATCGGGACCGATACCGTTTCGAAGATCGGATTCAGAACTTCCGGTAACACAGACCTTACCGAATTCGACGAAGCGTCCCAGAACCGCTATTCGTATAAGATCAAGTTCGATAAATACGTCGAAAAACAGAAATATCTGAAACTTGACGAGATGTATCTTCTGAACCTCAAGAGCGACCCGTCGTATATGAGAGCGTTCATTGCGTACAGTGTGTTCAGATCGATCGGCGGAGATTCTCCTCTCTGCACGTACGCGAGCCTCACGATCAACGGAAAGGCACAGGGCCTCTACCTGGCCGTAGAAGCCGTTGACGACGCGTTTCTTAAGAGAGTGTTCGGCGACAACGATGGTAACCTCTACAAAGCGGCTGAAGGCACGGATCTCCTGAGCTCTTCGTCGATTGCCCTCCTCGATCAGAAGAACGGCGACGATAAGACAAAGGCTGATCTTCAGCAGCTCATCCAGACGCTCAATGAAATGCCTGAAGGCGAAAAGGGCGATATCGAAAGCATTCTCGACGTTGACAGCGTGCTCCGCTACGTAGCCGTCTGCACCGGCCTTGGAATCTACAAGAGCTATCTTTCAAAGAACCCGGACAATTTCTATCTCGCCGTGCATGAGGGCAAATTCTACATCATTCCGTGGAACGTAAACAGTGCGTTCGGTGCCGCGGGTAAGGACAACGGCGTTACGGTCGATATTTCTCCTTACGAGCCTGTCTACAGGACATCGATGGAAGAACGCCCGCTCGTTTCAAACTGCTCGCCGTTGATGAATACTGCACCAGATACGAAGGATATGTCACTGCCGTTAAAGAGATCCTGGACGGTATTTCAGGCACGATCGACACGGTCAACGCACTCATTTCCGACAGCATCAGAAACGACTCGACCGCATTCTATTCGTACGAGCAGTACCTCGTAGCGATCGGCAAATCCGATCCCGAGGGGAACACCACCGGCATCATTTCGATGTACGAATACGCCACGCTTCGCCGCGATTACTTAAAATCGCTGAACTTCTGATGCCGCGCGTACAAACACAATAAACTATTGCCGCTTTGCGGCAATTTGTGATAGAATATCCGCCGGATTTTTAAATCCCGGCAGACAATAAACGAAAGGAATTGATAAATTATGGAGTTTTTGAAAACGATTTCCGAAAGGGCAAAATCGGACGTTAAGACGATCGTCCTCCCCGAGAGCGAAGATATCCGCACGATCAAGGCGGCGGCAATGGCGCAGGAGCAGGGTATTGCCAACCTCATCATTATCGGTGATCCCGTGAAAGTCGCTGAGCTTGCAGACGGTCTCGACATCAGCAAATGCAGGATCGTTGACCCCGCGACGTACGAGAACACCGAAAAATACGCCGAAGCGTTTTACGAGCTTCGCAAAAATAAAGGCATGACGATCGAAAAAGCAAGAGAAATGATGCAGGATTACGTCTATTTTGCAACGATGATGGTTAAGATGGGCGAGGCCGACGGTATGGTTTCAGGCGCCTGCCACTCTACCGCAAACACGGTCCGTCCCGCTCTGCAGATCCTTAAGACCCGCCCCGGCACGTCGATGGTTTCGTCTTTCTTTGTAATGTGCGTACCGAACTGCGCTTACGGCGAGCAGGGAACGTTCGTGTTCTCCGACTGCGGACTTGTCGAGAATCCCGACGAAAACGGCCTTGCCGATATCGCGATCGAAGCTTCCAAATCGTTCCGCCAGCTCGTTGGCGCAGAGCCGGTCGTTTCGCTCATGTCCTACTCCACATACGGCAGCGCTCACAGCGAACTTACCGAAAAAGTAGTAAATGCCACCAGAATAGCTAAAGAGAAAGCTCCCGAGCTCGTACTCGACGGCGAACTTCAGGCAGACGCTTCTATCGTTCCTTCTGTTGGCGCCTCCAAGGCTCCCGGAAGCCCCGTGGCAGGCAAGGCAAACGTACTTGTATTCCCTGACCTCAACAGCGGAAATATCTGCTACAAACTCGTACAGCGCCTCGCAAAAGCTGAAGCGTACGGACCTATCCTTCAGGGAATTGCCCGCCCGGTCAACGACCTTTCCCGCGGCTGCAGCGCTGAAGATATCGTAGGTGTCATTGCTATCACGGCTGTCCAGGCACAGGCCTGATGCGGAGGTCGAAATATGAAAATTCTTGTTATCAACTGCGGCTCCAGTTCTCTTAAATACTAGCTCATCGACATGTCCGACGAGTCTGTCATCTGCAGCGGTATCTGTGACCGCATCGGAAACCCGGCCTCCTCGAGCATCACGTATAAGACCGGCGATAAGAAGTTCAAGGAAGAAGTCGCTTTCCCGACCCACACCGAAGCTTTCAACAAACTTGTCGAAATGATGACTACAGGCGAATCCAAGGTCATCGAGGATAAGAACGAGATCGATGCGATCGGTCACAGGATAGTCCAGGGCGCCGAATTCTTCAAGCATTCCGAGATCGTTGATGAAGCCGTTATTAATAAGATCGACGAAATATCCCCTCTGGCTCCGGTTCACAATCCCGCTCACGTTCAGGGCCTTCGCTGCGCAGAGAGAATATTCGGATCCATACCGAACGTTGTCGTATTCGACACAACGTTCCACCAGACGATGCCCCCGAAAGCGTATATGTTCGGCATTCCGTACGAATATTACGAGAAATACCATATCCGCCGCTACGGCGCACACGGAACGAGCCATAAATACGTTGCCGGTATCGCCTCTAAACTGATGGGCCGCGACGACCTCAAGATCGTTACGTGCCACCTTGGCAACGGTTCTTCCATCTCCGCCGTTAAGAACGGTGTCTGCATCGATACTTCGATGGGCCTCACGCCTCTGGGCGGAGTAACGATGGGCACGCGCACGGGCGACCTTGACCCCAGCGTCGTATGCGAGATCAGCAAGATCACCGGTCTTATGGGCAACGATCTGAGCAACTACCTCAACAAGCAGTGCGGCTTTCTCGGCATGACCAAGGGCTTCTCTTCGGACAAGCGCGATCTCGAGCTCGCCGTTGCAGATCCCGACGACCCGAACAACTACCTTTCGACGATCGCCAGCGACGTGTACGACTACCAGATCAAGAAGTACATCGGTGCGTACGCTGCGGCAATGGGCGGGATCGACTGCCTCGTCTTTACGGGCGGGATCGGCGAGAACGACATCAATGTTCGTAAGGATGCTTGCGAAGATATGGAATTCTTCGGCATCAAGATCGACCTCGAGAAAAACAACCGCAAGGCGAGGGGAGAGATACTTGACCTGTCCGTACCCGGATCCAGATGCAAAGTTTACGTCATACCCACGAACGAAGAGCTTGCCATCGCTCGCGAGACGATGAGCCTCGTAAAAAGCTGCTGAAGCATCAATAAAATAAAATGCCGGAAAAACGTCTGCCTGCAGCAAAAAAATGTTGACAACGCATTTCGGCTTGTGTATAATACCGTAGTCTTTGCAGAACAAAGACTTTGAGGCGACACGGGAGGTGTTTACAAATGATATGTCCTAAGAGAAGATGGTCCAAAGCCAGAACGCGCTCCAGAAGAGCTAACTGGAAGCTTGAGACTCCTAATATAGTGAGATGCCCGCATTGTCACGAATTTAAACTTCCTCATACCGTATGCGGAAATTGCGGCTACTATAAAGGACGCGAAGTCGTTGCTATGAGTGAGGAATAAGACTGACTTCCGGAACTATGAAAAAAGGGTTAATAAGTTACGTGGAACCCGGCAGTGCCGCATACGAAGGCGGCATATTGCCGGGTGACTGTTTACTTAAGGTAAACGGTCATAAAATAAGAGATATATTCGATTACAGGTATTACACGACAGAAGAGAATATATCTCTTGAACTTATTGACGCAGACGGAGAGCCATACGTCGTCGATATAGAGAAGGATGCAGAAGAGGACCCGGGTATTTCGTTCGAAGAGCCGCTCATCGACACCGACAGAGGCTGTGCGAACGGATGCATATTCTGCTTTATTGACCAGATGCCCCGCGGAATGCGCAGCACGCTTTATTTCAAGGACGACGATACGAGACTTTCGTTTCTGACCGGAAACTACGTTACACTTACGAATATCGGATATGCCGAGCTTAACAGACTGGTAAAATACAGACTTTCTCCGATAAATGTATCGGTACATACGACAAATCCCGAACTTCGCTGCAGTATGCTGAAGCATAAAGGTGCGGGAGATATAATGAAAAAGCTCGATGTGCTCAGGAAAGGGTGCATCACGGTCAATGCCCAGATCGTGCTTTGTCCGGGGTATAACGATGGCGCGGAGCTTGAGCGAACTCTAAGCGATCTGCTTTCGCTTGACGATTGCGTGGCAAGTGTTTCGATCGTTCCTGTCGGACTTACGAAATTTCGTGAAGGTCTTACGCCTCTCCGGCTTCCGACTAAGGAAGAGGCCTGCAGAGTGATCGATACGGCTGAAAAGTTCAGGCGCATATCTTTTGAGAAAAACGGTTCCGGCTTCGTATATCCTGCGGATGAGTTCTTCATCTATGCAGAAAGAGAAATACCGGATTACGATTATTACGATGATTTTCCTCAGCTGGAAAACGGCGTCGGAATGCTCAGGCTGCTCGATTTCCAGGTGTGTGAATATATTCAGGGCCACAGAAAACGTATTATAAAGAAACTGGGAGAAGGATACAGCCGCACGGTAGATGTTGCCACCGGCGTCGCTGCATACACATTTATTGACAAATTATGCAAATATACCGAAAACTGTTTTCCTGGTCTAAAAACGTCGGTACATTGCATACAAAACGACTTTTTCGGCCACACCATTACCGTTTCAGGGCTTATCACCGGCGGAGACCTGACCGCGCAGCTTAAAGGAAAACTTACCTCGGGCGAGGTGCTCATAACTGAAAATATGCTCAGAAACGGTGAAACTGTATTTCTTGATAATATCGAGCTTTCGGACGCGGAGGAGACTCTCGGGGTTAAAATAACCGCGGTCCCGGACAGCGGCGAACTGTTCGTTAAATCCCTGCTTGGAATTAACTGAGCTTCTGGAGGATCATAAATGAAAAAACTACCTGTTGTTGCAATAATAGGGCGTCCGAACGTTGGAAAGTCCTCTTTCTTTAATTTCGTTACCGGCCGGAGAATATCTATTGTCGAGGATACCCCCGGAGTGACGCGGGACAGAATATACGAAAAAGTCGAGTGGCGCGGCAGAAATTTCACGATGATCGATACGGGCGGCCTTGAAGTCGGTTCTGAGGATCCTATTACTATCCAGATGAGAAGGCAGGCGGAAACGGCTGCGGAACTTGCCGACGTGATACTGTTTATGGTCGATCTTTCGACAGGACTTACTGCCGGAGACGAGGATATTGCGACGCTTTTGAGGAAAACAGGAAAACCGGTCATTGTTGCCGTGAATAAGGCGGATAAAGTCGGAGATATGCCACCCGAAGCGTACGAGTTTTATAATCTCGGACTGGGTGAATTGTACCCGATCTCTTCTGCGCACGGCCTCGGTATAGGAGAGGTCCTTGATGCGCTCTTCGAACTGATGCCTGAGCCGCCGGAAGAGGGCGATGAGGGTGAGGTAATAAGCGTTGCCGTCGTCGGAAAACCTAATGCGGGCAAATCTTCTCTCGTTAACAGGATAATCGGCAGCGACCGCGTTATCGTTTCGGATGTTCCGGGGACAACGCGTGATGCGATCGATACTTATACGAAGGTCGACGGGCAGGAGTACTGCTTTATTGACACCGCCGGACTCAGAAAGCGCGGAAGGATCTCGGACAATATCGAGAAATACAGCACCGTGCGCAGTCTGGGAGCGATTGACCGTTCGCACGTTGTAATTCTGCTTATCGACGCGACTGACGGTGTGACCGAGCAGGACACTAAAATTGCTGGGTACGCGCTCGAGCAGGGCAAGGGGATAATCATTGCCGTTAATAAGTGGGATCTTATCGAAAAAGAGACGGATACGATGGAGAAATACCGTACAGAAGTGTTGAATAAGCTTAATTTCATCATGTTTTCTCCCGTTATGTTTTTATCCGCGCTGACCGGCTCTCGCGTCAGTAAACTTTTCGATATGATCAGAAAAGTTTACGATGCATCGTCAAGGCGCATAACGACCGGTCTGCTCAACGATTGCCTTACCGAAGCTATGATTACCGTGCAGCCTCCGTCCGACAAAGGCAAGCGTTTGAAGATCTACTATATCACGCAGATCGGCACTTTCCCTCCGTCGTTCGTGATCAAGTGTAATTCGAAGGCGCTTTTCCATTTTTCATATCTGAGATATATCGAGAACCAGATCAGGAAAAATTTTGACTTTACAGGAACGCCGATTAGGTTTAAAATCAGGGAGAAAGACGAAGAAGGAGATGATTGATCGATGGATTGGGTGATGATCTGCCTTGCCGCAGGTATCGGCTATCTGCTTGGCAGCATCAATGCTGCGGTTATAGTGTCCAGAACTTTCAATAAATCCGACGTCCGTTCGCACGGCAGCGGAAATGCCGGCGCGACGAATATGCTCAGAACGTTCGGACTGAAAAGTGCTATTATCACCTGCATCATTGACCTGGCGAAAGGATTTATTGCCTGCCTGCTTGCCGGTATTCTCCTCAAATATTTCGGGGGCCGTTTCGGATACACAGAGGGAGCGTGCATCGGAGGTGCTTTCGCTGTCATCGGACATAACTGGCCGGTCTATTTCGGTTTCAGAGGCGGAAAAGGTGTGCTTACAGCATTTGCCGTAATGCTCATGATCTCTCCGCTTGCTGCGCTTTCAAGCCTGCTGGTATTTATTATCGTCGTACTGATCAGTAAGTACGTATCGCTTGGATCAATAATCGCCGCAGCGACTATACCGTGTTTTACGGCTCTTTTCCTTTTCGTATTCGGGAAGGATATCATATCATTTACGTTCTTCGTAAGCCTTTTCCTTGCGGTACTGATCATCGCAAGGCACCATTCTAATATCGGAAGGCTTATAAAGGGAACTGAGAACAAGTTCAGCATCAAAAGGAAAGAAAACGATGATAATACTGCTGAAAAGTGATGCCGATCAGAAAACCGTGACGGACCTGAAGGAATGGCTGTCAAGGCGCGACATCTCGATCGAATCTGCATATGCTTTCGGAAGCGAGGTCATTAAACTTGAAGGTGATCTCGATAAGATAGATTTTTCCCTTATAAAGCGCTTCGACTGCGTCGCATCGATCACTAAGACAAGGGATTCTTATAAGTTCGCATCGAGGCATAATTATCCTGATGATACCGTTATCCGCATCGGCGATCTGACCATTGGCGGAGGCATGTTTAACGTTATTGCCGGCCCGTGCAGCGTCGAGTCGAGCGAACAGATAAAAGAGATAGCAGAGTCGGTAAAAGCGAGCGGCGCGTCGATCCTTCGCGGCGGCGCATTTAAACCGCGCACTTCTCCGTATGCGTTTCAGGGTCTTAAAAGCCGCGGTATCGAAAAACTCATAGAAGCTAAAAAACTTACGGGAATGCCTATTGTTTCGGAGATCGTGGATATTTCCGCGCTTCCGTTTTTTGACCACGTCGATATAATACAGGTCGGAGCGCGTAATATGCAGAATTTTGAGCTGCTGAAGGAACTCGGGCATACGAGAAAACCGATCCTTTTAAAGCGCGGTCCCGCTAATACGATCGAAGAATTCCTGATGAGCGCCGAGTATATTCTTGCCGGCGGAAACACCAACGTTATCCTTTGCGAGAGGGGAGTCAGGACGTTCGAAAACATGACGAGGAATACGCTGGATATTGCCTCCGTTCCGCTCCTGAAAAAGCTTACTCATCTGCCTGTTTTCGCCGATCCGAGCCATTCATCCGGAAGAGCGGATATCGTTCCGAACCTTGCCCTCGCATGCTGTGCTGCCGGTGCTGACGGCGTTATGGTCGAAGTTCATAACGATCCGGTCAATGCTTTTTCCGACGGCGCTCAGTCGATCACTCCTTCTGCTTTCCGCGATATGATGATCAAGGTCAAGGAGATCTGTCCGATCCTCGGTAAAACCGTACAGTGCTGAACTGATTCATGACATATTTTTTACAAAAAAATAACCCCCTCCGGTCGATTTCCGGAAGGGGTTTTTGGTATGTGAAAGATGTGTGAAAGATGTGTTAAAGAAATGTGATCTTGTATCCCGCTATATATGCAAGAGCATTTTCGCGATGGAGAAGTAGATCAGCAGAGAAACGGCGTCAACGATCGTTGTTATGAACGGGCTCGCCATGACGGCCGGGTCGAAGCCGATCTTCTTTGCAAACAGAGGCAGCGTACAGCCGATGAACTTGGCGATGATGATCGTCATTGCCATCGTAATACACACGACCAGAGCAATTATGATCGAAACGTTCTCATGAAGGATCAGGTTATTGATCAGCATGATCTTGATAAATGTTGCCACCGCGAGCGAAATGCCGCAGAGTACCGATACGCGTATCTCTTTCCAGATAACTTTCAGTATGTCTCTGAATTCGATCTCGCCCAGTGACAGACCACGGATGATCGTAACCGAAGCCTGACTTCCGGAGTTACCGCCGGTGTCCATCAGCATAGGAATGAATGCGGTCAGCACGACCTGAGCCGCAAGCGCATCTTCGAAAGACGAGATGATCATACCGGTGAACGTGGCGGAGACCATCATCAGCATAAGCCAGGGGATACGGCTCTTCCAGATGTTGAAGACCGACGTTTTGAGGTACGGCTTCTCCATAGGAGTAATAGCGTTCATCTTTGCGAAGTCTTCTTCAGCCTCTTCCTGGATGACATCGATGGCGTCGTCAACCGTTACGATACCTACGAGTCTGTGTTCGAGGTCAACGACCGGTACGGCGAGCAGGTCGTACTTTTCGATCAGTTTTGAAACGTCTTCCTTGTCTGCGTCCGTCGTCGTGAAAATAACGTTATCATCCATTATATCTGAGATGACAGCGTTCTGAGGCGACGTCAGCAGCGTCATGACTGTGACAAGGCCTACAAGCTTTCTGTTTTCGTCAATAACGTAGCAGGTATATATCGTTTCTTTGTTTACGCCTGTTTCCCGTATTTTATCGAAAGCGTCTGATACCGTCATGTTTTCCGTTATATCAACGAATTCGATCGACATTATGCTTCCGGCGCTGT
>JAGADO010000123.1 GCA_017613535.1 Clostridia bacterium | reverse complement strand
TGTAATCGAAGGGTTCGATCGAATCCATAAGTGCATCGGGCATCTTGATGCTCGCGTCTACGGGAATGCGCTCGAAATTCATTTCGGCATCTCTTTCGAGGTCGTATTCTGACGTCTCGGTATAGCGGTACGAGCCGTTCGTATAAGAGCGCGACTGGCAGCCTGTCAGTTTCATTGAACCGCCTAGCTTGCAGTTATAAAGCCAGAATGGAACATAGATGCCGCGTATGGCGCCTATCTTATTATCGGCAAAGAAATTAAACGGAAGCAGCTTTTTACCGCTGTAGAACTTACGTACAGCCGCCGGGAGTCCATCGGGAAGAATTTTAAAAGGGATAATTCCGTTAGGCTTGAGTCCTGCGGTGACGTTTTCGGTCAATATCAGATAGTTTCCGCAGTACGGACACTGTGCCGATGCGGTGATCGCGTCAAGCACGACTTCGGCGCCGCACGTCTGGCAGAGGTACGACTTTGTTCCGTCAAGCTTCTCGTTCTTCAGATGCTTTTTATATTCTTTCCACTCGAATTCCTTAAGCGGTTTGGCGTCGTCTTTCTTTCCGTCTGCTGCGGCAATAAAAGGGATTCCGCCCTCACCCTGCTGATCCTGCTGGGTCTGCGGCTTTGGCTCTCCTTCCGGCTTCACACCGTTATTCTCGCCGTTTTCAGTCTTAAGTGACTCTACGTCGAATTTGCTCCCGCAATAACTGCATAAAGCCATACCGCTCTTGATATCAAACTCAAGAGTTCCGTTGCAGTTCGGACATTTGTGTAAAAACATGTCGCTCATATCGGGCCGTTGCTCCTAATCGAATAGCTGAAAGTGATTCCGCCCATATCAGCGGGCGGGTCACGGTGAAATAGTTATCAGGTCATGATCGTAAGCCACTTTTCGTTGGCCTGCGTCTGAAGTTTCTCAAAAGCGGTCTGGATATCTACCGTTCCGGACAATATCCTTCCGATCGCGCTCATCATATTGTTATTCGAGAAAATATCCGCGATCTCGCTGGGAGCCTGCGTTGAAACGAAGCAGGGCTGCGTGCAATCGGTGTAGCTGACAAATACTTTGTAGTTCTTATCCGTCCAGTCTGTTCCGGGACCGTACCAGAACGTTTCATCGGCAAGCGATTTGAGCAGCGGAACACTGCTTCCTGTCTGGCTGTGGTACGCGCGCTGTCCGGATTCGGTGAGGAAGAACAGTGCGAATGCCGCGGCTGTATCGGGATTCGTCGTGCGGTTATACACTACGTAACCGGTAGCGTCAGTAGAGATATTATGGGTCGGGAACGCGGGGAACGGGCAGAAATCCCATTCGATCTGAAGCCTGTCGTAGGCATTGCCGAGCCTCGTGAGCCACGTCATGTTGTTGAACGTCTTGAAGCACACGTAATTAACGTTTGCATCACCGTCAGGGATCTTGGCGAATTTGTCCTTAAGAGAACCCGTTACGGAACCGATCATATCCTCCGGGAAGAGCCAGCCTTCCTGGATAGCGGTGATCATTTCGTTCGCGCCCTGCATAACTTCGTTGCTGTCTGTAATAGTAACTCTGTGCGTTCTGTTATCGATCCATTTACCGCCGAAACCGCGGAAGAACATCTGCCAGATGGGAGTCCACCAGACCTTCATCGATGCGCCGCACTGAATGATCTGTCCGTTCTCCTCTATAGTAAGCATTTTGCAGAGTGCCTTGAAACTCTCCCAGTCGTACGCCACGGTATTATCAAAATCAACACCTGAAGCTTCGATGATATCGCAGTTGTAGATCAGTACGGACTCGCCGATCTTTCTGGGGACCATGTAAAGTCTGCCGTCGATCCTGCCTGCGTCAATAGCGCCAGAATAGATCTCGCCCAGGTCAATATTCATAGGCTTGATGTATGAGTCGAGCGGCATCAGCGCGTTATGGGTGACGTGGTAATTCACCGTGTCGTTCGAGTCGCACCAGAACACGTCTCCGATGTCTCCGGCGGAAATACGCGTTGGATACGAAGTTCTGTTCGCTTCTTCGTATTTAACTCTGGCGTTAGGATAAGCCGCCATAAAAGCATTCACAACGCCCTTCGGGGCAAGCGATTCGGCTTCCGTGCCGCTTTCGTTGTTAACGGTAAAAGTGATCGTTCCGCGGATATCGAGATCATCGACTGTTAAAGACTGGTCGACGTCTCCTGACTGTATCACTCTCTGCTTACATCCTATAAAGCCTGCAGTTATGATAAAAATGAGCGTCAGTACAGCCGCTTTTATTATCATGCTTCTTTTTGGAGTATGTTTCATGATAATTCATACGCTCCTCTCTATACCCCAGATTCTACCACACGGGCGCTCTTTTTTCAATAGCCGCGTCATACAAAGATGGCGCAAAAATGCGTCAAAAATCCGGAGCCTTTTCAGAACTCCGGATTTCGTTTTAATTATCATTTACGCGCCGTCAATACGCTTTTAAATGCATCAGGTCATGATCGTGAGCCACTTTTCATTTGCCTTCGTCTCAAGCTGGTTGAAAGCGGTCTGCGCGTCGGCAGCGCCGTTGATGATCTTAGCAAGTGTCGCCATCATATTATCGTTAGAGAAGATCGTGCCGATCTCGATCGGGACCTGAGAAGTAAGGCTCGAGGGCTTCGTGCAGTCAGCGTAAGAAACGAACGCATTGTAGTTCTTATCCTCCCACGGAGTACCCTTTCCTCTCCAGAAATCTTCGTCAGCAAGCGACTTGAGCACAGGGACGTTTCCGCCCGTCTGGCTGTGGTAAGCGGTCTGGCCTTCGGGTGTGAGGAAGAACAGTGCGAACGCGGCTGCGGTGTCAGGGTTCTGAGTCCTGTTATACACTACGTATCCGGTAGCACCGGTAGAGATATTATGATTCGGGAAAGCCGGGAACGGGCAGAAATCCCAGTCGATCTGGAGTCTGTCGTACGCGTTTCCGAGTCTGGTGAGCCAGGTCATAGCGCCGAACGTCTTGAAGCATACACCGGAGAGGTTGCTGTCGCCGTCGGGAATGTTGTATTTGATCGCGGTGATGGAACCGGTAAGGTCCTCAGGATAGAGCCAGCCTTCCTGAACGCCTGTGATCAGTTCGTTGATACCCTGCATGACTTCGTTGCTCGAAGTGATCGTGATCTTATGGTTGATGCTGTCTACCCACTCGCCGCCGAAACCGCGGAAGAACATCTGCCAGATCGGGTGCCACCAGATCTTGAACGCGGCACCGGACTGCTGGACTTTACCGTCTTCGATAACGGTAAGGCGTTTGCAGACATCTTTGAAATCTTCCCAAGAATAAGCGTACGAATTATCGAAATCGATACCTGCGCTCTCCAGCATAGTCTCATTGTAGATCAGGATCTGTTCGCCGATCTTTCTGGGCACCATGTATAGTCTGCCGCCGATCCTGCCGTTATCGATCGCGCCCGAGTAAATATCGCCCATATCGATGTTCATAGGCTTAAGGTACGCGTCGAGGGGCATCAGAGCGTTGTGGTTCTGCTGGTAGTTATTAGCATCGTTATCGTCGCACCAGAACACGTCACCGATATCTCCCGCGGAAATACGAGTAGGATATGTGGTTCTGTTAGCTTCCTCATATATTACTCTCGTATTGGGATATTTGTTCATAAAGGTGTTAACAACGTTGCGGGGAGCCATAGCCTCTTCCTTGGAACCGCTCTCATTGTTAATCGTGAACGTGATCGTACCGCGTATGGAGAGATCTTCTTCGGTCAGATTCTGATCGACATCGCCGCTCTGGACAATGATCTTTTTGCACCCGAAGACGCCCACAGTCATAGCGACCGCAAGTGCGAGCACAACGATCTTTGCGAGAAGCGAAAGATTAAACTTTTTTGATCCCATAATCAATCCTCTTTCCTGTATTGGATTCTTGTATATTATAATACGTTTTTTATAAAACTACAACTGAAGCGAGAGAAGTTTTTCGTACGCGAGTTCCCAGTCTGCCGGATTCTGAGGCATATAGACATCCAGCGGGAAGGAGTTTGCCACGACTTCGCGCGCCTGATCGAGCGAACCGACCTCTCCGAGCGAGATGAGCTGGGCGGAAAGATTTCCGATAGCGGTAGCTTCGATCGGTCCGGCGTAAACCGGGCGGTTTATAGCGCTCGCGGTGAATCCGCAAAGAGTCTTTTCCTTGCATCCGCCGCCAACGATATGGAGCGCCGGGATCTTGTATCCGGCGATCTTCTCAAGGCCTTCGATAGCCTGCCTGTATTTAAGAGCAAGGCTCTCCATTACGCAGCGCACGATCTCGCCTTTCGTCTCGGGCACTTTCTGACCGGTGCGTGCACAATAATTCTGGACCTTAACAGGCATATTGTACGGTTCGAAGAAATCGGGAGCGTCAACGTCGATTATTGACTGGAACGGTTTTGCATTGAGCGCGCCCTGCTCCAGTTCATCGAACGTGAAGTTTTCTCCCCTCTTCTGCCAGTATCTGCGGCACTCCTGATTTATCCAGAGACCCATAATATTCTTAAGCAGTCTCACTGTCTTGTTAATGCCGCCCTCGTTCGTATAGTTAAGTTCGAACGTCGTATCGTTGATGATAGGCTTTTCGAGCTCGAGACCGAGCAGCGACCACGTTCCGGAACTGAGGTAGGCGGCCTTCTTATCCCTGAACGGGACAGAAACAACTGCCGAACCGGTATCGTGCTCCGCCACGGCGATCACAGGTATCGCGCTCACTCCGAGTTCCGAGCAGATCGAAGCGCTGAGGTCGCCCAGTTTCGTGCCCGCGGGGATGACCTTCGGGAAAATGGAGGGATTGATCCTGCTGTCGATCTTTCTGATCATATCGTACGCCCAGTCCTGAGCGATCGGATCGTAGAGCATCGACGTGCTGGTGATCGTGTATTCGCAATATTTCTCGCCGGTAAGGAAGTAGTTGAAAAGGTCAGGCATGAACAGCATCGTATCGGCTTCTCTGAGAAGCGGATCATCGTTCCTTGCCATTGCGAGGAGCTGGAACAGTGTGTTGAATTTCTGGAACTGTATTCCGGTATAGCCGTAGATCTCGCGGGCAGGAAGGCTTGCCGTCGCCGCCTCGATCATTCCGTCCGTACGGCTGTCTCTGTAGTGGACCGGATTTCCGAGAAGAGCGCCGCTTTTGGAAAGCAGACCGAAGTCAACTCCCCACGTATCCACGCCCATTCCGGCAAGGTTTTTATGCCCCGCGTTATACGTTTTCACGATACCTGTCTTCATCTCGTGGAACAGGCGGAGAAAATCCCACGTGAACGTATCTCTCATCATCACGGGATCGCTCGAGAACCGGTGCATCTCTTCAAGCGACAGCTTTTCACCGTCAAACTTTCCGAGTATCGCTCTGCCGCTGCTGGCGCCGTAGTCAAATGCTAAAATTTCCATAAATAATCCTCCAGTCAGATAAAAAACCATTTACGCGCCGCGCATCAGATCGATTTAGCGTTTGCCAGCAGATATTTCTCGGCCTCGGCGTTCCACAGATAATTATGACGCGCGCAGATCTTATCAAGTTCTTTGAAGAGTTTGTCCTTCTTTCCGAGCTCGGCAAAATCGGAGATCGCGGTGAGCGGAAGGTCAATGTTCGTATAGATCAGTTTCTTTCCGCCGGGGATCTTGGGCAGGTTCATGACGGTGTCAACAACAGCGTTCAGGCCGCCGATATGTGTGATCATAGAAGCGGTATTGAGCTTTCCCTCGCTCATCATTTTAAGAGACTCGATCATATCGTCCGTATTTCCGCCACTGGTTCCCACAAGGTGCGAGCTGTTGTAGTGAACATTGTAGAAGTTGAACTCGGCCATAAACGGAGCGGCCTTGGGGCCTGCGAAGAAGTTCAGGCAGCCGTCTTTTCCGAGCAGTCTGTCGCCCATCTCCACGACCGGTCTTACGGGAGCGAATACCATAACGTCATCGAAACCCTTTCCGCCGGTGAGGCCCATAATATATTCCTCGGCATTAGCCGTTGTAGCCGTGTTAACGTAAACAAGTTTCACTCCGTGCTTCGCGGCTTCCTCTACGGTGTAGATGGATGCGGCGCGGTCAAGTCTGGCCTGGTCGATATCGGTAACGACAAGGAGTCCCGGACGGCGGCGGCAATGTATAGCGTAGTCGATCGCACCTATTCCCATAGGTCCTACGCCTGCAAGAATGGCCATATTTCCGCCCTTAACGATACCCATCTTATGAGTATACTTTCCGGCTGTCGTATGGTACATAGCGTGGTATGTGCCTACGATACAGGACATAGGCTCTGCAACACTTCCGTAGAAAAACGCTTCGCCCTCGTAATCGAGCAGGCAGTTCATCTCCATGACCTCGTTGGGGATGATGACGTATGTGGCATCTCCGCCGATGTACTGGTAGGAGTAACCGGGAGCAGCCATGGAGCCTTTATAGTTCAGAGCAGGCTGAATGGAGAACTTCTGGCCGGGCTTGAACTTATCAGCCCACTTTTTACCGACTTTTACGATCTCGCCGCAGAACTCGTGGCCAACGATGACTGGCTTCTCGGCGATATTATCCGGAACGCGCTTGTGAGCGGTGCCCTGCTCCATTGCTTTATATGTGGACATACAGACGCTGTCGGAAATAATATGCGCCAGTATCTCGTCTTTTTTAATTTCGGGAAGTTCGAATTCCTCAAGCCTGAGGTCTTCCTTACCGTACATTCTTACTGCTTTTGTTTTCATAGTATGCCTCCATAAGTAAAAATTGCGTTATATATTTTACCACATTCTCATAAAATTGCAACCGCAACGCTGGCAACTCTGTGACCGTCCGTAGAGAGCACTTCCACCTTCGCGTTTTCGTATTCGAAGCTGTCACCGGGCTCCGGTATCCTGCCGAGCATCTCCATGACCCAGCCGCCCACAGAGACGTTGTCCGACTCGATCGAAAGGCCGGTTTTTTCCGAAAATTCATCCAGATTAGCGAGGCCGTCGACAATGAATTTATTGTCCCCCGCGTCCGAGATCTCCTGCTTTTCTTCATCGTGCTCGTCCCAGATCTCACCGACAAGTTCTTCGAGGATGTCCTCCATCGTCACCAGCCCGGATGTCCCGCCGTATTCGTCGACAACGATGCACAGGTGCGTCTTATGCTTCTTCATCAGTCTGAGAACATTGTCGATCTTCTCTCCCGCGTTCGCGAAAACAGGCGGCTTCATAAGCTCCTGTATGTCTTTTTTGCTCACGCCCTGAGGTGTGAAGAAATCTTTGTGGTGAAGGATACCGACGATATGGTCAAGGTCTTCCCGGTACACCGGCAGTCTCGACAGTCCGCTTCGCGCGAAAACTTCCGCGATCCTTTCTTTTTCCCAGTCGATGCCGACGGCTTCCATTTCGGTTCGGTGCGTCAATATCTCTTCGGCCGTGCTGTCGCCGAACTCGAGCGCGTTGACGAGCAGTTCTCCTTCGCTCTTTCCGATCGCGCCTTCCTTTTCGACCTCTTCGAGCACGATCAGCAGTTCCTCCTGCGTCATGCTCTTCGATTCTTTCGAGCCGAACAGTTTGCCGATCAGCTTCTTCCACATTTTGAACAGGAAGTTTACGGGCTTCAGGATCACCGTCAATACCGACAGTGCCGGAGCCGCGAAGACAGCGAATTTTTCCGGGTAGTCCTTGGCAATGCTCTTGGGCGTGACTTCTCCGAACACCAGCACCGCGACCGTGACAACGGCCGTGGAGACCGAAGCTCCGGCGTTGCCGATCAGCCGCACGAAAAGGATCGTGCTGACGGAAGCCAGCGCGATATTCACGATGTTATTGCCTACGAGGATCGTTGACAGAAGGCTATCGTAGTTTTCGGAAAGCTTTAAAGCGAGCCCCGCGCCGCGGCGTCCGTTTTCCTTCATCACCCTGAGCCTTGTGTGGCTGAGCGTGGTGTACGCCGTTTCGGATGCAGAAAAAAAGGCGGACAAAAGCAGACAGACCGCAATGATGATCATCTCTATCATTCCGCGCCTCCGTCAGCTTTTTCCGCTTTAAACATACAGATCACGATCTTGCGCCTTTCGGCGCCTGCGTCATCTTCAGTATCGTCCATATCAGCCGAACAAACCCTTCACTTTAGAAACTACTCCTCCGATACCGTCGGCTTTGCCTGCCAGTTTGTTCTGTACCTGGTCGGTGATCATTTTTACCTGGTCGTCGGGAAGATCCATGCCGACAAGTCCTTCGACAGTCTTTACCGGATCTTTGGCGAATTTCGCCGCGATGTCTTTGTCGTTTTTAACTTTGTCAACGATTTCGTTGATCATCTTTTTGATATCCATATCCGATATCCTCCTTTTTATGATCTGAAATTATGCTTTTGATTGACCGCCGTCATACTCCCGCAGAGCTTCCGAACTCGGTAAAGTGAGATGTGCAGGGGCCGCCCTTCGTGAAGATAAGACTGAAATCAGTTGTCCCGGACGTGCGGGCAAGTTTCAGCACGATCCTGTTCGTTCCGCGCTTAAGTGCAATATTCTTTCTGTGTATATTTTCGGGCGTCCAGTGTTCCCTTTCGTCGCTGTACGCGATAAGGTTTCCGTCGATCCACAGCTTAAACGCGTCCGAATGGCCGATCTGCAGATTAGCGACCGTCTCCTCGGGCACGAACAGATCTCTGACCATATAAACGACGCACGGCATAGTATTACTCATAAAGTCTTCGAAACGGAAGCAGTCGCGCGAGATATATGCCGTAAAGCCCTGATATTTCGGGTCCTGAAGCAGCTTTTCGGGAAGCACGCTCCCTCCGAGGAGCTGGTCTTCGAGATACTCTTTTTCCCAGTCAGCCTTCATATTCAGGTGGAACTGGCGCATCTTAGTGAGCGCCTCGTCTTCGTTCGCGGCTCCGCCCAGTCCGGCGTAGTAGCTCTCTTTTGCTTTAGGCGGCTTTACGTACGTCACGTTCTCCCAGAACGGGCCGTATACTCTCCAGATCTGGTCGCCCACGAAGCCGAAATAGAAGTCGTGCGATTCCCCGCTGTTGAGCAGCACTCCTACCTTGAGCAGGTTCTTCTCCATAAGCACGGGGATATCTTTCGGAACGGTCACGGTGAAATTAAGTTCCGGCTTCATAAGGCCGAACTTGAACTTTTTAACGAGCGGTTTTACCTGGAAACCTTCAGGAGGAGTCAGTGTGACAGTTCCTCCGTCGTGGATCTTATGCGCAGGGACAAGCCTTATCTTTATCTGCTTAGAATCACCGGGGCGTATCGAAGGCTTCCCGTCGGAATACGTGAATACGACCTTAACAGGAAATCTGGTTTTCGCGTTTGCGTCAAACTTAGGCAGATCCTCCGGCACATCGCGGATGTCAAATTTAGAGTTCCTGTCGGCAAAAAGCGTTGCGGCAGCGGCAACATCGTCCGCGAGATCTTTTACGTAATACGAACGTCTCTCGATCTCCGCTCCGAGCTTGTAGACCTGATCGGGTATGGAGTACTTCTGAAGTATCGCCTCTCCCCCGAGCCTTATACCCATAAGCGCACCGACGGTCGCGCAAGTGCAATCAGTATCAAAGCCGCAATTCAGCGCGATCATCGTCGTCGTGGTAAGGTCATCCTTTCCGAGCAGCAGCGCGGCAACAACGACAGCCATATTCTGGAACATATTCGTGCAGTCGCTGTGCCCGTAATCGCGAAGCACGCGGCTCATCACGGCGTCAATTTCTCCGTA
The DNA here is from genome assembly GCA_017613535.1 of Clostridia bacterium. Classification (GTDB taxonomy): domain Bacteria; phylum Bacillota; class Clostridia; order UBA1212; family UBA1255; genus UBA1255. The sequence continues at coordinate 26,608 of JAGADO010000123.1, read as the reverse complement.
ATCCTCGCACCACTGTATCACTTCGCCCACGAGCCTGTAAAACTTCGACTTTTCGTCGATAAAGCCGAGTGATTTAATGATAAGCTCTTTTATGGACATCTTATCGTTGAACGCCATCGACTCTGCTGCGGCAAGGAACTGCTCTGCTATTATCGACTCTCCGTCATGGTCAAGACATCCGTCTTTTGATGCGAGCTGCATCGCCAGTTTAGGGTTCCACGGAGCGAGGCAGGCCCAGATCTCGGAACGGATCGGACAGCCCATACCCTCGTGGTAGAAAGTATTGTTAAACTTCCCTGTAAAAGGAGGCTTAAGTCCGAGTTCGAAATTCTTTTTGAATGTAGCGTATTCTCCGGGAGACGGAGGATATTTTTCATAAAACGCTTTTGCGAGATCCAGCGAAGAAAAATCAGGTCCTACCTGTTCGATCACGTCGAGCCACAGTACCTGCAGATCAAGGTCGTCGTTAGGAAGCATTTCAGCGAACAGTTCGGGCGTAAAATCGACGTCCATCCTGCCTTTGTATCCCTCGTAAGGGGCTCCGATCGTTCCGCAGATGCATTTTCCGAGCCAGCATCCGTAAACTTTATCGACGTAATCTTTCCATTTATAAGCCATAAATAATCAGCCTCTCAGGTTATTCGCATACAGCCGCATCTTCAGCGCCTGGCGTACATATTGATTGTATCATTTTTCGGGAGCATTGGCAACACGGATTCTGAACCATGCGCCGAAGTACGGTCCGTTCCAGTTCTTTCCGCACGATGCGTAATCACGGAGCGTCAATTCTTTTCCGTCCTCCGCCGTCAGTGTTATTCCGAGTCTGCTTCCCGAGCCTTTTCCTTCACCTTCGCCGATCCTGAAACGCTTCAGCGCTTCTGTCGTAAAGAAGCCTGCCGGAAGGGGCACGTCCTCACCGTTTTCGTCTATTTCGATATCAGGGGCCAGTACAAGCGGCCCGTATTTTACACATATTCTCTCTTTTGCGAGAGGGTCCTGGACAATGACCTGATCCCCGACTTTTTCGCGGTCGAACAGCACGGGGCGGACAATAGAAGGAGCGGCGCGGAAATTGACCGTCAGCACATCGCCCGTGGCAAAGCATTTCGTGACAGAAACGTACCCGTCGGGAGCCTGAGCGGCATTGCCGCCCTCGGAAGCAGTGAGTTCAAATTCTTTCGACCACTCCGGCAGCCTGAACGAGACAGTTAAAACACTCTTACCTAACGCGCTTCCGTCCGGCCCCGTTATCCCGTCGATCCTGACGACCGCCGCAGGCGTATACGGATAATCCGTCTCGACAGTAAACGAAACGGTCACTCCCCCGCCCAGCACCACCTCGGTTTTTCCGGGTATATACTGGTCAATAAATATCCTGTTCCCTTCCGCGCGTACTGCGCTGAGCCCCATGACAGCGGCGCCGAGACTTCCTATGCACGCGCAGCAGCCGTAATAATGGCCGCCCGGCATGATCATAAAACCGCCAATTTTCTTGCCCCTCCTGCCAGCCGTAAGCGGGCTGTAGCTGTCGAACGGAAGAAATTCGGCGACGAGCCCTCTGCCCTGATCCGCAAGGCCCGGCTCGACGAATTTACCTGTATTTATTGCCCCGAGGTACGCGTTAAAGAACGACGTTTCAAGCGCCTGGGCGAAGGCCTGGTCTCCCGTTTCGCGGTAAAGGCGCGAGAAGAATTTCATAAACGTTACAGTCACGCACGTTTCCTGGGCGATCTCGCACACTCCCATGCTGCTCTGCCTCCAGGATGAGTGGTCAAACAGTTCGTGTGTCGTTCCGCCTGATCCTATCACGGTGAAATCCGAATCCAGGACGCGTCTGCCGAAATTGCGCACGGCAGAAAGTTTTTCCCTGTCTCCGACGGCAATGGCGTATTCCATAAGGCCTTCCATGCAGGACACCATTTCGTACGCCTTTGTCACAGGGTACATGTACGGATCGATCCTGTTCTCCGCAGCCAGCTCGTAAATATTTCCGCCCTCGATACCGCCGTTGTCAACGATATATTTTGCGAATTCCAGCAGTTCCGGTTTTTTCGTGAGATCGTAATAAAGCATGACGGGCTCTAATATTGATGACGAATTCATGCCGCGCCAGAAGTTGGAGGTGCGGGTGATCGGGATCTTTCCCTCCTGCTCGGGCCCGATATTGTCCATGATCACGTTAAGCTGCGCCATGGCGCTGTCAATTATTCTTGCCTTCAGTGATTCATCGCAGCATATGCCGCGGTAGTAATAAAGCCCCAGCAGCACGTATTTCCTGCACCACATATCCCAGCCGAAAAAGTTTTTATCAGCTCTGTAGCTGGATATCGTGCCGTCTTCCCGCTGTGCGGTCAATATATCTTTGACCGCCCCGGTCAATGCACGGTATAGCTCGTTGTCCCCTGTCAGCCGGTACATGAAGCACCCGCCACGCATCATCTTTCCGAAATATTCACCGCGCCATCCGCCGTTCTCGGAGTCGATCCCGAGCTTGAACATTGATACGAATCTTTCCCAAAGATCAGTCCTTAAAAGCTGATTTTCGGTTATAAACGAAGCGGCATTTTCAAGCACGCCGCCGGAGGGCCGGAATCTTACTTTACCCGAATCGTCAAAAGCGGTATACATAACTGTTCTCCTCATAAAAGCACATCTGCATAAAAAGCGCGGCCGCGCGGTATTATGCCGGAGCGGTCGCGTATTTTTAAAACCAACGGTCGCTATACGCCGCTCTTTACCAACGGCATACACTTTAGATCGAGTTAATTACCAGAAGATAGTATTTACGGCTCTCCTTGCTGCAGCAACAGCTTCTCTGATAATTGAAACGATATCAAAGGTAAGGATTATGAAAGCAGCAACTATTGCAACGCAGGCAGCAACTGTAAGAAGTACCGATTTTTTGTATTCGCCTATGCTCTTTATGCCGTGATACAGAAGCAGGATCGCAAGAACATTAGCAGCGACAAACAGCATGCTGTCAAACGAGATCTTCGGTATCAGAGTTATGACCATATTCAAAAGCGATACGCATATGATCGGTATCGATGCGACACCGGCAATGTTAAAGACGGTGAAGATGTGTACATCTTTCTTATGGATGACCTTCAATGCAGCGAAGAGCAGTGCGCTCACGCCAAAGAAGAAAATTCCGCCTTTAAGAAAACCGTAAAGCAGATTCAGTCCGAATCTGTATCTTCCGGCGATCGCATAAGCAAACATGTAAAAGATTATGGCAACGCTGGAGAAAATGATCCATGCGAGGCCTTTGTTATCGGCGAATTTTTCGACTGCTTTTTCGGGGCCCTTTGTGAAGAATGTTTTTACAGCATCCCACGAATCAGCGAAGATAGGAGGCACGGCAGCGGGAGTCTTGGGAGCAGCACCGACTTTAGCGCCGCATCCGGGGCAGAATGTAGCATCCGCCTCTAAGGGTTTTCCGCACTGGGGGCAGAAAGCGGGACGTTCTTCAGCCTTGGGAGCAGCTTCCGGAAGCTCCGCACCGCATTTGGGGCAGAACTTTACGTCGTCACTGCATTCGGCCTGACATTTTGGACATATTTTCATACTAAAACCTCTTTTCAGCTTTAATAAGCATATATTTGCCTTTCAGACAATTAAATTTTACTTCATTGTTCCCGTAATTGCAAGAAAAATTTTGTCATATCCTCGATTCGGTGCAGTAATTCATGGCGTTGAAGCAGGATATCTTTCCAAGAACGTCTTCACCGCTGCCCATAAATTCACCTTTGTCGATCCACGAAGCCACCAGATCGCTCGCTATCCGCCTGAAATAATCGTGGCGCACGTACGACAGGAAACTTCTCGAATCGGTAAGCATACCGAAGAAAGAAGAAAGAGAGCCTTGCCTTGCCGCGATCTCAAGCGTTTCGCGTATTCCAGCTTCGTGGTCGTTGAACCACCACGCTGCGCCAAGCCTGACTCCCCTGAAGCAGCCTGCCGCTGCGGCCAGTGGCTCGATTGAACCCGGGTCAAGTGTGTAGACGATCATTTCGGGAAGTGCTTTTTCGGAATACATCGCGTCAAGCAGCTCCGTGAAGGCACGTACGGAGATCGGGTCGGAGATGCAGTCAATGCCCGAATCGGCTCCTATCCGCCTGAACTGCCTCGAGTTCACATTTCTGGCCACGGCCGTGTGAAGCTGCAGGAGCACTCTCATATCGTGGCAGAGTTTTCCGATAAACAGATACATATCCCATAGATACGCGTTGAAATCCGCGTCATCCGGTATGCCTCCTCCTGCGGCTGTCAGGAACGCTCTTTCGGCGCTCCCCTCGCCTGAAGGTTTAGACGGGAAGTACGGAATTCCTATGTCCGCGAAGCGGCAGTCGAGCGCGCAGAATGATTGCATCCGTCTTTCGAGCGCCTCTTTAAGCGTGGATAAATTGAATATTTCTGCGCCGCAGACTTCGCCCAGCCTGTTTAAATATCCCCTGAAGCCCTCGGGAGTTCCGACTTTCGTAAGCATCAGCACGCGGTCAGGCCTGAATGCGGGAGTCATGCGGAGGTTCGTCAATCCGCTGCCAGACAGCAGTTTGTGGTATTCGAGTTCGTCTGCCGGATCGTCTGTAGTTACGACGAGACGCACGCGCTCTTTTTCGAGCACGGAACGCGGAGACATGCCGGTATCACGCAAAAATGCATTGGCACGCTCGCGGATGATGTCGGCATTGTCCGCCGTAAGAGCATCGCCGATACCGAAAAACTCGGAAAGTTCCATATGTGTCCAGTGATATAAAGGATTGCCCGCCGCACCCTCAAGCGCCTGTGCGTACGCCCTGAACCGTTCCTGCGAAGATATGCCTACACTGCTCCTGTGGCCTGTGATAAGTTCTTCGCGGATGCCGGCCGAACGCATGAGTCTCCACTTATAATGGTCGTGGTCAAGCATCAGGCTCGTCACGTCAGTAAACGGTTTGTCCTCCCAGATCTCCTGCGGGGACAGATGGCAATGATAGTCGTACACGGGAAGATCCCGCACGCTTTTGTACAGAGTTTCAGCCGTTTTGGAATGAAGCAGGAAATCGTCTCGCATAATAATCTCCTCCGCGGTTTTACGGGCCGAAGCGAATCACCGGACCGGTTAAATTATTTAGTAGCTCTGGCGGCAACGATCGACGCCATCTCTCCTACGTTTTTCATCGTCGATACTTCGCCCATCTTGAAGCGCATTCCGAATTCGCGCTCAACGGCGGCAATAAGTCTGATGTGCTCGAGGCTGTCCCAGTCGTCAATATCTTTTGCGATCGTTTTCGGGCCTACGGTTATCGATTCGTCGTCGAAAACATCCTGAAACACCTCGTTAAGTCTGTCAAAGATTTCTTTCATATCAGCCATTTTTGTTCTTCTCCCTTCCGTATGATCAAAGCCGAAGCCGCATCATCAGTTTACGCTGATCACTTTGTTCTGGTTCTCATACCCGGCCGTTTTAAGCGACCAGACGGTATTGCCCGCATCATCCTCCGACACGAGCGTAAAACCAAACGTCTCGTAAAGCTTCTCGACCATTTTATTCTTTGCCGTCGGATAATAATACCCGCGGATCTCGGAAACGCCCCTCGCCGAAGCCTGCTTAACGAGCTCGTCGAGCATTGCCTGCTCCATATCGCGCTTGAGCACCCGGCAGCTCATGAGCCACAGTTCCATATGAAGCAGCTCGCCTTCCTGCCTGCCTATTACGACGGAAACGATGCCGTTATCGCCGAACTTATCGACAAGTCTCCCGTACAGCCTCACATATTGCGGATCTGCCGCAGTCGCCTCCATCTCGGATTCGGTGAAGCGCTTGGTCGTGAGGTTGAACTGGTTGCTCTTATTCGTAAGCTGCGTGATGCGCGCAAGGTATACCGGTTCGAAATCTTTTATGTCAGCGTGCATCTGAAGGCTTAACAGGTACTCATTATAGTCGGTGAACGATTCCTGCGCCTGTGCGCGCATGATGTTCTGGCGGTACATCTCGACTCTGGAAGCGTCGTCAGCGGAGAAAGTCGTTACTTCGAAGTATCCGCCGCGGTCAATGTTCCTGATATACTCTTCTACTTTATTGACCTCTGGAACGGCAACTCCGGGCACGTACGCACGTACGATCTCGCGTTCGGCGGGGTTGTCGTCAACGAATACAAGACTTTCCGGCAGCAGTGCCAGTTCTGCAGCGATCTTTTTGATGTTCTCGGATTTGGCGTCCCAGTTCGCTTTGATGATCGTAAAATCGTCCGGCTTAAGCGCGCCCGACGGGTGGTTGAGTCCGGCAATGGCGTTCTCGTGATCGTTCTTCGACGCTACGTTAAGCAGTATCCCGAGCTGTTTGTGATCCTTAAGGTAAGTCTGAAATTCGTAGAATCCCTGCCCTACCGACGTTTCCTGGCCAACGTCTATGCCGTCCACTCCGTCATCGCCCACGACTCCGGACCAAAGGGTATTGTCAAGGTCCAGAACGAGCGCCTTCTTATTCTTTCCGAAAATCGATTTGATTATATTAGACAGGTTAAAAGCGAATTCGGGCACCGCGGGAAGGCACAGACAATATTTGTACATGTACCAGTAGAACGGATCGGACCACTTCTCGAGGCCGTACGCAGCCGAAATGTAGTTGATATCGTTGATATAGAAATCATTATGGCTCTCAGCGTACGCGTAGAAGCCCGTATTCAGCCTTGCAGCGAAGTTTACGCGTCCCCTGTAGTCCTGCGCATCCTTGTTGCCCAGAAGCCTGTAGAAAGGCATTTCGAAGTTGTTCTGGATGATGGGGCAATTGAATTTCTCCCTCAGTTTATCCCACATTCCTTCGAAATACTTAAGCTGCGCGCTTACGAGTGCGTCAACCTGCTCTTTCGAGTCGTTCATGTGCGGGAATCCGACGTTCACGTTGCGCAGAGACGTGTGGATGAAGATGATATCCGGCCTGAAGCCGTCAAGTTCCGGATTTCCGAACATTGCGTCCTGATAGTACTGCGCATATTCGGATTCATAGAACGAAGGTTCGATCCCCTGATCGAGCAGGAAAAGCTCCAGCGCCGCGACGATATCGTGCGTTGTGGAACCGCCCAGCACGGCGATGTTCTTCTTTATTCTGCTGCTGCCGTCGTTAATGAGCGCTTTGCGCAGTTTTCTTCTGTTCTGAATTATCAGTTCGCTGTCAAACGGGTATTCAAGTTCTCTCATCTTTCTGTCTCTCTTTCAGTTTATACGTTTGCGGCCGCATCATCTGTTCTGCGCCACGTATTCGTACAGTTTCACGAATCCGGATGTCGTATGGTCAAATATGTTTGCAAGCCCGAGCACGTCCGTTATTCCCTGGCTCTGGATCAGGTCGTAGACGTCCATCGTGTAGTATCTGGGGTCGATCATTATGATCCTGTCAAAGCTTCCGAAAAGGAACGACGGAGTGGGATTTCCAAAACTGTCCTTAATAATGAGCAGCCTCCTGCCTGTGCCTGCATCCGTTTTTGATATGCTCAGAAGGTTATCATAACCCATCGCTATGCTATAGCTTTCGGACAGTTTAACGTCCAGCCAGTACGCGCCGGTATGGCCTGTCTTGCTGAAATTACCGGCATCGTAATAGTTAACTGTAACGTTCCTTTGGGAAATATAGTATGTAAACGTCTCGGGCTTTGACTTGAGTTCTTTCATGCCGAAGTATGAATAGAACGATCCGACGAAGCCGTCTCTCGTATGCGTCTCGTACGCTGAAAGATCGTCAAACGGCACGCCTGCAACTCTCGCGAATTCTTTCATCGCATAGTATGCGCCTAGATGCGTCCAGTGGTGATCGGTGCGCAGATACATATTCTCGCCTGCGTCAACGTGGCTTTTGATCGTGTCGTATACGCGGACGACCGTGACCTTGCTCGAAAACAGTCCTTCGAGATAGTTGAGGTCGTTAAGCTGCTCGGTAGCATTCGATCTGTACGACGGAGGCAGGTAGAACATTGACGAAAGCGGCACCGTCATGCTGTAGACATTGACGTCCGGGCAGCGGTCTTTGATGTACTCCATAGCGGCAACATATCTCTTCATCGCGCTCTTGGAACCGCCGTATAATTCCATTCCGCGGTCTCCGTAAAGTATTGCCCCGTCTTTCGGATATTCGACTATCTGAGGCTCGCCTCCCTGATCCGGAGTCTTCGTAGGCTGCGCGGGAGTGGGAGTCGGAGACGGCGTTTTAGTAGGAGTGGGTGTCGTTACCGGCGTCGGTGCGGGTGTCGCAGTCGGATCGGGAGTCTTCGCGGGCTCCTGCGTTTCGGTGGCGGGAGTTTCGGTCCCTGCAGGTTCAGTCGGTTCTTCCGTAGGGATATCGGAAGGCTGCTCCGTTATCTGCGCGGTCTCCTCGGGTTCATCGGTAGGTGCCGGTGTCGGGTCGTCGTCAATAAAAGGAACAGGAGTCGTGATGGGTCTGGGCACGAACGTACCCTCCTCATCCGGATCATCAGGTTCATCGGTAGCCCTTATTATCACAGGATTGTAAATAACGAGATTGTTCAGAGGCAGGCCTCTCATCTTTGAAAGCATATTCGCGCTGATCTCTTTATACTCTTCCCTTCCGGGGATCGTATCATCGTAATATGCCTGAAGGCCGGAAAAATATTTGCCCGTCAGCAGAGACGAGAAAGACAGTTCGGGCATCTGCGTGAGTTTTCTCTTTTCGCTCTCGGATTCAGTCGGACGCTTTGCAAACAGCAGATAAATTCCGGCGACGATCAGTATTCCCGCTACCAGAACCACGAAACAAAGTTTAAGAAGATTCTTGTAATTTTTCATATCTCCCACCTCCGTCAGAACTGCGTGTAAAGGAACGGGTGTTCGGTCGCGTTGACAAGGAATATGCTCGATATTATCAGCATAGCGATGCACAGTATTCCCCACGCGACGCCGACGGCCGTCTGAGCCTTCTCATGCGTCTCAAGTTTTTTCTGTACGAACGGGACGATCGGGAAGCAGCATATGATAGCGGCAAAGAACAGGAACATGTTGTTTACGAAATACGTCCCGAAAGTGTCTCCGACGAAGCCGGCCTTTGAAAAGAAGAATATCCCTCTGAAGAAATAGCCGAGCTGCTTCATATTTGTAAAGCGGAATATTCCGAATCCGATGATTATGATCAGTTTCGTGTAAATATGTTTTACAGCGATCGGGATCTTTTTCATCCGTTTCTTTCCGATCAGCATTTCTATAAGTATGAAAAGGCCGAAATACAGGCCCCAGATTATGTAGTTCCAGGAAGCGCCGTGCCACAGTCCGGTGCAGAACCATACGAGGAAAAGCCCTCCGAACCTGCGCATCTTTCCGAAAATAGGCACATAAAGGAGATAATCTCTGAAGAACGATCCGAGGGAGATATGCCAGCGCTGCCAGAATTCAGAGATCGAGGTGCACATGAAGGGGTAGTTGAAGTTTTCTTCAAAGTGGAAGCCAAGTATGCGCGCAATACCTATCGCCATGTCAGAGTAGCCTGAGAAGTCAAAGTAGACGTACATCGAATAAACGATAACGGCAAACCACGTATCGACCGAAGCCACGGCACCCGCGTCAACGGACCAGTAGGCATTGACGATAGTAATAAGATTGTCCGCGATCAGCACCTTCTTTGCGAGACCGATGCACAGCCTCGTAAAGCCCTGGTACATGTCGTCAACATTGACCGTACGCTCCTTGAGTTCAGCTCCGATCGACGAATAGCGTACGATAGGACCCGCGACAGTACACGGGAACAGCGACGTGAACAGCAGGAAATCAGGAAAATACGTTTCGGCCTCGATCTTTTCCCAGTAGACATCCAGGAGGTACGAGATCGTGCGGAACGTGAAGAAGCTCAGGCCGAGCGGGATCCAGAACGACGGTATGTTTATTGAGGTCCTGAATATGCCGTTGATGTTTTCCAGAAGGAAACCGGTGTATTTAAATACGAGAAGGATGCCCAGATCGAGGAAAAGTCCGATCGTAACGAACAGTTTAGCCTTCTTCCCTCCCCGGTTATTCTGTATCAGCCTGCCCAGGGCGAAATTGATAAGTGCGTACGCGCAGATCACCAGAAGCGCTTTTATGTCTCCCCAAGCGTAAAAAATCAGAGAAAAAACCACAAGCACCGTGTTTTTGTATTTTATCTTCGGCGAGATAAAATAGATTATCAAACACAGCGGCAGAAACGCGTAAAGAAAAAACAGATCTGAAAAATTCATTTTATTACTTTATCCTTCGTTGATGCCATACGCTGCCCTTGCGCGCGTTTGCGTGACAAGGTGTGCGTCAATATGCCAGCAGTCCCATGAACGAGAGCTCGCTCTGGGTCGTATCGCAGCGGCTGTACTGGACGACGACGGGTACGTCTGAATCCAGCAGTATGGCGTAAGGTACGCCGCGGTCAATTCCTTCGCCTGATTCGTCTTTCAGCTTATCCAGTCTTATATGGTTCGTGCGTCTCGCGCCGCATACGGCGTGGAAGCCGCTCCTCGGTTCGCGGTCTTCGAAGTAGAGCGTCAGGTCAATATGAGCGTCTTCGTCTCCTGTATTAAGCACGCAGACCGCCTCGTGGCTGACGTAATCGCCGTGATCGGCGACCGGATAAAAAGCGTCCGGCATGAACCACTGTTTTTTACCGTTTTTAGCCATCTGATTCAACTCCTGTCAAGCAAGACTTTAAGTATCTCAACGTATTTTCCGGCGGCGTTGTTCTTCCAGTTAAGAATTATCGTTTCGGCGTCTTCTCGGTCTGCAGCGGGAACGGTTATGTCGATATCCGCATTCAGCCCTTCACGCACAAAACAGTGCACGAAATAGTTCCCCTTCGCATCTCTGGTCCAGTTCGCTCCTATCCGCGTGCGCTTTTTTATATCGTCTTTATGGTTCCGTATATAGCTTTCGTAAGCGGCTCCAAGTCCGCCGCTTATCATATATTTCATCGACGCGAGCGCCTCGCTGCCGGACACAGTAATATCATACATTGCTTTGCCCATACTGTCAAGTTTTCTGCTCACATATCCGCCGCGCGCAAGGCCGGAAAGGCACTGACACATCGTAAAATAATTGACGAGCCCCGGACCCATAATAAGTTCGGTCAGCATATCGTCCTGAAGCGGCCCTCCGACGAGGTCGATCACATAAAGTATAAGCACGCTGTCCGCAGTCATCTGGCTGCCGTCTTCAAACATTCCGCCGGTATTTGCCATTATTTCCTCCGAAGATCAATCCATGAAGTCAAATTCGCATTCGTATATGCGCACAGTGTCTCCGTCCTTAATACCCATCTCTCTTAGCTTATCGAAGACGCCCTTCTTTCTGAGCTGCATCTGGAAGTATCCGAACGATTCCTGGTCCGTCATATTTATCGACAGGGCAAGGTTTCGTATCCTGCGGCCCGTTACGCTGTACGCTCCGTCCGTGTCGATATGAATCTCGTACGCGTCGTCGTTCTCCGTGCTTTCTTCCGGCAGCCCCTCGACAACGAACTCTTCAGGTTCGAAGTTGTGAAGGATGCTTCCGGTATATTTCATCAGCTTATCCGTGCCCTCGGCGATCGCGGCCATGACGGTGAATACTTTATACGCGCCTTTTTCACGGTTTTCACGTATTTCTTCGTCGTTTTTCTCAAGCCATTCATCGAATTTCTTCATGAACGCCTCGGTTTTGCTCCCGTCAGAGTCCATATCGACCTTATTCAGAACGATTATCTGCGGTCTTTTCGCGAGCGCCTGATCGAAATTATAAAGTTCTTTGTTGATTGCCAGGAAATCTTCGAACGGATCTCTTCCCTCCGAACCTGATACGTCGATCACATGGAGAAGCAGCCTCGTCCTTTCGACGTGGCGGAGAAATTCATGACCGAGCCCTGCACCTTCTGCCGCCCCCTCGATAAGTCCAGGGATGTCGGCAAGTACGAATCCCGATCCGTCTTCGCCGCAGTAAACTACGCCGAGGTTCGGGACAATAGTGGTAAAATGGTATTCGGCTATCTCGGGCTTTGCGGCAGTCGTTACGGACAACAGCGTCGATTTTCCGACGCTTGGGAATCCCACGATACCGACGTCTGCGATCATCTTCAGTTCGAGACGAAGTTCGAGCGTCCTGCCCTCCTCGCCTGCGCGCGCGAAATTAGGCACCTGCCGCGTCGCCGTAGCAAAGTGCTGGTTACCCTGACCGCCCTTGCCGCCCTTTAAAAGCACGATCCTGCTGTCTTCATCCTTCAGATCAGCCAGCAGTCTTCCCGAAGCATCGTCATAAATGAGCGTGCCGCGCGGAACGCCGATCACCAGATCGTCGCCGCTCTTACCGGTCTTCTTATATCCCGCGCCCTTCGAACCGTTCTGAGCCGTAAACTTATGCCTGAACCTGAAGTCCATAAGCGTGGAAGTACGCGGATCGACCTCAAAAACGATATCGCCGCCGTCTCCGCCGTCTCCTCCGTCCGGGCCTCCCGCACTGACGTATTTCTCACGCCTGAACGAAACGCATCCGTCTCCGCCCCTGCCCGAAGTCACTGTGATCTTTGTCCTGTCAATAAACATAACCCACCTGCGCGCTTGCTCTGATTACCAAAAAGGCTGCCGAAATTTCAATAACGGCAGCCCCTTCAAGGTGTATTCGCGGCAACGTCAGTTTTCTGCTACGACGACTGCCTGTTTCTTATCTCTGCCCAGTCTGCGGTAAGCGACTTTTCCGTCAACTTTCGCGTAGAGGGTATAGTCAACACCGATGCCAACATTCTCGCCGGGATGTATCTTCGTCCCACGCTGTCTTACGAGAATGGTACCGGCCTGAACGGTCTGTCCGTCCGCTCTCTTCACGCCAAGGCGCTTGGATTCGGAATCTCTGCCGTTCTTAGAGCTGCCCAGTCCTTTTTTATGAGCGAACAGCTGTAAATTAATTTTAAGCATAACCTGTACCTCCGGTTTAAGTGTCAGTGATCCTGATGTATTTTCCGCCGTACGAGCTTCGTATCTGTTTAACTCCGATCAGCCAGGCGTCCAAAACCGCTGCTGCTCTGATCTTTCCTTCGTCCGATCCGGTCTCAAGGAGTTTCAGCATCATATAGCCGTCTTTCTCCTTATATTCGTATCTGATCCCGTACGGTCCCGCCGATTCAAAATAACCTGCCGCCGTATAGCACAGGGCGCTCACTGCCGCACAAATAATGTCGCTCCCCGCTTCGGCGTATCCCGAGTGCCCTTTCACGGTAAACCCGCTTAAAGCACCGTTTTCAAACCGGCTAGTTCTGATATTTATCATTTCGGTCACGCGTTGATCTTTTCAACTGACAGCTGAGTGAAAGGCTGTCTGTGGCCCTGTCTTTTCCTGTAGCCTTTTTTAGCTTTATGCTTGATAATGCGGACTTTTTCGCCCTTACCCTGCTTAACGATCTTCGCTTCGACAGAAGCACCTTCTACGTAAGGAGCTCCGAATTTGATCTCGTCACCGCTGGACAGCGCAAGTACTTTATCAAGTTTAACGACGTCGTCGACTTCGCCCTGAATCTTTTCAACGAATACGAAATCGCCTTCTTCGACTTTGTACTGCTTTCCGCCTGTAGCTATGATTGCATACATTCCCGTTTTGCACCTCCATTAAAAATCTCGCCTTTGCTGCGGTCCGTGCGCGACCGTATTCCGCGGGCAGCTTTTCCGTCTTTCAGCCCCTGTTCAGGATGACGGTTTTAAAGCATTTAGGGAGCCCCGTAAGAGCGGCACCAGAGTATTATACTCCGTCCGGCTTTTATGCGTCAAGCACTTTTTTGCTTTTTTCGGGCAATTTTACGCATATTTTACACAAAAAAGCGAAAAATGTTCCGGTCAACCAGACGCGGTCATTCAAACCCGAACGATCTGACTTCCATTCCGCTTCCGTCAAACAGCAGCCATACGGTCTGGACGCCGGAAGGAACTTTGTCCAGGACCGCCCCGGAACGGGAAAAAACAGCGCCGTCCGTATTGACCTCCGCCCTGCCGATCCGGCCATCCTTCTCCGTCATCAAAACGATGCTGCCAAAGCCCGAAGCATTGACGAAAAACCGGTGCGCTCCCGAGCCAAGATCGACCGTGCGGTACTCGGCCCAAGCCTCGGTCCAGTTGCCCCCGCCGCAGCTCGTAAGCTTTTCGGCACCGGGATTTTGCGGGTCCGGAACGATATACAGGCTGCCTTTCATACGGCAAGCGAGCGATGCGTCTATTTCGCAAAACGCGTCTATCGGGTCGCTCGCGCCGTTCGATGTCATCGGCACTTCGGGGATGCTACCGTCGTCCCGGACCGTGATCGGTTCGACGCATACTCTCCTGCTCGTGCCGCTGTTCTGACTCGAGCGGTGGTAGAACACGAACGTACGCCCCTTATATTCCTGGATCGAGCCGTGATTGTTCCACGTTCCCGGATCGCAATAGATGTTGTCGACAATAACTCCGCCTTTTTTATACGGTCCGAGCGGCGAATCCGCCACGGCATACGACATACATGTTGCCCGCCCGCGCGATATATCCGTGTAAACTATGTAGTAACGCGACCCGATCTTGCGCAGCGATGAGCCCTCATGGAAGCCGTGGAGCTGTTCGGTCAATATATTGTCCGTGTACGTGCTCATATCAAGCTCGTACATATTGTCTTTCAGTTTCGCGCCGCGCAGGTGGAACTGGCCCCACAGGTAGTACGCACTTCCGTCGTCGTCAACAAAAATCGCCGGGTCAATGCTGTCTCCGTCTGCTCCTTCGATCTTGCACGCATCAGTGTACGGTCCTTCCGGTTTTTCGGCGGTGGCGACGGCTTCGAATGCGTTTGCGCCGCACATATACAGGTAGTACCTGCCGTTTTTGTGTATCATATCAGGTGCGTACAGTGGCACGCCCTTCGCCCACGGTATTCCGGGCGATCTTTCGGAATTTTCGAACACAACGCCGTGGTCGATCCATTTTTCGAGCGCGGGGTCATCTGTAGACCAGATGTGGTGGACGGTTCCGCAGTACGTGCCGCTTCCGGACGTATCGGTCGAGCCGACAATATACAGCCTCCCGTCAGGCATGACGTGTGCTTCTGCGTCGGCCATATGGAATGTTCTCGGCAATATCGGGTTCATTGCTTCCGGTCCCCCTTTTAAGCAGCGGTATGCCACAAAAATACGCGCGCTTCCCTGCATCATTCTTGCTGGAATTATACCGATTTCGCACAAACTATTCAAGCCGGGTCAATTCCCATTTGCCATTTGCCACTTGCCATTTCCCATTTCCCATTTGCCATTTCCAACTTGCCACTTGCAACTTGCCATTCCCCCCCGTATGATGTATATTATTGACACGAAACGAACGTAAAGCGGAGAGTGCGGAAAATGAAAACAAAAAAGAAAAATATATTGACCAGGATCGGAACGATGCTGCTGATGGCAGTGGTAGCGTCGGTAATGATGCTCACAGCATGCACGGTCAGGCAAACCGGCGAAGAAAAAACACCGGAAAAAGCCCCGGAAGAAACGCCGGATGAATTGACCACCGAAAAACCGGAAGCCACGCTCCCGCCGGTCGAACAGATGGTCGTGACGGACGACGATAACTACGCAAACACAGCGGCGCTCACAGAAAGAGCCAGCAGAGCCGTTGACGACCTCGGAAGAGTGCTCGTAAACGAAACCACCGCGACGCAGAAACGCGACGGAAAATACGTAGGACTCTTCTATTTCCTGTGGCTCGGCGAACACGGAACGGCGCTGTACGATAACACGGAGATCGCGAAAGTCGAAGGCGCGCTCGAATCGGAAAAAGCGTGGATGAAAGCAGGCGGCGGACCGGTAAACGCATTCCACTTCTGGGGAAAACCGTTGTTCGGATACTACAAATCAAGCGACAAATGGGTCATGAGAAAACACGTACAGATGCTGACCGACGCGGGAATAGACTTCCTCGTATTCGACACGTCGAACGGACCGACGTACGCGAACAACGCTCTTGCACTGATGAAGATCTTAAAAGAATACCAGGATCAGGGCTGGAACGTGCCGAAAGTCTGCTTCCTCACCAACACAAACTCAGGTGAAACGATGACGTCGATCTATAAAACTGTATACAAAAAACACCCCGAATACGAAAGCCTGTGGTTTAACTGGGACGGAAAGCCGATGATAATCGGGGTGCCCGGAGAAGCTACGGCAGAGGTCAGCGAATTCTTCCGCATAAAAGCAAGTCAGTGGCCGATGAGCGCTAAAATTGACGACGGCTTCCCGTGGATGGAATTTGACAGACTGCTCACGAGCGACGCGGTATACGGCCTGAACGGAAGAAAAGAAGTTGTCAACATCTCCCTCGCCCAGCACAATCAGACGTATAAATTAAGCGCTGTTTCGTGGTACGGCTCCAACGACCGCTCGCGCAGCTGGCACGACGGGGCCAACGATCCGGCCCCCGATGCATACCTCTACGGATACAATTTTGAGGAACAGTTCAGGTGGGCAATGACGATCGATCCCGAGATCATTTTCATTACCGGATGGAACGAGTGGGTCGCCCAGAGGCAGCCCTCGACGTACCAGGGACCGGTCAAAAATGACGGACCTATAGTGTTCCTTGACAATGCCTCGCTGAACGGCAGCCGCGACGTCGAACCGATGGAAGGCGGATACGGCGATAATTACTACATGCAGATGATGTCGTACGTGCGCGAATTCAAGGGCGTAACAGTCGACAATTCCCGCAACAACCGTCCGATCGATATCAGCGGCGGTTTCGCGCAATGGAACGATATCAAGGCGTTATACAGGGATTACGCGGGAGACACGGCTGTGCGCAAGACGAGCGGCTGGGGCAGCGAAAAATATACGGATAATACAGGCCGCAACGATTTCGTCGAATTCAAGGTCTGCGAGGATGCGGAGAACGTGTATTTCTTCGTGCTTACGGCTGAAGACATAACCGCAGCGGAGGGCGAAAACTGGATGAACCTGTTTATCGGAATAGACGGAGCGGATCCGGCTTCGACCTGGAACGGGTACAGTTTTGTGCTGAATTATAAGGCACCGGACAATGACGGCTCGATGTACCTTGGAGCGCTCGAGGCAGGCACGGAATACTCCGTAAAGCCGCTTTCAACCGTTCCTTGCCGCATCAGCGAAAACAAGCTGATGGTGTCGATCCCCAAGTCCGTTCTCGGCATTGACGGTCCCGCTTCGATCATGTTTAAATGGGCGGATAACTGCTCTTTCGCATCTGACGGTGCGGCCGCGTTTTATACCACCGGCGACGCCGCACCGATCGGGCGCGCGGGATTCTACTTCGGCCCGTGACCGGTGCCGCGGTCATACACGCACGAATTTTTGACCTTCTTAAGAGCAGCCTCGAATTCCTTGCCGTAAACGTCAAGGCAGAATTGCCAGTCGTAACCGGTATCGAGGCGCTCGAAAGCGGCATTCATCACCTTATCCTTTGCATCCTCACCGGCACCGGCGGCAAACTCGATGATGAAATAGCTCGTGAAAAAGTCTTCGGAAATGACCTTCCGCACGAGGTAGATACGCTCGATATTGTCACCGCCGACCGAAACGAAATACGACACGAGATCCTGAAGCATCGTACCCTCAAGAGGCTCCTCAGTGAGATCGTCCCTCACCGAAAGTCCGCTCAGATGGCTGAACTTGTCCTTCTGCTCCTGTAACTTGCCTTTCGACCACGCTTCATACTCATCTGCCTTGTCCCTGAGCCCCATCAGATAGACATACTTGCCCACTGCGCTGATGACGTCATCGATGTAATTCGAGTTTGTTTCCGCGGAACGGTACAGCAGATCAATGCCGCTGTCGTCGTAGTTTTCGAGCAATGCCGATCCTTTCAGATAATATGCGTGTGCGCGTTCGTCCTCCGTATTAAACTCGGCGATCGCCCTGTCGCACACCTCTTCCGCCTCCTGCGCGCGGTCAATTTCAAACAGATCCCTGCAGACCTGTTTCAGCGTGTCGGGTGTGAGCGGCTTTCCCTTTTTTTCCCACTCTTCCACCCTTCTGAGCGGTTCGAGATAATTCTTCCGGCGGCCTTCGGAGTAGTCGTCATTGCCCGCCTTGCGCCTGTCCGAAATCATTCTGTCGCAATGAGCCACCGCCCTTACGCAATCGTCGCGGAACCTTGCCTCGCAGCCGGAAAAGCGCGAATTATTGTCCGGAAGCTCAAGCGCGACCTCCGAAAGAGACGCGCCCATACTCTCAATACGGTCACGAAGCAGAGGATGCGTTGCCAGCGGTGCAGAAATTTCTTTCTCGTGGATCGATTTCCAGAAATCCCAGCGTTCGGTGAGCGCTTTTTTGAACGATTCGATGTATGATGCGACAATGAACTGGCGCGGCTGTTCGTCGCGGTAGTATTCGGAGTTTTTAAGGAACTTCGATATCTCGCGTTCAAAATCGGTGTAGAGGCAGATCTTAGTTGATGCCGAAGCGGCTTTAGAAACGTCTCCGAACTCGGAAAACGCACGATCTGCGTCGTTCTCGGCAATGATCGAAGAGAATGTTTTATACGTCACGGATTCGTAGACGAACGGCACGTCAACGGCGTTGTAGAATATCATAAGCGGTCCGAAGAACAGTGTGCTTCTTACGCCCCTGATACGGTTTTCGATGCTCGAGCTGCTCATCAGAATGTGCCAGTTCATCTTTTTGATGTGCGCAAATTCGTGCAGCATCACGTTGTAGAACTCAGCGCGGTCAAGCACGGAGAGCATGATCGAGCCTACGAGGAGCGATACAGTGTCGCCTATCAGCGCGACTGATGCCGAGCAATCGGAACCGATAAGGATGCGGATCTTATTATCAACGCCGTTTTTCTTTGCCGCTTCGTACGCGATCTCGTACAGCGCCGGGTAATCGGCCTCTTCGGAATAACCTGCAAATGCAAATTTATTGTTCCTGTACGCATAGCGCGATAACGTTATTGCGAACAGAAATACGGCCGGAACTATAAAAAGCCTCTGCGTCAGCATGCCGATTATAAAGCCAAGCAGAAAGTCATAGATCCAGGTGAACACCTCAAACAGTATTAGCCTGGTCTTCGCTCCCATCAGTTTGCGCTCTGCGGCGGCAACGTTTTTCTGTACCTCGTTTTTCTTTTCCGCCAGACTGCCTGTAAATTCTTCTATGTTTATTTTGGCTTTTTTGCGTTTTATGATGATGCCGGTAATGGCAAGGATGATGAAGAGCAGCGTCAGCGCGGCGAATATCCACGTAAGTATGTTTCCGATGCCTGTCTTCACGTTTATTTTCAGTTTACTGGCGCAGATCGACCCTGCAAATGCCGCGGCGATCGACAGTATGAGCGACGTAATGACAATAAATAACAGTTTCTGAGGTGATAGTTTTGTTTTCATTTTTAACCTTTCTGCTTCCGCGTTTTTTTTATCAGAGGTCGCTCAGTTTTCGCGTGTAGAAGAAGTCGTGGACGATCTTATCGAATTCCGTCCAGAGCGGCAATGTTCTGCAGTGTTCGGCCATCGGGCATGCTTCTGCGTCTGCCGACAGGCAGGCAACGACGGCAATCGGTCCTTCGGTTGCTTCGAGTATTTCGCCCACCGTGTATTCGGACGGCGCTCTGCAGAGCTTGTATCCCCCGTTTTTTCCGCTCGAGCCTTTTACCAGGTTTTTTGCGACAAGGCTCCTGACAATGATCTCGAGGTACTTTTTCGAGATGCATTGCCGCTCGGCAATATCTTTCAGCGGAACGTATTCCCCTTCTTCTTTTTCGTGACTGGCAAGGTCAATCATTACGCGCAGTGCGTATCTCCCTTTTGTGGAAATCATTTCCGTCCACCGCCTTTCATTTACCTATTATACCACAGGTTAAGTAGGTGAATCAACCGGCCCGGAGCCGTGAAAAGAGCCTTTCAAAATTACCTATTGACATAGTAGGCGAATCGTAGTATCATTCCCATAACCGCATGAAAGGATGATCTTATGAACATTTACGCGGACAATGCAGCCACCACAAAACTCAGCAGAAAAGCACTTGAAGAAATGCTTCCGTACCTTGAAGAAAGTTACGGTAACCCTTCGAGCCTGTATTCGCTCGGCCAGAAAGCACGCGAAGCGATCGAAAAAGCACGCGCCGTCATTGCCCGATGTATGTGCGCCTCGGCGCGCGAGATAACATTCACGTCCGGCGGCTCGGAAGCGGATAATCAGGCGATCCTCACTGCGGCAGAACTGGGCAGAAAAGCCGGAAAAAAACATATTGTCACCGACCTGATCGAACACCACGCAGTGCTCCGTACGCTCGCAAAACTCGAGCGCGAAGGATACGAAATAACGTACCTCCCGGTACACGAAAACGGAATTGTCCGCATCGAAGAACTCGAAGCAGCAATCCGCGAAGACACATGCCTTGTCACCGTGATGTACGCGAACAATGAAATAGGTACCATCCAGCCCGTTCGTGAGATCGGCGCAATCTGCAGAAAACGCGGAGTGCTGTTCCATACGGACGCGGTCCAGGCGGTAGGACACATACCCGTAAATGTTGCGGAGGACAATATCGACATGCTCTCTGCTTCGGCGCACAAATTTCACGGCCCGAAAGGCGCAGGTTTTCTGTACGCACGAAAAGGCATCAGGCTCTCCGGACTCATTGAAGGCGGAGCGCAGGAACGCGGAAAACGCGCAGGAACCGAAAACGTCGCCGGGATCGTCGGAATGGCGGCGGCGCTCGAAGAAGCGGTCAGCAACAGAGAAGCAAACGCCGAAAAGCTCACGGCGCTCAGGGACAGACTGATCAAAGGACTGGCGGCCATCCCCCACTCGGCGCTGAACGGAGACGCCGAAAAACGGCTCCCGTCGAACGTGAACTTCTGCTTCGAAGGAATCGAAGGCGAATCACTTCTGCTGCTGCTTGACGACCGCGGGATAAGCGCATCATCAGGATCGGCATGCACGTCAGGATCACTCGATCCGAGCCACGTGCTGCTCGCGATAGGCAGAGTACACGACGTTGCCCACGGATCATTAAGACTCACGCTCGGAGATGACGCGGACGAAACGCAGGTAGACGAAATAATACGAGCCACGAGCGACGTTGTCACGTACCTGCGCGGGTTCTCCCCCATCTGGCGCGATCTCACGACCGGAAAAAAGGAATTCATTCTCTGAAGGAGGACGAAAACATGGCATTGTACAGTGAAAAAGTAATGGACCACTTCCGTAATCCTCGGAACGTTGGTATAATAGAAGATGCCGACGGTATCGGCGAGGTCGGAAACGCCAAATGCGGCGACATTATGAAGATGTACCTCAAGATCGATGACGACACGATCGGCGACGTTAAATTCGAAACATTCGGATGCGGCAGCGCTATCGCATCGAGCTCGATGGCAACGGAGCTGATAAAAGGGCAGCCTGTTTCCGAAGCGCTCAAACTGACGAATAAGGCGGTTGCGGAGGCGCTCGACGGACTTCCTGAATACAAAATGCACTGTTCGGTCCTGGCTGAGGAGGCAATCAAAAACGCATTAGACGACTACTACTCGAAACATCCCGAAAAGAGAAAGGAGCACTCCGATGAAAGCGGAAAATTATAAATTCGAAACTCTGCAGCTTCATGTAGGACAGGAGCAGGCGGATCCGGCCACCGACTCACGCGCAGTACCGATATACCAGACGACCAGTTACGTTTTTCACAATTCTGAACATGCCGCAGCACGCTTCGGGCTCGCGGATCCGGGAAATATATACGGCAGACTCACTAATTCCACGCAGGACGTGCTCGAAAAGCGCGTTGCGGCGCTGGAAGGCGGAGTAGCCGCACTCGCAGTCGCATCAGGCGCTGCGGCGATAACATACACGATCGAGGCACTGGCACAGGCGGGCGACCACATCGTTGCCCAGAAAACCATTTATGGCGGAAGCTATAATCTGCTCGGCCACACTCTCCCCGAATTCGGCGTAGAAACGACGTTCGTTGACATCCATGACCTGGCGGAAGTTGCCGCTGCGATACGGCCCGAAACGAAGGCAATATTTATCGAAACGCTCGGTAATCCGAACAGCGACATTCCGGATATAGAAGCGCTGGCAAAGCTTGCGCACGCCCATAAGATCCCGCTCGTGATCGACAATACTTTCGGCACGCCTTTCCTTATCCGTCCTATCGAGTACGGCGCTGACATCGTGGTGCATTCGGCCACCAAGTTCCTCGGAGGTCACGGCACAACGCTCGGCGGCATCATCGTTGACAGCGGAAACTTTGAGTGGAGCGCGGAAAAATACCCGGGTATCGCGGCTCCGAACCCCAGCTACCATGGCGTTTCGTTCACGGCAGCAGCTGGCAGGGCGGCGTTCGTCACTTACATTCGGGCAATTCTTCTTCGCGACACGGGAGCGGCGATCTCTCCGTTCAACGCCTTTCTGCTTCTTCAGGGCATCGAGACGCTTTCGCTAAGGCTCGAGCGGCACGCAGAGAACGCGGCGAAAGTCGTGGCATATCTCGCGTCCCACCCGCTCGTTGAGAAGGTAAACCACCCTTCCCTTCCCGATCATCCGCAGCACGCTCTTTACAGGAAATATTTCCCGAACGGCGGCGGTTCGATCTTCACGTTCGACATCAAGGGAGGACGCAAGGAGGCGTGGAAATTTATTGACGCTCTAAAGATCTTCTCTCTGCTGGCAAACGTCGCTGACGTAAAATCGCTCGTCATACACCCCGCATCGACAACGCATTCGCAGTTGACCGAAGAAGAGCTCAGCGAGCAGAACATTCACGAAAACACGATCCGCCTGTCAATAGGCACGGAGCATATTGACGACATCATCGCAGATCTCGAAAACGGCTTTAACGCCATAAAATAAAGGAGTCGAAACAATGAAAAAAATCTATAAAGGCACGCTCGGCCTTATCGGCAATACCCCTCTCGTAGAGGTCACGAACATTGAAAAAGAGTACTCGCTCGGAGCGACGCTGCTCGTTAAACTTGAATATTTCAATCCGGCCGGATCAGTGAAGGACAGAATCGCCAAATCGATGATCGAGGATGCGGAGGAAAAAGGCCTGCTGAAGCCCGGCTCCGTTATCATCGAGCCAACTTCCGGAAATACAGGTATCGGTCTCGCAGCGATCGCTGCGGCTAAAGGCTACCGTACGATCCTCACGATGCCTGAAACGATGAGCGTCGAGCGCAGGAATATTCTTAAAGCGTACGGAGCCGAGATCGTGCTCACCGAAGGCACGAAGGGCATGAAGGGCGCGATCGCAAAAGCGGAAGAACTGGCAAAGGAAATTCCGGGAGGCTTCATTCCGGGCCAGTTCGTAAACCCTGCAAACCCCGCCGTTCACAAGGCAACGACCGGTCCCGAGATCTGGAACGATACAGACGGCGAAGTCGATATTTTCGTTGCCGGAGTTGGCACCGGCGGAACTATCACCGGTACGGGCGAATATCTGAAAGAGCAGAATCCGGCCGTAAAAGTCGTGGCCGTTGAGCCCGATTCCTCCCCTGTCCTTTCCGAAGGAGTTTCCGGTCCGCATAAGATCCAGGGCATCGGCGCCGGTTTCGTGCCCGAAGTGCTGAATACGTCGGTATACGATGAGATCATCCGCGTTAAGAACGAAGATGCTTTTTCGATGGCAAAGATCCTTGCTAAAAAGGAAGGCATTTCGGTAGGTATTTCGTCAGGTGCTGCTCTGTATGCCGCAAAGCTGCTCGCCGAGAAGCCGGAGAACGCCGGGAAGACGATCGTGGCGCTCCTGCCGGACAGCGGTGACAGGTATTATTCGACCGCGCTGTTCACGGAATAAAAGCCTGCCGTTAAAAACGGCATTAGAATGACCGCAGAGGCATTTTTGCCTCCGTATATATCACGAATGACAAAAGCGCCGGAACGGCCGGAATTGACCGCTCTGGCGCCTTTAAAATCGATCGCAGGCGTAAAGCCCCGATGCTATTGCCTGTCGGACGGGAAAAGTTTTATTGTCAGCGTACCAAGCTCCTCTTTCAGGATAAACATTAAGCAATCACCTTCACGCCTGAAAAGAAAGCGTTCTCCGTCCTGGTTTGCGTAATCGGCAAAAAAGCGCAGGTCAAAACCCTGCGAAAGGAACGAGCAATCCTCACCCGACGGATAGATCGTTACATATTTTCCGTCCGCGTCTTCCGGAGTGCCCTCAAGCTCATACCTGCCGCTGTAGCAGTAAAACCATGAACTCTCGTCGTTAATGTCGTAGCCCTTAACAGCTAAAATGATCTTGTATACCCCGTCCGGCCGGAAAACGATCATCTGGTTGCTGTAGTAATCACTGCAGCAATTAAGAAATACGTTTATGGGGAAACTTTTGTCCCTGACTTCATACGGATCGTACAGCGTGATCGAACGGCCGCCGGAAGTAATTACCAGATATTTGTCTTCGATCCGGCCCGTCCAGCTTTTGCCTTCGGGATCGTGCCAGTCCGGAAATGTGACGGTATCGGTGCTTGCGTCCCATGTGTATTTTGTATCGGTCCTGGTTTCCGTATCGGTCCGGTAAAACACGATCTGCGCATTTCCGCCGAAAATGATCTGAAGCTTCTCTTCGTCGTACGTCCACGGAATGTTGCGGAAAGACATCGCGTCATTCATACCGAAATTCGTTCGTTTGTCCTCCAGTGCGGTCTCCTCTTTTTTAAACACCATCACTTTTTCGCCCTCAGGCTGTACCGTGATATATGTATCATGAAAAGACACATTGAATGAACCGTAGAGTTTGCTGTCGATGTCGTAGAGCGTCAGAATTCCGTCTGATATGTCAAAATAGCACCGTTCAGCCTGATCGAAAGCAGAAGAAAGAATCAGAAGATAATATATTGCCGTTCCGTCTTCATTGAACTGTATCGCCTGCATTGATTCTTCGTTGATCCACAGGCCGACGTATTTAAGCCCTTCCTGAGAAGGATCCCCGAAAATATATTTCGCCTGATCAGCCGGAACCTCATTCAATGTCTCATCGCCGTTATAGTAAACGTCGGAGAGCGGAACGTGCTTATTCAGCAGAGAACCGTACCCTTCGCTTAACCGTGATCCGTTATGCGGAGATTGATTATTCGGCCGTATCTTAACAACGTATATCACCGCTGCTGTTCCGGCAATGACCAGAAAAGCAACAGCTGCACACACGATCGCCCTGATCGTTCTCTTTCTTTTCGCTGCCTGCCTGCGTTTAGCGGGATCGATATTCGCGCCGGAATATTTTTCGATAAGTCCGCTGTTAATTTCGGATATCGCATCAAACAGATTGATTTCGTTCATGACGCACGCTCCTTCAGGTATCGCTTAAACTTTACGCGTGTTTTCGAAAGGATACTTCTGACGTGATTTGACCTGATACCGTAATCGCCGGCAATCTCTTCGGCGGACCGCAAATAATAATAGCGCCGCACGAATATTCCGGCTTCGTTTTCAGAGAGGCTCGCAAGGAAGCTTTCCGTCAATGACTTCAGCTCCCTTCCCGGGATATCCGCGCCGTCGGGAATACATTCGGACAATTCCCTGAACACTATGTCGTTCCTGTCCGCGATCTCGTTAGCGGAAACATTTAACACTTCCGCGATCCTTTCAATCGTGGCGTAGTCCGGACGGCTTTTACCGTTTTCCCACTTTGAAACAAGATCGCGCGACACGAACAATGCATTCGCGAGCTCCTGCTGCGATATGTTTTGCGCGTTTCTCAGTTCCGCGATCTTTCCGCCTAAATTCACGTCCTTTTCCCCTTCTTCCGGCTTCGAAGATCTTTTTATACTCTTTTTCCGCCGGGCGTATGCGTTACGTCATAATTCTATTTCAAAGGGCTGTCCTTAAAAAGGGAAAAAACGCACCCGCGCTCACGCACCGATCCCGCGTGCCTTAAGGATCTCGTCTGCGAGCGTCGCCATGCCTTTCTTATCCGGGTGTATTCCGTCGAGAGCGTCAACGAGCGTCTCGTTTTTATTCGCGTCAACGAATATGCAGCCCTTCTCTTCAGCGACTTTTCCGATCGCATCCGCGTACTCCCTGATGTGCCTGCCTCCGAGCAGATACGGGAACTCGAAATTCGGGTCTCCCCTCAATGTAGAGATCGCGGGAGAGATGCACCATACTTCGGCATCCGGATAATGCTCTTTAATGAGGTCGAGCATGATCCTGTACGATCCTGCAAACGACTGCCGCTCTTCCATACAGCCCCACGTCTCGATCGGAGTGCCGGAAGCCCAGTCATTGACGCCCATATAGATCAGGATGACGTCGGGTTTCTTTTCGCCGTCGCCGAGCAGCGACATTCTCGAATCGAGGTGTGCGAAACTTCCCGGAGTAAATTCGGCGTGATAGCTGACGGTGCTGCCGGACCAGGAATTGTTCTTAAGGAGCCTGCCCCCGAGGCGCAGGATGATCTGGCCCCACCACGTATCGTCTTCGCTCTCGATACCGGCGATTTTCTTCGTGTTTTCATCGTAATACAGCGCATACCCCTCGGGGATAAAGCCCTCGAGCGTGCTTATAGAGTCACCGACAACGGAAAAATATTTGCCTTTATAATCCATTTTTACTGCCTCCTCCGGTATTGACCGCATCCGTGCCCCGCCGCTCCGTGACGGTCCGCCGCACAGTCTTTTTCATCTCGGCCAGCCTGTTATATTATTCATAAAAAACGGC
>JAGADO010000122.1 GCA_017613535.1 Clostridia bacterium | reverse complement strand
GCGAAAATGTTTTTGAGGTAACGTCATATAAAAACAAAGAAGCGGTCATATCCGCTTACAGTATAACAAAATTTGTTGACTATAAAGATACGTTCGGCGGCATAATGAAATACGCGGCTGACAAATACATAGAGGATTACAAACCTAACGAGGGGCGTCTCGTTGAAGTGCGCGGCAAAATGAAAGAAGCCGAAAATCTGGCTATGACCGCAAAACAGAAAGCGTGGTACAAGGCGGCGTATGACGTTATGGACAGGATATTTGAGACGGATATCGAATTATCTCCGGACTGCAAAGAGGTCGGGCTGTGGAATTTCTTCTGTGGGTATAATGTCAGGAGTAAAAACGGAGAGGTCGTACTCAGCGCTTCATATGATTCGGGTGTGGATTCGTTTGAAGCGAAAGAAATGTCGTTTACAGATCCCGAAGTATTCAGACTGCTTTATAATTTCCTGTATGAGATCATTCAGGATAATACCGGTTTTATTTGGAACGACAAGTGGAAACCGGGGTATAAAGGCAAGATCTCAGCCGAAAGCTGCGGCGACCCCATAAATACAGATATATCCGTCGCCGAAAACGAGCGCGTGATAACGCCTGCGGGTACGTTTGACGACTGCCGGCACGTTATCCTCGACGTGTCGGGATATCAGGGCGGTCTCGGATATTTCGGCGGGTATATGGAGTGCTGGTACGCGGAGGGCGTCGGGCTTGTAAAATATAAGCGCCCGGTAAACGATACGGTCGAAAACGTATGGGAGCTTACGGAGTACAAAGGTAAAGGCGACGGATTTTTCCCGATAAACGACGGACTTGTGCGCCGCTACGAACCGAAGGACATAGGAGAAGGCTGCCGCGGATTTGTTGAATACACGTACGTAACGGACGAATCCGGCACGACTATATTCAGAAACGCCTGCGGTGTGCAAAGTCGCGAAGAATACGAAAAAGCGAAGAAACAATCATAACAAGACAAAGATACAAAAAGCCGAGGGCGTAAAAACCTTCGGCTTATATGTTGGGTATATTTTTAATGCAAGGTATCGTTTGCTAATCAACCTAATATGTTATCGTTAATGCGGTTGTTTCCTTAATTTTGTTACTCCCCGCCCCCCTGTCTTTTTACTGTATCATCACTTTCTGCCTGTTAAGCGTGAGCTCGGCGAATATGAAGGCCGCGATTACGAGCAGGAGCGATACGCAGGACTGGACCTGCTGGCCGTAGACCTGCAGACCGAAAAACGTGTTGCCGTTCTCCTGGATGAAGGCCAGAAGCTTACCCGAGAGGAGCGACGCCAGAAACCCTGTAAGTCCGCTGAGACACCGCTTGATCGCCGATGCCTGGACGAAGTATCTCGAATCCACATACCCGTATGTGATGTTCAGCATGTTCTGCGCCGTTCCGGCGCCGCTGATGTTGTACAGGACCGTATACACGATGATGAACCACGGGAGCGAGGGCGAGGAGAACATGTTGCATCCGAAAGCGACCATCGCTATCGTCAGCGCGAGCTCGATCCCCCGGACATAAGAATGCCTGTCCGTAAACCGGCCGAACGGTCTGGATATGAAGAACCTGACCAGAACGCCGGAGATGTTGATCAGCTGGATCTGGCCCATCGTGTACATGAGCTCCTGCTGCTTGTATGTGCCGAGAAAACCCGTGGTGAAGTACACGGGCCGCAGCCCAGAGGCAGTGCAGCACGGTGATCTTGATGAAATTCCTGTTTCCAAGGGTGTTTTTCATGACATCTCTGAACTTCGGAGATTCGGGCTTCTCCTCTTCGCTTGCCTGGGGAATGTATTCCTTTCTGATCGTCATAAGGCAGATGAAGTCCGAGACGCAGAATATGAGCATGCACACGGCCGAGAGAAGGAACCCGTACGTGACGTTCCCGGACTTGTCCAGGTTCTCTATCGCATATCCCAGCGATAAAGATACGACCATTCCGGATAAAAGGGAGATCATCTCCTTGACGGAGGAGAAGCTTGCCCTTTTACGCGGATCTACGAAAGAGTTGCCCCATTTGAAAACTATGGCGGTGACGAAGTAGTTGCCGAAATACGAAAGAAAGATGCATACGACGAACACGACTCTGCGCACGCTGTCATCGAACGAAAGGAACGGGATCAGATACAGGCATGAGAACAGGAACTGGGCGCAGGTGTGTATCGGCACCGCGAATTTTTTGGTGTTCCTGATCTTTCCGGCCACGAACACGTTAACGATCTGAAATACGAACGCCAGGCATCAGAAAGACGAGATGACACCGCACAGGGCGTCGCTCGCCCCGAGATGCTTGAGCAGCTTTGCTATGAAGGCGTCCGCCACCAGCAGCGCGATGAAGTACTCGAACGCGCATTCGAGCGCGTATGCCCTTCTTGATATTTTGAAATCCCTTGTATCGAAAACTGTCGTGCTTTTGTCCATCGGCCGAGAACGCCCCTTAAAAAATTAAAAAAATCAACCTATGCTGATCTGCTTCGCGGAAAACCGCTCCTGCCCCTTACACTGACGCGCCGGAACGAGGTCTGCGAATGCCTTGTGATGCGTCTGTCATCCCGCCTGTTCCGGGAATCTGAAGACCGCAAATACCGGGAGATGGTCCGAGATCCATATCCCCTTTTCGGTTATCAGAAAAGTCTCGTATGAAACTGCTTCCACAGACGGAGAACAGAAGACGTAGTCTATGGGACCGCCGGACTGGCCGCTGCCGTAACCGCCCACCATAGTGGACGAGTGTCCGGCGTCGACGGTGATCCCGGCGCTTATGCGTGAATCCGATAGCTCTATCGCATACTCTTTCCCGTCCGTGTCAGTGAATGATGTCTTTCCTGTAAGAAGGGAGTACAGTGCGGATCCGCCCGGGGAATCGCTCCTGAAATTCAGATCTCCCGAAAGGAAGACCGGAATGCCCTCGAATCTCCCGGCGAACTTGATTATCTCTCCGATCTGCTTTCTTCTGATCTGAGTGGCCGTATCCTGGTCGTTTTTTCCGTTGTGGTCAAGATGCGTAGTCAGGTAGGCAAATTCCGTGCCGTTTCTTATGTCCTTTAGAAGAACCCAGGTGCATATCCTCGGACAGTTTGCGCCTTCGGTGTACGAGCCGGCTCTGTCAGGCGTGCCGGAAAGCCAGAAGGTGCCGCTTTCGACCAGCTCGAACCTGTCCTTCCTGTAATAGACCGGATTTGCCTCGTCTCCGTCGGAACGGGGTTCGCCGACGCTGCCGTACGAATCGTTGAAGACATAGTCGTCAAGCCATCTGCGCCATTCGGGAGTGACTTCCTGCATTCCAGCCACGTCGGGAACGGTCTCGTCAACAAGGCGCCGGAAAAGCAGCGCTTTTTCGGAAAATGGCGCCATGTTTCCGCTCTCGGTCTGAACATTGAACTGAAGGATTCTGAGACTGCTGCCGTCAATGTCCTGTACGTCCGACGGATATGCATCCGGCTCCGCCAGTTCCGAGGCCTCCTTCTCCGTGCAGAATCTTATCTCGCTTATCAGGACGCGCTCGCCGCTATTCTCCGACATGTTCTCGAATCTTATCCTGAACGAGCCTATGTC
>JAGADO010000010.1 GCA_017613535.1 Clostridia bacterium | reverse complement strand
TAATGCAGAAAACAACGCTTTTTTCGATCCTCCGAAAAGCCGGTCGATCAAGCTTTTTGTTTCGTTCTTACTAACTTCTTCACGTGAAATGAGAGAAGAACATATAAAATCGGGGTCTTCTCGTTTTACGTATCCCTTTTCAATTACTTTTTTTATAACTGTATATGTGGTGTTTTTATTCCAACCGATATCGTTTTGAGCGAGCAAACTCAGTTCCTTGGCGCTGACAGGTTCATTTTTCCATATCAACTCCATTATCTTCATTTCGCTGTCGAATAGTTTCATTTTCTTTCTCCCAGACTATTTCTATAGTCCATACTATCACAATAGTCTGTGTTTGTCAATATGTTTTTTGCATGTTTATCAAAAACTTTTTCAAGTAATAGACAGCCTTCATAAATTCAGGCGGCGAAATCTCTCCCGCCGCCTGATGATTATTCAAAAATGTAGTTACTGTTTATGATTTCAGTCGCACGATTTCTGATTGAATTCATCCGCTGAACCCATCCGAGCTGATCGTACCTTTTGAGCGCCTCATCAACACCTTCGTCTTTTGCCATTTGTTTCACAAGCTGAGAGAGCGTTTCTTCCGCTTGATCGTTTACGTCGGCAAGGTAATCCGGCAACTTGCCTTCAATCAGCAGTGCCGTATAGGTCGATTTCTTACACCGTCTGAGGTAGCGAAGATGCCTCTGCCCCCATATTCCGATTGGACGATGTTCCTCCGACTCATCATCTCCAGCAAGGAAATAGTAGTCGCCTACCAACTCATACTTCAGCCCGGTTCTTCCGTCTGTAATGTACTTTTCCATTTGAGTAATCCTCCGATATTAATTGAATTTGTCCTATGAATTCAATCATTCCAGCTGATTACAAAAGCCGAAGGGAGAAGCTACTTCCTTACGTAGCCTCTCCCTTCGGCCGGTTTTTTGTAGTCGCGGTTCACGATCATGCAATAAACGCGGCCGTTCGCATCCTCCATGTGGCTCAGCGCAAGCTTCCGGCTGTAATCCGCGGGTTTGACGAAGAAACCGCCGAGCAGCGCATTAAATCCGTCACCGAACTCTTCGCCGGTGTGGTAGAGGTCAATCGTTTCCAGCTTCATCAGCGTCGGTCCCAGCACCTGCACGCGCGCGTTAAGCTCGCTCACCGGGCCAAACAGGTCGGTGGGGCTGTTGTCAATATCTATCACCGCCGGGCCGAATGTTTCCGCCTTATTCGGAGCGGGCGTCTTCCAGCAGAAATACGAAATCTGCTTCACACCGGAGGCCAATGCCGCGAACACCTGGTAGCGCACCTCGTCCCCGTTCGGGCGGTACGTCTGATTCCAGCTGATAGACTGAATGTACGTTGCCCCCGGAACCCCCAGCTCCCTGCTGACCTCGCGGTTATAACGGAGCTGCGAATAAAGGCGGCTCTCATTGCACACCTCGGTCATAAAACAGTACGAATCGTACATCACATAATCAAGCGAAACGCCGTACCTGTCCTTCAGCTCGCTCTGAAGAGCAGAGATATTATCCCTGTATTTGCCGCAATAATTTATGTGTGCGATAGCGTGCGGCATCACGCTTTTGATGAGTGCGATCGGCCGGGCGTACTGGGTGGAAGTCTGGGGCTCGTCCGTGATAAAAAAGGCGGAAACGCCGGGCAAATGCGAGTAGCGCTTCACAAATTCGAGGATCTCCTCGTCCGGAAGAGTTGGCCAAGCTGCGCCGGTAAACTTTTTTCCGCTCAGCGTGACATCAAGGCCCCGCTCGTTCGCGAGCGCGAGTGCTTTCATGATGCCCTCGTCTGAAACAGTATCGGCGGCCATCACGAAGTTCAGTTCAACATTCGTGACGCCGCCTTTTTTGAGATTATCGAAAGTGGTCTCGTTAAGTTCGGGACCGTAAAAATAGGGCATGAAGGCAACGATGCGGAATTTGGATGCGGGTTTGAATTCGCCCACGGTCACAGAACAGATAAATGCTTCGCCGCCAGAAGCAGGCCTGACGGAAACGACCGCACTGCCGTTGCCGACCGCCGTAACGGTGCCATCCGGACTGACGTTGACGACCGCCGGATCGCTGCTTTCAAACAGTGCTTCGACCGCGCTTCCTCCGGGGATCGCCAGCAATTTCAGCCAGTCGTGTTCCCCGGGATTCAGCTGCAGTGCGGTTTTATTTATCTTAAATTCCACGTTTTTCTCCATGCCCGGCAATAA
Organism: Clostridia bacterium; assembly: GCA_017613535.1. GTDB lineage: Bacteria > Bacillota > Clostridia > UBA1212 > UBA1255 > UBA1255. Next base: position 27,176 of record JAGADO010000010.1, on the reverse strand, counting down.
ATTGCCGCTATTCTGCACGAATTATCAGCTCTTCGCAGCGATCAGGTTACCGACGGCGATGCGAAGTTTGTTGAACAGCTCGTCATCGTCGCTGTAATTTCCGAGCGAAGTGGTGATCTGCTTGATGATCAGGTCGGACGTGCCCTCGCCGTACAGGTCGTCAAGGATAGTGAAGTAGTCGTAATCTTCCGCGCCGTCGCGTACGGACTCAAGGCGAAGCGAACCAACGGGATAAGCGTAGAACGATTTGTCCTCCACCTCATCGAAATGCTCGCGGCTGATGTAGGGATCGCCGTTTGCATCCTTGAAACCGTTGTACACAAGCACGCCGTTACCGTAAACGTTGTACGGATAGGCATTGTTCGTCTCGTGCTTCGAAGACCAGATCGAGTCAAGCCACCAGTCGTTGACCATGTAGTACAGGAAACCGTCAACATTGTACAGTTTCTGCTGCCAGAACAGGATTCTGTGCTCGACTTCGGGGTCGGAGATGGACAACGTGATCTCGGGATGGTGCGGGAAGCGTGTTACGTACCACCATACTTCGTCGCCGCCTGCCTGCTCGGCTGCCATGCGGTCTGCGAATGTGCCCAGATTCTTCTCCATCAGCGCGGTGTAGTACTGGAACATCAGCTTCGGATTATTCTTGTAGTCTGCCAGCGTGTTGAAGAAATAAGTCTTGGGGCACCAGATATTGACGACGCCCGAAACGTAGCTGAAGAAGTCTGACTTCGTCTGGCTGTCGAGCGCGCCGTTCAGGTGCATCGGGGCAATGATCTTGTAGCCGGATCCGAAGATCTCCTTGATCATATTTCCGAGATTGTTGAGGTTATCGAGCATGCCCTTGTTCTGCGGCTCGTCAACAGGATAGAAGTATGCTTTTTTCAGCCATTCGGGGTTCTGCGACAGGTAGTTATATGCGTTCTGCACGCGCGTTCTCGTCACGCGGTCCGAGCCGTAGCCGACGGTGTTGAAGCACTGGACTCTCGGGTCGTTCAGGTATTTGTCGATCTTGGAGTTATCGAAGGGGTTCGGATCGTCCTTGGAAGAGTTCAGGTAAGGCAGGTTGTATGCATTGACCTTGTTCTCGAGCAGGAACTCGTAGTAGCGCTCGTAAGCCAGACCGTCATCGCCGTAGTAAGACCAGGGCGGGTTCGCGGAGTAGATGTTCCACCAGGACAGGTCAGCCTGGATCTTGCAGTTCGAAGCGACGGGCAGAGCGAAGTTCCAGACGTACGCGTAAACGAGCGCCTTCTTGATCTCGTTGCCCGAGCTGTCCTTGACCGAAACGGTCGCGGAATATTGTCCGGCCTTCGTTCCGGATTCCGTATATACTTTAATAAGGAAAGTTTTGCTCTTGCCGGCCTTCAGATCGAAGCTGCCTTCGAGTTCGGGGATCGGGTCAACGATCGATTCGCCTTCTACGTCGCCGAAGTAGTACCCTTCGCACACGACCGCTTTGAGCGTGTTTCCGCTGCTGTCTTTGAACGGGGTCAATTCAAGCGTGAGTCCGGTTTTTGCTTTTGTCGATGCGAGCAGCAGCTGTACGCCTTCGATCTCGTTCTTGGCGATACGCACCTGGTACGTGTACATGCCGCTGGACGTTGTCGAGGACTCGGGCGTTTTCACGTACGAGTGGTTGAACCAGAGGTCAATATCCTTGTCCTCGTGTGCCGCGGTCTGCTTTGTGTTGGAAACTTTCGGAGCGTTGTCCTTCGCGCCGTTTATGAGCTGTTCGGCTCTCTTCTGGTCCTCGGCGGAAAGCGCGTGAAGGTCTTCGCCTGTGCCTCCGATAAATTCGGAAACGTCGTCTATGCTCGGGGCGAAAATGAGCTCGCCAAGTGTGAACGATTCGCCTGCAGCGGCGGCGGTGAACATATAGTCAAAGCGGAAGCCGTTGACCGAGCCCTTCCAGCCGCTGGATGCGCTGAGGTCGAAAATTATGAACTGCCAGTCGGGATCGGTGTTGTCAAACACGCTCGTTTTGCTGTATCCGGCTGCTGCACCGTACATATTTCCGGCGTAGTAGAATATTTCGGTCTGCGTGCTCGAGCATTTCTGCTGCTTGATCTTGAGGATGACGACCTTGTAGTTATCCGCTTTCACAGGCGTCAGGCCATATGCGGTCATGTATGATTGATAGTTGAAGGAGATGTACGGGTCGTTCGTGGCGGCGGTCGTGGTTAATCTCACTGTTTTTCCGTAGTCTGCGTCGTCAACAAGTTCGGCTTTTACTGCGTTGCCGCCTGTGAAGTATTTCGTGGCGTCCGACGCGTTGAATGTTACGCGGATCGCCGAAGTGGGTCCCTGTGGCTCGGGCGTCGCGGTCGGAGTAGCGGGTACCTTTGTAGGCTCTTCGGTTGGCTTCGTCGTAGGTGTGGGTGCCTTTGTAGGTGTCGCAGTCGCAGGTACGTCCGTGGCGGGCACATCGGTCGCGGGAACGTCCGTGGCAGGCACGTCGGTAGCCGGTTCAGCCGTTGCGGGTGCTTCGGTAGCGGGCTCGCCGGTGGCAGGATCGTCCGATGCCGGAACGTCTGTGGCGGGTTCGTCCGTCGCAGGTACGTCCGTGGCGGGACCCTCAGTGGCAGGCCCGTCTGTTGCAGGAACGTCAGTCGCTGGCACATCCGTCGCGGGTACGTCGGTGATTTCCGCGGTAGGATCGATCACGATTTTTTCAGTGGGCTGCTCTACGGCCGGATCTTTCGTGCAGCTGAACATAACTGCAGTGAGCATAACCAGCGCTAAAAGCAATGTAATAACTCTTTTCATTATCTGTTTCTCCTTTGGTTTTTCACTTCGGGTAATAATATCAGTTAACAAGCCAGACGATCGTTACCGTGTCGCGCACTTCGATGCTGTCCGGTTCTATATCGATGCTGTAGCCGCAGGCCGAATCAGCACACTCGTTGCGCGCCATCGCCATCTTCGCCATGGGGCGCACGGCAAAATCATTGTCCGCAAGCGAATAATTGATCGAAAGCACTTTGCCGAGCGTGACACCCGCGGCATCGGCAAGCACGTGCGCCTTCTCCTGCGCGTCAAGCACCGCCGCACCGATCAGGCGGTTCTTCGCAGCTTCCTTGTCGCCCACCGTGTAGCTCAGGCTGAACTCGGGCGTAAGCTCCGAATTTGCCAGCGCGTACAGCACGCGGCCGAGCAGAGCATTGTCCGACGGAAACTCGATCTTCATTCCGTGGTAGAATTCGTACCCGACCAGCCTCTGCTTATAAACATTGTTCTCCTGGTAGCTCTCGTAGCGCGGATCAACGCGGAAGTTCAGCGTTTTCAGTGCGTCGCGCGCAAAACCGAGCTTTTCCAGCAGCGTTTTCAGCTTTTCGGTGTCTTCGGCGCTCCTTCGCACTGCATCGGCGTACTCTTTTTCCGTCCCGTGCAGCGAAATATCCACACGCGTCGTGTCCGGTCTGAGCCTCAGCATACCGGTTCCCGTAACTTTCACCGTCGAGAAGAACCCTCCGCGGCCTTCTTTATCTGTCATAACGATCAGCCTCCCCGGCAAGAATTTCGTAAATGTCTTTTATGCTGTCGAAAACGTAGTCCGGCTTGCGCTCCGCCGGTGCGGCGTCAATATCCGTGAGAGTCGTTTCGCCCGTCAGCACGCAGATCGAGATAACTCCCGCATTGATCGCGGACAATATATCCGTGTTCATCCTGTCGCCCACGACCGCCACCTCGCACGGCAGCAGGCCGAATTTCTCCATGACCATCCTGATCATGCACGGATCGGGCTTACCGGCAATAAACTCCGGGCGCCTGTGCGTTGCCCCCTCGATGAGCAGCATGAACGCTCCCGCATCCGGAACCGAATGGCCCGGCCGCATCGGACAAACCATGTCCGGGTGTGTTGCCCAGTATTTTACGCCGTCGGTCAGGTAGTCGCACGCGATCCTGAGTTTTTCGTACGTGAGTGTCGTGTCGAAGCCGAGGACAACGTATTCCGGCCTTTTTTCGGGTTCGTCGTAGTAGTCGTCAACGAGTTCGTACCCGCTTCTTTCCATATATGCCGCGAGCGCCGGTGTTCCCACGAGGTATATGCGGGCTCCCGGGCTTACTTTATCTAGATTATACACGAGCGCGTGCGCGGAGGTGCAGAAATCGTCGTCTGTCGTCTCGATCCCGAGTCTCCGCAGCTTTTTTTCGTACTCCACCGTGTCTTTCGACGAGTTATTTGTAATGTAGATCGCCCTTTTGCCCTGCTTTTTGAGGGTGTCAAGGAAGCTGAGCGTGCCTTCGAACAGTGTCGTGTCGAGATATATCGTTCCGTCCATGTCCAGCAGGAAGAATTTGACGTTCTTCAGCGCCGCCGTATCTTTACCGTTCCGCTGCATATGTTGTGTGTCTCCTTTATATAAGTTGCAAATGGCAAGTGGCAAATGGCAAATGGCAAAGGGCATTGCTCACTGCTTCGCCGCACAAAAAAGGTTTCGTGTCATCTATCCGTTTCGCTTTTTCCGCCATAGCACGATCGTGCGTCCGACGACTTGTATCACGTCTGCGCCGGTTACTTCGGCAAGTCCGGCTGCTACGGTTTTTGCGTCCTCGGGGCAAGTATCGAGTGCCTTTATTTTTATGAGTTCTCTCGCCTCGAGCGCGTCGTCAACCTGTTTTATGAGATTATCCTCCACGCCGCTCTTGCCGACCTGGATTATCGCCTGCAGTTTGTTGGCCTCAGCCCTCAGCTCTGCCCTCGCTTTGCTGGTCATAAGATCGTGTCTCCTTTAGATAAATTGCAAATGGCAAGTTGCCATTTATTCCTCGATCGCCGCTTTTGCCGCCACAAATTTACGCAGCACCTCCGGCGGGAATTTGGCCTCGCGCTCGTACGTGTACAGGCCGTTTCGCTCTTGTTCGACGTCCGTGAGCTGCGTGTAGCAGAACGCACAAAGCGTCGGATCCGCCAGAAGGATTGACACCAGCGCGCCGAAACGCTCGATGAATTCATCTGCGCTCTGCGGTCCCACGCCGTAGCCCCAGCCCGCTGCTTCGTCCTTTTTCCACATAATTCCGCCGAATTCGCTGCAGAAATAAGGCGTATCGGGGCGCCATGCCCTCTTATCCGTGACGGGAGCGTGCGGAGGCGTGACACCATCTTCGCGGTAAGGCTTCATACGGCCGCTCAGCACTGAGGCATTCTGCTCGTAATCGTGGAAGTCATATATATCCGTGCCGGTACGGCCGTCAAGCGTTTTGTGGTGGAACCAGCCGCTCGTGTCGATGACCGGGCGGGACGGGTCAAGGCGTTTGGTCAGGCGGTAGATCAGCCCGACGGTATCGTCAGCCTGGGCAGTCTCGTTGAACGGGCACCAGCCGATGATTGACGGGTTCGAGTAGTCGCGCTCGACGATCTCGCTCCATTCGTCAACGTACACGCAGCGCACCGCAGGATTGCACACGTCGAAGCCCCAGTTCGCATGCTCGCCCCAGCACATGTAGCCAAGCCTGTCGGCCCAGTAAAGGAAGCGCTGCTCGAACACCTTCTGATGGAGGCGGGCACCGTTAAAACCGAAAGCCATTGACCGCTCGATATCCGCGCGCAGTTCGTCATCCGTCGGGGCGGTGTACACGCCATCGGGATAGAAGCCCTGGTCAAGAATCAGGCGCTGGAAAACTTTTTTGCCGTTGACCAGCAGGCAATCGGGCGTGAGTTCCACGCTGCGCATGCCGAAGTACGACGTTACGCGGTCGGTCAATTCGCCGGGCGCGGTCAGTTCGATCTCCAGGCCGTAGAGGTACGGAGCGCAGGGATTCCAAAGCGTTGCCCCGGGCATCGGGACAATTATTTCCGTCTCGCCCCACGAGGCTTTCGCGGTCACCGTGCGCAGAACTTTTTTCTCGTTCGCACCGGCAGCGTTGTCATCGCGGTCAGGGTCAAAAGGCTGTCCGCCGTTGTCCGTGACGGTCAATTTTATTTCACTACCTTCCGCCAGGTATCTGCCGGGTCTCAGCTTTACCGATACTTTTTCGTTTTTCACATCGGGCGTGATGAATATGCTGCGGATGTAGTGCTCCGGCACGTATTCGAGCCAGACGGTCTGCCAGATTCCGGTAGTGCGGGTGTAGTGGCAGCCCATGGAATAATATTCGAAGCACTGTTTTCCGGAAGGCTGTGCGCCCGAGTTCTGGTCGTCCTCGGCACGGACCGAGATTCTGAACGCGCCGGAAGCATTGTCGCCCGCAAGCACTTTTCTGAGCGCATCGGTAAGGTCAAGGTCGAATGAGCAGTATCCGCCCTTGTGCCCGCCGATATATTCGTCATTGACCCAGACCTGCGCGTAATAATCGACCGCTCCGAAGTGGATCAGTACTCTGCCCTTGGAAAGGTCCCATCCGTCCGGCAGTTCGACCGTTTTTCTGTACCATACGCAGCGCATAAAATCTTTGTATTCGATGCCTGAAAGCTTGCTTTCGGGGCAGAACGGGACAATTATTTCGTGGCTGTAGTTTGCGGTTTCGCGGAACATGCCGCGTGCTATGCCGCTGTTTCCGTGGTCAAATTCGAATTCCCACTTTCCGTTGAGGTTTTTCCAGTTTTTCTCTTCCCTGCGCATCTGCGGGCGCGGAAATTCAGCCCTTGGAAGCTTGTTCGCTGCGTCGATCATCAGACCGTCCCCCCTAATTTTTCAATCTCGTTGCAAAGATCGGAATATTTATCTCTGAGCCCCTGCTCCAAAAGCATTGACGCGTACCGTCTGAGCAGAGGAATTGCCCTTCCGTCGCCGAACTCGCCGAGAATCACCGCTTCTTCGTAGAGCGTTTCGTCCTCGGGCGACCGGTCTTTCATCATATCTTTCAGGCGTTTTTTGAGCACGCCGAAAATTCTTTCTTTGCGGTCCGCGGTCAGAAGATCCGGGTGGAATTGTGCGGTCAGGGCAAGGTTATATCGCCTGTATTCGGGCTGGTTTTCGGGGTCAAACAGTGCTTCAAGCGCGTCTGCGTCAAGGTGTCTTAGCAGTACGCTTCCGATCACGTCGTGCAGTGCTTCGTCGTCGCCTTTCGCGAGCCGTCCGAAGCCGTCCAGCGCGATCACGACCGATTCGGGGTCGCCGGAAACGATGCAGTTGTTGAAGAATTGTATCAGCAGCATCACTTCGTCGCTGTCCGAATTCCAGAATTCCCTGCGCGCCTCGCCGTAGTATTTGACCTCATCCGCGGGCTCGGTGAAAAGCCTGCAGCCCTTGACAGTCTGCTTAACAAACTCATCCGTTCCGGTCAATTCCGCGCCGTTATCCCCAGTATGAACCAAATCCGTCAAAACACACACCCCTCTGGCAAAGCAGCATACTCACAGTTCGCCTTTTTTAATCCCGCCGCGTGACATAGCTTCAGCTGTGTCACCGATCCCGCTTCTTCGGCGTCGAATACAAAATTCTCCGCAGCAGCGGGCTTTTGATCTCGCCCTTGAATATTCTGCGCCCCGTGAACCCCATCCAGTAGCCGAACGCACCGGCAGGAAGCATAACGAGCCCTCCGAGCACCGCGCGCAGCCACGTGACCGACGGAACCGGGCAGATCTCTCCCTTCGGGCCTTCCATCAGCCTCATCAGCCAGTAAAAAGGCATATAAACGGCAAGCCGCAGGTACCCGTTCAGCGTTTCGATGACAAATTTCGGGTGATGCACGATCACGAATTCGTTCGCCAGATAGATCACGAGCAGCCCGAGCGCCGTAACGATAACGTACGCAAGCACGCTGCACACGAGTCCCTTCAGGGCATATCTCGCGTGGTCGTAAGGCTGCCTGTCCTTCTCGCCAAACGAATGCATCAGCTGGTAACCGACCGTCAGATATACGAGCGTGACGATCAGCGACCAGACTGCAAGGCTGATATCCGGATCGATATAACCGGTCAGCACTATTATGATCAGCGGAAACGCCGCCCAGGAAATGACAAGGGCCATCAGATAGCTGAGAAGACACGTTTTCATACCCTTAAGATGGGTCAGAATATTCTTCATCACGGCCTTTGTCACCTCCTCACGTGCGTTCCGTCAGTTTTTTGTCAAATTTCGACGTTTTTCGACTCACAGAGCCGCTTTACGCATGATTATCTTCACTTTTTCCGCCGCTTCGGGCACATTCAGCACGCCGAAAGTGACGAGAACGTCAATATTGCCCGCAGCGATGTCAGCTTTCTGCGCTTCAGTGAGCTTTTCGATACCCAAAGCACGAATTTTCGCGCCGCTGATACCGAAAGAATTGTCCTCAAGCACCTTCGCAGCATCATTTCCGGCCCCGAAATTGTGTTTTACGGCGAATTCTCTGCTCTGTCTGAATGCTTCAGGCACCAGTTCGGTCTCTTCCGCGGCAACAAACGCAAGCCCCGGCAGTTCGCGGCATGTTCCGCAAACTTTTTCGAGCTGTGCTGCGGTCAATACCGGCGATACGATCACTGCGATCTTTCCGCCGAGCCCTTCCGGAAGCTCCGTCGCATCTCCGGCGGCAATCAGTTTGGGCTGCTCGAACCGTCCGAGTGCACACAGCACGTGTCCTTCCGCGCCCTTTTCAGGCAGTACGCGCGTAACGGTATTTCCGCGGCTCGCGACATTGATGCGGCATTTTGCAGGACACATTCTGCACGTCGAAGCCGCGATCTCTTCCTTTACCGGCACCTGTTTTTCGAGCGCCGTTTTTTCGGTGAGCGCTCCGGTCGGGCAAACGCTTACGCACAGGCCGCATGACAGGCAGTCGGTTTTGGACAGCGGCAGGCCCATTTCAGGCTGCACGATCGTGTCAAATCCGCGGCCGACAAGCCCGAGCACCGTCTGTCCGGTGATCTGCTCGCACGCCCTTGCACACAAACCGCACAAAATGCATTTGTCGGTATCGCGCACGAAATACTCGCTCTCGACACGCATGTTGCGGTCGTGGCGGAAACCCTCGATCCTCTCGGGATGAATATCGTATTGACCGGCGTAACGCGCAAGTTTGCACTCGAAGTAGTCCATACAGCCGCATTCGAGGCAGCGCTTTGCCTCCGCTTCAGCCTCTTCCTTCGTAAATCCCTTTGCAAACTCTTTAAACGTATTGCGGCGAACATCGGGAGCATCCACAGACATTTGCACCCGCTCGGACGGCTCGGCCAGGCGGTGAGCGTAAAGCTCTTTCACGCGCGCGTCGCTTAAATTTCTCCTGGAAAGGAAAGGCTTTCTGGCAGCAGAAGCTTTGTCCGCATCGCCCTTCATGAGGTACGAATCCACGGCTTTCGCGGCTTTCTGCGCTTCGGCGATCGCGGCAACGGCGATCCCGGGGCCTTTATTCGTCACGTCTCCGCACGCGAACACGCCCTTGAGGTTCGTCTCGAACGTGTCTTCATCGGCAACGACCGTGTTTTTCCTCGTGAGCTCGAGTCCGTCGAATCCGCGCGGGTCAACGCCCTGCCCGATCGCCATTATGACCGTGTCAACGTCAATATATTCGAACGCGCCTTCTACCGGTACCGGCGACCTTCTGCCCGAAGCATCCGGCTCGCCCAGTTCCATGATCTGCGCCTTCACCGTCCTGACGCGACCATCATCGCCGGCAATCAGTTCCGCGGGGTTGCACAGGAATTTGAATTCCACGCCTTCCTCTTCGGCTTCGTCGATCTCGACCTGTTCCGCAGGCATTTCGGCTCTCGTTCTGCGGTAGATCGTGTAAACTTTCTTCGCACCGAGCCTCACCGCGGTCCTGCATGCATCCATTGCCGTATTTCCGCCGCCGCAGATCGCGACCTTTTCGCCGATCTCCGGTCTGCCGCCGAGGGCAACTTCTCTCAGGAAATCTATTCCGCCTACTACGCCCTTGAGGTCTTCGCCCGGAACGCGCATCTTGCTGCTGACCCAGGCACCGATAGCAACGATAATAGCGTCGTTGTCCGCGCGCAGCCGGTCAAAACTGACCGATCCTTCGGCATTGCCGCCGATCTTCACGCCCGTACGTATCTCGATTCCGAGACTTTTGAGCATTTCGATTTCCTTCGCCAGCACCGCTTTGGGGAGCCTGTACTCGGGTATACCGTAGCGCAGCATTCCGCCGGCCTCTGGCATCGCCTCGTATATCGTGACGCTGTGGCCCTTCGCCGCAAGCACCGACGCCGCGGTAAGACCTGCAGGACCGCCGCCAACGACAGCAATTTTTTTACCTGTTTTAACTTCTGGCGCCGCGAATTTCACCGCCCGGCCTTCGCCGAGGGCAAGGTTTACGTCTCCCGCGAAACGTTTAAGAGCCGCGATCGAAACGGGCTTGTCCAGCTGGCCTCTGCGGCACTTTTTCTCGCACGGATGAGGGCAGACGCGGCCGATCGATGCGGGCAGCGGGATCTTTTCGGTTATGAGTTTGAACGCCTCGGAGGTCATTCCGTTGGCAATAAGTCCCGCGTATCCCTGGCAGTCGGTCTCGGCCGGGCAGGCTTCCATACACGGCGGGCGGCAATCTCCTGTGTGGTCGGACATCAGCAGTTCGAGTGCCAGCTTCCTTGCCTGGATCGTGCGCGGCGTATCGGTATAGTACTCCATACCGGCCGTACGTTCATTGACCTCGGTCGAACAGGAGCGCAGCAGTTTGCCGCCGCCCTTCGCCTCGATCACGCACATTCCGCACGCGCCGTAAGATTTGATCTTCGGGTCGTGGCAAAGCGTGGGGATCTCGATCCCGTAGCGTTCGGCTACATTTACGATCATTTCGCCTGGTTCGGCACTTACCGTAATATCATTGATCTTGAATTCGATACTCATTGTTCAGCGCCTCCCCTTCAATTACGCACGACCGCGCCGAAACGGCAGGTCTCGTAGCAGCTGCCGCATCTGACGCACTTTTCGTTATCAATAACGTGCGGTTCTTTTACTTTTCCGGTGATCGCTCCGGCCGGGCACTTGCGCGCACATGCGGTACATCCGCGGCACTTGGCAGGATCGATCTCGTAACTGACGAGCGCTTTGCACGCGTGTGCGGGGCAGCGTTTTTCTTTGATATGCGCATCGTATTCGTTCCGGAAATAGCGGATCGTTGTCAATACCGGGTTCGGTGCCGTCTGGCCAAGTCCGCAAAGAGCGCCGTCCTTGATCGTGCGGCAAAGCTCTTCGAGCAGTTCCACGTCTCCCTCGCGTCCTTCGCCGTTCACGATGCGGGTGAGTATTTCGAGCATGCGTTTCGTGCCCAGGCGGCAATGTATGCATTTTCCGCACGATTCTTTCGTCGTGAAGTCAAGGAAGAATCTGGCCATTTCGACCATACACGTGGAGTCGTCCATTACGACCATTCCGCCGGAGCCCATTATCGCGCCGGTCGCCGACAATTTCTTATAGTCTATTACTGTGTCGAGCAGTTCTTTCGGTATGCATCCGCCGGACGGACCGCCCATCTGAACGGCTTTGAATTCGCGTCCGTCTCTGATGCCTCCGCCTATGTCGAAAATGACGTCGCGAAGCGTCTTGCCCATCGGTATTTCGACAAGTCCGCCGCGGCGGATCTTTCCGGTGAGCGCAAACACTTTCGTGCCTTTGCTGTCTTCGGTGCCGAGCGCCGCGAAAGCCTCTCCGCCGTTAAGCAGGATCCAGGGCACGTTTGCGAATGTTTCAACGTTGTTTATGTTGGAGGGCTGCTGCCAGTATCCCTTCTGAGCGGGGAAAGGAGGCTTCAGGCGGGGCATGCCGCGTTGACCCTCGAGAGATTCGATCAGCGCCGTTTCTTCGCCGCACACGAACGCTCCCGCGCCTGCTTTTATGCGAAGACGGCACGAAAAACCGGAGCCGAGGATATTGTCCCCTAAATACCCTGCCTCTTCGGCCTGGGCGATTGCTTTTTTCAGCCTCACGATCGCGAGCGGGTATTCGGCACGGACGTACACGACGGCTTCGGTTGCTCCGATCGCATACGCGCCGATCAGCATTCCTTCGATCAGGTTATGCGGGTCGCTCTCGATGACGGCTCTGTCCATAAACGCTCCGGGGTCTCCCTCGTCAGCGTTGCAGATCAGGTATTTCTGCCCCGTCTCGCTCTTCGAACTCCGCGCCGCGTTCCACTTGAACCACGTGGGGAAACCTGCGCCGCCGCGCCCTGCAAGTCCGGACGTTTTTACGGTGTCGATCACTTCTTCAGGCGTCATTCCGAGCAGCACTTTTTTCAGCGCTTTGTATCCGTCTGCGTCAATATATTCCTCGATGCTTTCGGGGTTGATCTTTCCGCAGTGGCGCAGGGCAATGCGCGTCTGCTTCGTCAGGAATTCTTTGTCTTCCTCGGCAGGTTCGTACGCGGCAAGTTCCGGCGCGTCCAGATCGTCTTTCTTTATTGCTTCGGCAAGTATAGCCGCGAATTTCGCGTCTGTGCGGCAATACATTCTGCTTCTTCTCTCGGCGGTCCCGCTTACGTACACGTCAACGATCGGCTCCAGGTAGCACATACCTATGCAGCCCGTGATCGTCAGCCTCGCAGCACTGCCGCATTGACGCTCTTCAAGCTCCTTCTCGAGCGCAGCGTAGACCTTGCCCGCACCGGCAGCCATTCCGCAGCTGCCCTCGCCAACTTTAATAACATATTTACTCATTTGCCGCACCCCGCAATTCCCGAATGATCTTCACTGCCTTGTCCGGCGTAAGCGTTCCGTACGTTTCCTCGTTGATCATCATAACAGGCGACAGGCTGCAGCAGCCGAGGCATGCGACGGTCTTCAGCGAGAACAGTCCGTCTTCCGTCGTATCTCCGTCTTCGATCCCGAGTTCGTCTTTCACAGCGGCAAGCACCAGTTCGGACTCGTTTACGTGGCAGGCGGTTCCCTGGCACAACATAATAAGGTACTTTCCTACGGGTTTCAGTCTGAACTGCGTGTAGAACGTGGCAACGCCCAGTACTTTCGCAGGCTTTACTCCGGTGCGTTCTGCAACGTGACGCATGACGTCAACGGGCAGGTACCCGTATATGTCCTGTGCGTGCTGCAGGATCGTTATCAGGCTGCCGGGGACATTTCCATACTCCTGTAATACCGGTTCCAGCAGGCTGAGGTCGCTGCCTTCTTTAGCGCAGCAGCAATTTGTTTTTCCTTCCATATTACTCACCCTTTATTTTAAAAACAGGTGAAACGGAGAATTTATGATCACCGTTTCACCTTTTTTTCGTTAATAATCGCTTTTTTGTCTTGATCTATCGACAAAGCGCTTTGATTTCATTTATCACGGCTCTCCCCCGTTATCGTCGGTCGCCTCGGGTTCCGTGGGCTGAGGCTCAGTGGGCTCGGGCTCAGTGGGCTCGGGCTCGGTAGGCTCGGGCTCGGTAGGCTGAGGCTCGGTCGGCTCGGGTTCGGTCGGCTGAGGCTCGGTAGGCTCGGGCTCGGTGGGCTGAGGCTCGGTGGGCTCAGGTTCGGTCGGCTGAGGCTCGGTAGGCTGGGGTTCTGTCGGCTGAGGCTCTGTGGGTTCGGGCTCGGTAGGCTGAGGCTCTGTGGGTTCGGGCTCGGTGGGCTGAGGCTCGGTAGGAACTTCAGTCGGTTCATCGGTCGGAACGTCCGTGGGCACATCTGTCGGTACGTCAGTCGGCACGTCGGTAGGAACATCAGTGGGCACGTCAGTCGGTACGTCGGTAGGTACGTCAGTCGGAACTTCGGTGGGCACGTCAGTAGGCACGTCGGTCGGAACTTCAGTCGGGACCTCGGTAGGCACTTCGGTAGGGACTTCGGTAGGAACTTCGGTCGGAACAGGCGTCACGTTCTTGGTAGGAGTCGGAGTAGCCGGAACATCAGTAGCAGGAACCTTCGTAGCAGTTGCCGTAGGCAATTCGTCGGTAGCGGTCGCGGGGGCAACAGCTGTCGCAGTGGGTTCGTCGGTATTGCTCTCGATAGGCGTGATATTAGGCTCATCCGTGGGCAACGGCGTTACATCGCCTTCGCCGGGCGTTGACGTCGAAATGATCGGAGCCGTGGTAGGCGTCGTGTTCTTATTCTTGGAATTCTTGTAGAATTTGATGCCGAGGACAACAAACAGCACGATGATCACGATGCAGAGCAGGAATACTACGACCGCGGGCCAGATCTGGCTGTCGTTTCCGTCTCCGCCGCCGATGCCGAGGAACGATTTGATGCGGCCGATAAATCCGCCGCTCTTCTTTTCCTTGATCTCATCGTTCGGATCGAGCGTGTCATTCTCGCCTCTCTCGTCATGTACGAACAGGCTGTTTTTATCCGCACTCTGTGTGCTGGCAGCTCTCGATACCGCGTCGGTACGGGCCGCGGTGCGCCTTACACCGGGATCCGCGGCGATCGGGGAAACAGTACCTGTAGGTTCGTCAGCCCTGTCCATTCCGGCAAACATATTTTCGAAATCGTCGTCCGTGAATTTTTCGTGACGTGCGCTCGGTCTGTCGGCAACTTTCACGTCATCGTCGTTCGCGTTTTCGTCAAACGAGAAGTCAAAGAAGCTGTTATTTCCGTCGGCTTCACGTCCCTGCACTCTGCCCGCACTCTCGCGCACGGCATCACGCGCACCGTATCCGGCGTCAATTACTTCGTCCGCTCCTCTTTCTGCTGCTGCCGCTGCCGTTCCGGCCGCGGCACCTGCCGCAGCTCCTGCAAAAGCGGCTGCGGCTCCGGCAGAGTCGTTTACGTCTTTTTCGATCTGACCGGCAGCGCCGTCGATCTCATCACCGATCTCTCCGGCTTTATCCGCCGCTTCGCCCGCAGCATTTTCAACTGAATCCGCTGCTGAATCCGCGGCACCTTCGACGGAATCGGCTATTCCGGAAGCGGCTCTGTTTACTTCGTCGCCTGCAGCTTCGACCGCACCGGAAGCACCGGCATAAGCGGCATCCGCAGCGGAAGAAACAACATTTTCCGCGTTAGACGCAGCGGCCGCAGCAGCTGCTGTCACAGCCGCAGCACCTGCTGCCGCACCTGCAGCAGCACCGGAAACCGCACCTGCCGTCTTTGACCCCGCAGCACCTGCGGCTTCAAGCTCGTCAGTGTTCAGAGCCTGAATGGCAACGAGCGTCGTATCATCGGAGAATCCCGCTTCTGCAACGGCAGACATAAGTTTGTCCACGATCTCGGCAACATTTTCAGCGCTTCTGATCGTGCTTTGCATCTCGTCATGCGTGATATTTTCGTAAAATGCTCTGCTGCAGATAAGGAATACGTCTCCGGGCTCGGATTTCATTTCGAATATCGCGGGAGCCAGGGGATTCTCGGAATTATGGATGCCGAAATACTGAGTAAGTTTGTGGCGTTTCGGATGCGATGCGGCGCGCTCGGGTGTGAGCAGGTTAAGCTCGACCATCTTCTGCGCCTGGGTATGATCCTCGGAGATCTGCCTGAGCACTCCCGCGCGGTAATGATAAATACGCGTGTCGCCCAGGTTCGCCGTGACGATCTTCTTACCCTTTATGCAGACGAGCGCCAGAGTGGACTGAAGGTTCCTGGCCTTCTCGCCTACGGCATTGATCCTCGCCTTAACAGCGTTATTAGTCGACTGAATGTACGAACTCACGAACGCTGCAAGGTCAACATTCACCGTTGACTGCCCTGTCTGTCTCATCGAGGTAAGTTCGTCAACTTTTTTGCTGTGATATTTGAACAGATTTTTAACGGCAATAAGCGACGCCTCGTCCTGATACAGGTCTGCGCCGTAGCCTTCGCTGACCGCATATATCTGCAGTCCTTTCTGATCTTTTTTCTGCGTCAGCAATATCTGAGACGAGCAATACTCCTCAGTGATATATTTGGAATTCAGGTAGAAATTGTTGCTGTTATAGCTTTTTTTCTTTCCGGGACAAGTAGCCGCAGCTGCTCTGTATACCATTTTTCAGCTCTCCTTTTTCCTGAGTAAACTGGGGTAACGCCGGGCTGCCGCAATGGCATAAACCGACATAATGTATTATACCACGTTATGTGGCCCGATGGCAATAGCGACACCCGCGCTTGCCCCGATCCTGTCCGCCCCTGCGGCGATCAGCTCGCATGCGGCTTCGTACGTGCGTATGCCCCCGGACGCCTTGAGCTTCACGTGCTTCGTAAGTCCGACACGCTCGAGCTCGTCAAGAGTCTTTCGCATAAGAGCGATGTCCCCGGGCGTTGCCGCACCGGCAGAAAATCCGGTACAGGTCTTAACAAAATCCGCTCCGGCCATTGCCGCGATCCGCGTGGCGCGCTCTTTCTCCTCATCCGAAAGCAGACCGGTCTCTATTATGACCTTAAGTACTTTGCCCTTGCACGCCTCACGCACGGCACGGATGTCGTACGCCGCGAATTCGTCGCGCTTCTCCCTGACAGCACCGACGTTGATGACCATGTCGATCTCATCGGCACCCTCGCGCACGGCATAAAGCGTCTCGAAAACCTTGACCTCGGTCGCACACGCACCAAGCGGGAACCCGATCACCACACAGCATTTAACTCCGCTGTCCTGCTCTTCTTTAAGCAATTCGCGGCAAAGCGGCAGGTACGATGTGTTCACGCATACGCTCGCGAAGTGGTTTTCGCTCGCTTCGGCGCATAATTTGCGTATTTCTGCTTCGGTCGTCTGCGGTTTCAGCGCAGTATGGTCGATCATTGCACATATTTCGCGGCCCGTCGGGGCAATTTTGCCGGCTTTTTTCTCGATTTCTTCGCTCATTTTAGTTTCCTCTCGATCGTTTTAACAATTATTACGCTATTATTTACGCTTTTTCGCGCGCAAAGCGATGACGGCAATTACGGCCGCGGCGGCAGCTGCTCCCACGGCGATTCCTATTATCAGCCCGGTATTGGACTTCTTTTTATCTGTTTCACTGCTTCCGCCGGGAGTATTATCACCGGCCCCGCCGTTTTCGGACGCGGCCGGAGTGGCAGCCTGACCGGTCTTCTGCGGCTCTTCCGTGGGCGCCTTCGTCGGCGTCGGTTCGGGAGTGGCAGTAGGAGCAGGAGTGGCGTAAATATCTTTAACATCAGTAGCTCGGGCAAGCACTGCATTGCCCAGCGCGCCCCAGTCACCGCTGATGCCGTCACCGCCGTTGTCCATTTCGATACGCAGCAGTTTCGCACCGGCAATATCTACCGTGACCAGCGTTGGTTCAGTATCCGCTTTCAGCAGATCGGTCCGCAGCTTTTCCTTCCCGTCGACAATAAATATGAAATGTACCGACGCCATTGTCACGTCGTACTGGTCGCTCTCAGCCGTACCCACATACGCCGCAAACGTATTGAAGCCAAGCCCGTCGAGGTCAACTTCCAGATAAGAGTTGCTCCCTGCCTGCGCATGCATGCAGACTCCCTTTTCAAAGAACTCACCGCATATCCAGAGCTCCTCGTCGGCAAGGTTTCCGTCGCGTGTCGGTACGCCTCCGTTGGCCGCCGGGTATATCTCCGCCGCTTTCCACGCAATGTCGCTCAGGTAAACTTTTTCGCGCTCGGAAATATCCGGCGGATTTGTCGGAGCCGGCGTGGGTTCCTCCGTGGGAGCCTCCGTTACGGTTGCATTTTCAATTGCCGCGGGCACTGTAAACTCATCGGCACTTTCCTGAGAAAACAGAGCGTTGCCCCAGGACGTCGTATCGCAATAAATGCTGTCTCCGCCGTCTGTCACGACAAGCTTCACTTCCTTTGCGTCTTGAATATTGACCTTAAATGTGTATGTTTCGGGATAAGGGAGATTCCCGCTTTCCGCGATCTTAACGCCGTCGGCCCAGACTTCCGCGCTGATCTTCGATCCCTTTATGCCCCTGTCACCGCCAACGTCGCGGCCGGACGCACGATCTTTTCCGACAACTGCGTAAAACGTCTTAAACCCGCGGCCCTCAACATTATATGTGAGGTACGCAGGGCCTTCCGATGCCGGGTGGAACGAGATGCCGTGGGTATAATCCGAGTTGCCGATGTGTATCGGGGTGCCGGGCGTCATACCTGTCTCGCCGATCCAGTACTGGCTTCCGTCGATCGTGAATGCGTCAACGGGTTCCATATCTTCGGCAAGCGTGTATGTGCCCGAACCTGCGGCCGATACTCTTATTCCTGCACTCAGGCTTCCGGCAATCATCACGACCGCCAGCAGCACCGCTATTGCCGGCAACGATCTGTTGTGTTTCATATCATTCCCTCCCGAAGAACATCAGCGCCGAAGAGCCCGCTACGTCCAGCCTTACTTCGAACCCGCTGTTCATGAGTTCCGCGCCGGTGGCTTTGACCGAGACCAGTCCGTCGCAGTCAGAAACTATATATGTAGCATTCGGATCCAGGCCTTTCAGTTTCACCGTGAACACTTCCTGCTCGCATTTCGGAGCCCGGAAGCACACCGCGGTACCTGAATCCTGAGCAGGATCGAAATATTCGAGAGCACGCCAGACGTTGTCCGCCTTGCTCACGGGCGTAAGCTGGTAGAGATCGGCGTAGATATATGAAGCGTATCTGCGCCATTCGCGCTCGTATTTTGCAATCATATCCCATGGCGTGACCTTGCTGATAGAAGAAACATTGACCACGGTCCAGCCCGCAAGGCAGCAGCGCAGTTTGTACTCTGTCAGGTCGACAGTTTCGGAAGTTCCCAGTTTGAAGAACGGGAACCAGCGCGCAAGCGACATCATAACAGCCTGCCTCTCGTCGTAACCGCCGGCGTTGCCGTCCCAGAAATCGCTGACATGCAGCGGCACAGATCTGCGCATCGTCTCGAGGTCGTTGCGGCCTCCGCCTGATGCACAGGAGTCGATCGTCATTTCGGGGTACCGCTCCAGTATCGCATCCCAGAAGGCGAGATAACCCTGCACGTATTTATTTTCGGTAAAGCCGGTGCGGCCTTCTCCGTCGCACTGCTTCCAAACCGGAGCGGGGTCAACGTTGAAGTCCTGCCGGAACATATCTATCCTGCCCTCGTCAAGCACCGTAAAAATTCGGCCGAGCAGCCACGCACGCAGGTCCGGGTTTCCGAGGTCAAGGAGCTGTCCTTCGAGCCACGTTCCCTGCGCCGCAGTACCGAGCATCCAGCTCTCATCGAAATCGCTGTTTGCGCGCAGAAACGCTTTTTTATCCAGCCGGACAACTTCCGGTTCGAACCAGAGGAGCGTTTTTCCGCCCTTTTCGTGCATCAGATCGGAGACCTGAGTGAACTTGTCAGGGAACATCGCGGTATTTACCTGCCATGTGCCGGTCTCCGGCCAGGAGCACGTTGCTCCCGCCGCATTCGTATACCAGCCGGCATCGATCCAGAAATAATCGAGATCAACGCCGTGCGCAAAGTACGAATTCACGGTACGCAGAAGCTTCTGCGTGTTCATGCCCTGAACGACGTTGCCCCACGAAAACGCCGGTCCGATAACGTTTCCCGACGTGTCTTTTTTTATGTTGCATTCGATGAACCAGCGGCGCCAGAGGTTCATATTGACCTCCTCGTCGCGTCCGGAATAGTTCAGCATTGCCACGAGAGGCGTACGTATCGTTTCGCCCGGCTCCAGCCTTGTCGCGATCGAAAGCTGGCCGCCCGAAATGCGGACCGACGGAGTTTTTGTGCCGTCAACGGCTTCAAAATCTGCTTTCCAGCATCCTGGCCAGCCGTACGCCACGAAGCTGCCTCCGTCTCCGTACTCAAGATTGAAATAGGGGAAATTGCCGTGCGTGGGTCTGCCGGATACCGATTCTTTATGAACTTTTGCCTGTCCGCCGTTCGAAAGAGGCACTTCGTACGGCATATACATATCGCCCAGATCTCCGTTGATACCTTTGAGCACAGGATCGCGCCCGGTGACAGTCAGGTCGCACGCCAGAATATCGCTGAAAACGCCGGTGTCATTTCCGCCGTCGTTCGATATATATACCGTCCATTCGAGCGCGTTAAAGTTATTGTACGCTTTTGAATCGATCCGGAACACAGCGCCGCTCGCTTCGTGCGTAAATATCGCCTCGTACCTCGTGCCGTCGTTCTCCTCTTTTTGAGAGATCCCGTTCGGGACAAAGCCTTCCCCTAAGCCATGCTGCGTTTTACCGTCGTACGCGAAGGACAACGGAAAGGTTTCCGCGTTCTTCAGGTATCCTTCGAGTTGTTTTTTTGCTTTCTGCCCGTTCGCGGCCGGTTCGGCAGTCCTTTTAGGATCTCCTCCCGCGCCGGACGTACACGCTGCCATCAGCGCAGCCAGTGCCGCGGCGGCAAGTGCGATGCAAATTATTCCCCTGCTCCGGACTCTGTCTCTGCGCGTTCCGTTAAACGCGCCGCGCTTATTCTTCGCCATTAAAACTGTCCTCCGATTATGCTGCGGTCAATTATTTCCCGGCCTTCTTTTTCTTCGAAGCCACGACTGCAATTATCACGCCGGCAATGACAGCGACGCCGCCAATGACGCCAAGAATTATCGGAAGCGCTTTGTTTCCGCCATCAGTCTTTTCCTTGTTATCTCCCGGATCGGTCTTTGTCGCCGCAGTAGGCTCGCTCACAGGCTTATCTGTAGGCTGAGCGGTCGCGGGAACATCCGTGGCAGGAACTTCCGTCGCGGGCTCTGCGGTAGCCGGAACTTCGGTCGCAGGCTCTTCGGTAGCGGGAGCGGCGGTTATCTCGGGCGGCTCGGTGTTATCGTACAGCACCATCATCAGCTGCGGGATACCGGTATCGGTCTCGTAACCGTCAACAAAATACTTGAACGTGTCTTTCTGCGACGCCACAGGGCCGGTCGCATCATATCCGCCGATCTTGAGTTCGAAATCCGACAATATGATCAGATAATCACCTTCGGGAATGTAACCAAGCTCAAGCACCATACTTGTGCAGTTGATGTGATCCTCGATGTAGCACGTACCGAGGGGCTTGCCGCTCTGCGTCTTGCCGTAATCGGTGTCCCACTTGAATATTTCGGCTTTCAGACCGGCCCCGACCATATCCCACGTAGGCGAGTTAACGACAACGAACTGTCCCAGGCGCCACTGTTCCTCAATATGGATCTTGAAGGCAACTTCTCCGTAGTCCGAGAAGCATATCGGCGTGCCTGTTCCGCCCTGTGTGAGCGCAACGTCCTTTTTCTTTATCTTTTCGGCTTTTTCCTGAATGAAAACGTCGAAGCGGTGAAGCGCGACCACAGTGTCATCTTCCAACTTAGCGATGAGCGAGATGCGCGTCTTCTCCTTGATACCGGTCACGGGAACGTCGATCGAATAATAGAACGCGTTGTCCCCGCCGTACGTCGCGGCGTGCGAGCCTTCCTCGGCCGGAGTGGTCGTTCCGGTCAATACATTTTCTCCTCCGTCCAGCGCGTATCCGACTGCCATGACAATCTGGTCGTACCCCGCCCAGCCTTCGAACGTGAGCGTGTCGTATACGCCGGCTACGGTATATTTGTTTTTCGACAGGTAGTCTCCGGGCGAGCCGCCGGCAATATCCGCTCCGTCCGCGGTTATGCGGTCGATCTGTGATCTTACGCCGTATCCGTAGTCGTCCCAAAGTTCAAAACCGCTGTCGGCAAACACCGGCGCGATCGCCGTTGCCGTCAGCACCAGTGCCGCGGTAAGCAGTGCGGCAAGGATCCGTTTTGCGGTGAATGATTTCGCTTTTTTCATTTTATTCGCACCTCCGTGGGTATCATTATATCATTTTTTACCTTTTTTCTTCTTTCTGATGACAACGATGATTACTATGATGATTATTATCACTGCGAGTATTATCAGCAGCCAGATGAATATGCACAGGCCGAGAGGCTGAGAGCAGAAGTGGCAGATCGGGCAGGTCTTCTTAGCCGGGTTCGTAATATCGTCCGGAGGATTTGTGCCTTCGGTAATATCCGTATTGCCGCCGTCGTGTTAGACCAGTCGGAATAATAATACGTCGCCTTCGTTCCATCCTCGGTATCTTTGTACGTGGTGACAACGAACCGCATCCGGAAGTACATCGTATGTTTGGTGTAGGCGATCGAGGTGGTCGTGGGAGAGTCGTTCCCTTCAAGCCATGTCGCAGAGACATTGGCCGGCGGGACGAGTTCGAACGGCAGACCTCTGTTTGCTGCTGTGGCGTACATCGCCGATAAGGATATCAGCATCACAAAGGCGATAACTATCGATATTTTTTTTTCATCTTGATACCGTTCCTTTCTTGCGCGCAATTCGCGTTTCGGTACACTTTTCCGGCGCACTTTTCCGTTTGATTTTCTTCTATATTATTATAAGCAAAATAGGTGCTTTGTCAAATTTGCCATGCTGCAGGCTCTGCTCCCTTCAATATTGAAATCGCGCCCGGGAGAATGTATAATTAAAGCACGAGAGGTGACAGAAATGATGAAACGATTGTTGACCGCCGTTTTATTGTGCGCATTGATCTGCACAGCCGTTTGCGGGCTGGCGGGATGCAAAAGCCAGGGCGATCCGGCGAATACAATTGACCCAGACAACGGGGAGGGCGGAAAAGTGGAAAAGATCAAGGTCGAGCCGGGCAACAGCGACATCGGCATCTGGTACAGCGTGTGGTATAAATACGACCCCGAGGACCCGAACGATCCGGATAAAAATCTGTGGAAAGACTGGGACATCCAGTACAAACCGCTGCTGCCCGACGGGACGTACGGCCTGTACGACTCGATGGATAAAGAACTGATAATGTACCACCTGAAGGAATTGACCGAAGCAGGCATCGATTTCATCATCATGGATCAGACGAATCACATCGACGTGGGAGGCGGCTTCATCAACAAACGCGCATTGGCCGTTGCCGAGTGCATTCAGGAATGGAACGACGCCGGCAATAAACCCATCCGTTATTGCTCCGCCATCGGTGCGATCCAGTGGGAGCAGAACGGAAAAGCGATCGAGGACGAGGCTGTGCTGCTGAATAACCGCTATCTCCGCGAGCCCTTCGGCGAATCATATTATATGCTTGACGGAAAACCCCTGCTGATCGTTTACGGCGACAACGGCGAGAAGATGTGGAAAGATTACATCGACGGCGGCGGTAAGACGAAGTACACCGATAAGTTCACTCTCCGCTGGGCGGACAATCAAAGCCGCCCGGGTTATTACGGCTGGGCGTATGATCAGGGCACGAAGCAGGATACCGAGGTCATGGTCGTGATGCCGGGCTGGGACAATCGCAAGGGTCACACTCCTGTGCCGCGTAATCACGGCGAGTGGTATAAGGAGTCCTGGAAGCAGGTCTTCACCGCCAAGAAGAAACCGAAGATCATCGTGATCAATTCGTTCAACGAATATGCCGAGAATACCGGTGTTTTCACCGCCAAGACCGCGCTTTACGGCGATGATCCGGCTGATATGTACTGGAACATGACGAAGGAGTATATCAAACTTTACCGCGAAGGCGGGTATTTTGAACCAAATTGACAAGTTGAAAACCTGCGGACTCTTCAGATCTGCAGGTTTTCTGCATATTTGAATTGAATAATGTCTCTGGGCGCGGTCTCGATATATGCCTGCTCTCTATGCATAAACAAAACTATATCATCCTTCGACATCTCGCCCAGTTTTTTGATCACCTCATCCAAAATCGCCATATCATCATATGTAAGGGACGGAAAAGATGCCTCTCCGGTTAAAGAAAAGTAGTATGCGATAGACTCTTCCATATCAATTTCTTCGCACGGGACGTCCTTCAGGTCAATAATATAGTTATGACCTACAGGAACCGCTCCCAAAGAAAGCGCCTGATATGCAAGCCCTGTTATAGCCTCGCCTCGCCTCTTATACGACAACGCATCTGCGTACCACATCAACTTCATAAGCTTAACTTTAAAAAGACTTTTCACCTTTGGAGAAGCCGCGAAATACCGGATAACATCAACTACTTTATCCAGCGACAGTTCTGTATTTCCTTGAAAAAGCTTATTTCCCTGAAATTTAGCATAGCTCGCTTCTATGGCCTTTCTAAGGTAAATATCCTGCTCTGCCTCATACAAAAGAGTAGCACTTTCCGAATATTTAGCGAAAGCATCCTCAGACAGTTCGCTTTTTGCCTCCTTTAAAAGCGTTAAAAACCACTCCGGATCATTATCGATCTTTTTAAGGATCGTATCATGTGCTCTGTCCTGGACCTGATGGCTTTCGTATCTGGTAATGGTTTTCCCGCCCCATCCGAGCAGCGTGCAAAGGTCGCTCTGAGTTATACCGTACTTGGCCCGGATAGCTATAATCTCTGCCGATGTTAAGAGTCCTTCCTCTCTTCTGTATGCGTCTTTAAGCTTAATGTCATTCTCTTGTAATAGCTCCTCATCCACATATAATTCATCCGCCGCATCGCAATATAAACTGAGCGCATCATAGGACACTTTACGGTTTTTAAAAGTCGCTTGCTCTCTGATCCGGACGGTCTTCACCTCGTGTTCTTCCATGCAGCACGTGCATAATTTTTTCTCTCTTTTAAGAACTGTCATTTCCACGAAAACACCCTCTTTTAATTCTTACGGTATGGAAACATATCTGGTGTAAAAGCCTTCTCGGCATAGTGAAACGACATTATAAATGTTGTCGCTCTGCCGAACTGCCCTAACAGTTCAACACGGATCTTTATGTAGACATCTTCGTCCCCGTTATATACTTTTCCAAACTCACGCATCTCGCATCTCTTTGGAAATCTCAGGTCTTTAACAGTCTGCATATAATTTTCCACGGTTAACGTTAATAGTTCCTTCCTAAGTGCACTGACCGGATTTTCGTCCGGAAACAGTTTATTTACCGTGTATAAGTTTGTATATTTTTCTTCTCTTTCTTCGTCAATTTGTCTTTTGATCTGGAAATTAATCTGTGCTCCGTTATTTAATGCGTACTTCAAATCATTTATATATGCTCGAACTTCTGATTCGGTTTCTATTCGAGCTCTGATATCATCTGTCAATTCCGGTCACCAACTCACGCCTTAATATGGTATCAATTGATACTTTAATTATACTCCCGCGGTCGTTTTTTGTCAATATTTTTTTCGCCGCATAACAAAACCGCCCCTTCGCAGGAGCGGTCATTAATTCCAAACTTCGTTTTCTTGAAGGATTTATCCCCTTACCTGCCCGTTTCCGTTGATCAGGTACTTCACCGTCGTCAGCTCTTTGAGCCCCATCGGACCGCGCGTGTGCAGCTTCTGGTTGCTGATGCCGATCTCCGCACCAAGCCCGAACTCAAAACCGTCCGTGAAACGCGTAGAAGCATTGACGTACACACACGCCGCATCGATCGAAAGCTGGAACTCGGAAGCGGCATTGTAATCGTGCGTAACGATTGCCTCCGAATGGTGCGTCGTATACGTTGAAACGTGGTCGATCGCCTCTTCGAGCGTGTCAACGATCTTCACCGCCAGGATCAGATCGTCGTATTCGGTCGCCCAATCCGTTTCCGTCGCGTCTTTCAGCGAATCCGCATCGAAACCTGCAGCAATTAAAATCTCTTTGCTCTTTTCGCACACGCGAAGTTCGGTGCCGCGGCGGACAAGCTCTGAAGAGACCTTCGGCAGGAACTCACTGGCAACATCCTTATGCACCAGCAGCGTTTCCATCGCATTGCAGACGCTCGGGCGCTGCGTTTTTGCGTTGACAACGATCTTCTCCGCCATCTCGAGGTCTGCGGCTTTGTCAACGTACACGTGACAGTTACCCGTACCGGTACGGATCACAGGCACCGTAGCGTTGTTGACCACCGCATTGATGAGCCCGGCCCCTCCGCGAGGAATGAGCACGTCAATATATTTGTCAAGTTTCATCATTTCCGCGGCCGTTTCGCGCGTCGTGTCGGTGATCAGCTGCACGCAGTCGGCGGGAAGACCTGCCTCTCCCAGCGCCTCGCGGAACACGCACGCGATCGCGATGTTGGAATTAATAGCTTCTTTTCCGCCGCGAAGAATGCACGCATTTCCGGATTTGATGCAAAGCGCCGCTGCATCTGCCGTAACGTTCGGCCTGGCCTCGTAAATGATCCCCAGCACGCCAAGAGGAACGCGAGTCTTAACGATACGAAGACCGTTAGGCCTTGTCCCGCCGTCCAGCACGTCGCCGACCGGGTCCGGAAGCGCAACTACCTGCCTGATCCCCTCGGCAATATCTTCGATCCGCTTATGCGTAAGCCTCAGGCGGTCCTGCATCGACACGCTCATGCCGCGCGCCGCAGCAGCGTCAACGTCCTTCGCATTGTCCGCGATGATCTCTTTTTCCAACGCCAGCAGCTTGTCAGCCGCCAGAAGCAGCGCCTTGTTTTTCAGCGCAGACGACGCTCTCGACAGCACACGCTCGGCCTTCACCGCCGCAGCACCAAGCTTCTCAAGATATATAATATTGTTCGCTTTTACAGTATTTTCCATAACGATTCCCCCTGCTTTCGCACTTCCGCCGCCGTCTCAGCGCGCCTTTTCGGGCACGAACGCCGTACCCACGTCTTCTCCGTCAAGTATTTTGTACAGCACTTCCGGCTCCTGACCGTTCGCGATCACGGCCCAGATGCCTTCCGACGCGGCAAGTCTCGCCGCATGCACTTTCGTAAGCATTCCGCCCGTTCCGAGCTTGCTCCCCGCCCCGCCTGCCGCAGCTTCGATTGCTTCGGACAAGTCGGTGACGGTATGGTACATCTCCGCATCGGGGCAAACGTTCGGATTGTCCTTGTAATAGCCGTCGATGTCGGTCAATATCACCAGCAGGTCTGCTTTGGTGATGCGCGCAACAATAGAAGAAAGATTATCGTTGTCCCCGAATTTGATCTCGTCAACAGCGATCGTGTCGTTTTCGTTAACTACCGGGAGCACGCCCATGTCCAGAAGAGCGGTGAAAGTATTGACCGCGTTCTGCCTCGCCTCCGCAGCATCCATCGTATCCCTGGTAAGCAATATCTGCGCGACATTGTACCCGTATTCCGCGAACAATCTGCTGTACACCTGCATCAGCTGCACCTGTCCCACGGCCGCGGCCGCCTGCCTTCCCGACACTGTCGACGGCTTCTCAGGCAGTTTCAGCGCTTCGGTACCTACTCCGATAGCTCCGGACGACACAAGAATGACCTCGCGCCCCTGATTTTTCAGTTCGGAAACAACGCGGGCAAGCTTTTCTATGCGCTTCAGGTTCATTTTTCCGTTTTTATGTACAAGCGAAGACGTACCGACCTTTACGACGATCCGGCGCACGTCCGTTATCCCGCTCCTCAGATTTTTCGCATTCGACTTCATAGTTCCGTCCTGCCTTTCGCCTGTCCGGCGCGACCGCAGATCCTGCTGCAGCCTGTGCCTGTCCTGCCCGGATATTATAATAAATTCTTTGCTTCGTTTCAACAATTGACATAAAGGCGG
>JAGADO010000121.1 GCA_017613535.1 Clostridia bacterium | reverse complement strand
GGATCCGATTGGGGAACAAAAAAGTACATGAATATGGATCATATTCAAGAAATGAACATTGAATCAGATGATCGACCGGCCGTTTAAGCCGATGTTCACCGAGTGGCAAAACAGAATTTGCGAAAAACTATTGACACAACCAATATATGTAACAATAGATAACATTGAATACGTAATTGTAGAGGATCGTTCTTCTCCGTATTCCAATGATATTAGCAAAATAATAAAAAAAGGATCTAATGTTAGTTTTTCGTATGAGAAAAAATCCAAATTTATATTTGACATTTCAAAAGCAGATACAACTTACGAATCCTTTTTGGGGGACGTGTCAATAGTTTTCGCAAATTCAATAAAAGGTAGACAGATTGAAGTATCGCGTTTTCTTCAGGTATCTGAACCGGCGGAAAAACTGTAAAATTCGTGCACGAGGCTGCGGTAGCCGAGCGTTTTCATATCTTCATAGCGGACGTTGAAGCGGGACTTGGTGCGCCGGCCGCTGATGATGTAGCGGATACATTCCTGCGCATACCGGTCAATGACGCGAAGGCTCGCGGAAGTGTTGATCACCGGGAAAAACCAGAAGCTCCAGGTAAGTTCGTTGTCCTTCGGGCCCTCGAGCAGTTTACGGTTGAAAATGCGTATAAATGCCGCAGCGGCTTTTTCACCCGACACGTCGTTTCTGAGACGCCACCGCAGCAGTCCGGCAGCCTTGCGGCGCATCTTGCCCTTCAGCTTCAGCACGGTAGCCGGGGCGATATCGACGTTGCCGCCATTCACGCTGAAGCCGAGAAACGTCCAGCCCTCGTCAGGCGAACGGAAGCACTCCTTATCCGGGTTCACGCTGAGGCCGTACTCCGCCAGAAACGCCCGGATCTTCGTCGCATACGCTCCGGCTTCTTCCATAGACGTCGCGAAAACAATAATATCGTCGGAATAGCGCGCGTACGGGACGCCAAGTTCGGCGAAGTAACGGTCCATTGCCCGCAGGTACAGATTCGCATAAAACGCGGACAACGGCGTCCCGGCCATTATCCCCTTCTCCTCCCCGACCGGTTTTCCGCGGTCGATCACGTACGGATCGGTCAGCAGCCGCTTCAGGAATTCGCACGTTTCGGGCTCGTCCGCCATCACTTCGTCGAGCATCGGCAGGAGGCGGTCAACGGGCACGGAGTTGAAGTAGTTGTGGATGTCAACTTTATACGAGTACATTTTCCCGATCCCTTTTATGCGTCGAAGATCGCGTATAGCGTCTTTTGCGTTCAGTCCCGGGCGGAAAGAGTAAAGGTTGCGCTCGAACAGTCCGTCAAATCTGCGCAGGAGCAGGAATGTGAGCAGTTTCATCACTGCGTTTTCTGCTTCCGGATAGATGTAGACAGTGCGCTTTTTTGACGTGCTGAGCTTGCTGATCACCGATTTGCGAGGGTGCGGAAAATCCTCACCGTTCGCAATGGCTTTGCACACGGGCAGATATTCCTGCCGGTCAATAAACCCGCGCAGAAATGTTTCGTAGTCTTTCGGGCATGCCAGCGACGTTTTGTATTCGTAGAATTTTTCCCAGGTTTTCGGATCCGAAAGTAGTTCGAGCATTTTGAATAGATATTAAAAAAGCAGACCGGGAAGACGTTAAAGCCCGGAAAATTCCGGGATGTACCAGACCGTACATGGACAACTGCCTGCGAAGTGTCTGTCTATGTTCCATGCCGGGTCCGCCGCAGGCGCAAAGCGTTCTCGATCTGCTTTTTTTCAGTTTTATACGGCCGTTTCCGGCGCGTTTCGCGCGGCGTCAACACCATAGCGTTGCGTTTAGCGTGTCGTCAACGCCAGAGAGGCGCGTTGTCCTCTAAACTTCCGTTCAGAGCATCTCCGATGCGCTTGTCAACATACGCTCTGGTGTTCCACCAGCCGTCGTAGTCGTAGTAGAAGCGAAGGTACGGTATTCCTGCAGCGCCGCACTTTCTGCGGATCGCTTTTGCTTCGCACGCGCTTGAGAGCACTTCAATGACAAGTGCTTTGCGTTCTCCTTCGTAGAACGTGTATACGATCCTCTTGAGGCCCTGCGGAGTTTCCTTTTCTACGCGGTACTGCGCGAAATCTTCGCGGAAGATCATTTCGAAGTATTCCCAGAACGAGCCGTTGTAGTTGAACTGGTTTTCTTCGGCGGGCATTTTCGGTCCCCATGAAAATCCGGAGGGGCCAAGGTCCTCGTCGTCTTCTATCGGCTCCGGTTTCGGTGCCGGCGCCTGCGTCTGAGGTTTTTCCTCTTCTTTTTTCTTCTTCGCCTCAGCGTCCTGCTTTTCCTTTTCTTTTACGAGTTTTTCTAAAAAGCTGAGCGCTTCTTTTCCTTCTTTTGAATCACCGAATAGTTTTTGAAAAAATCCCATGATGCACTCTCCATTCTTTCTTTTAGCTTCGGTTTTATACGATTTATGTTCCTGATCCGCTGATTATCGCGTTAATCGCTTGTTATTTTATCATATACTGAGGGCGGTGGCAAGGGGATAGTGGCAAATCGCAAATGGTTAGAATTCGTCATCGGGGAGTTCGATTCCTTGACCGCCGCTCTCGCCTGCCGTCATATAGCATAACGCCCCCTCGCCCGTTTCCATATAGGTGAACGCCACCGCGGTACCGTCGGCGTTTGACGCACTGTACGAATAGAGGCCCTCGTCAGGCAGATCGGTTTCCGCAGCAGACACGGTAAAACCGGCATCCTTCAGCCTCCTGCCGTACTCCCTTGCCATCTCAAGCGACACGCCGCTGAAACCGAAATAAACGCCCGTATCGTACTCGTAAAAAATCTCGATCGCAAAACCCGCAGCCGGCACCTCTGCACCAAACCCGGAAGAAGGCCAGGAATACTTGCCCGCCGGAACCTGCCCGCCGCCGGACGGAGTAGAAACGGAAACGGCAGAAGCAGAAGGAACGACGTTGTCCGGGCCGGAAGGGACAATGGTTTTTGTGCAGGCATAGAAAAGAAGCGCAAAAGCAGCGGTGAAAGCCAGGGCTGCGGCAATGACGGTCACTGTTTTTTTGCGCTTATGAAAAGCCGCGCGCATACTTACCACCTCGCGCACAGGACTCACTCCGCGGTCAATGCGGCGAGCTCTCCGTACGCAGCTGCTTCCGCGACATAAGACGCGCCGTAGACCGACCCGCCATCGGCAGAAGAAACGTAAACCATATCAGAGCAAAGCGTGATCCTGTAAGAACCGGCAGCCGCGCCGCCAGCCTCTGAGTTCTCCGAAACGGCGACAGCACCGATCCTGACCGGAGTACCGCCAAGAAGATCCTTCGCCGTCGCATTTAACAGCACAAGCTGCTCCGAACCGTCACCCGAAACCTCACGCACCAGCATGAAAATGCCGCGCCGGTCAACGTTGACCGCCACCGGCTTGTATTCCGTGGTAAGCGTATCGCGTCCGAAACTCTCCGCATCGTAGCGGATAACCCCGCTTTGACCGCACGCGTAAATCCAATCATCAAAAACCGAAATTGACCCGAATTCAGCGGTGACAACAAGTTTTTCATATTCGTCGTCCGTCGCGCCCTGCTCTTCCCCGCCCTCAGCCGAATCGCTCACGGGCCTTGCGGTCGTTGTCAGCACGTAGATCGAACCGCTGTCGGAAAGCGCGTAGATCGAGCCGTAATAGACCGCCAGAGAAGTATATTTGTTCTTCGACAGCGCCGTTTTAGAGCCGTCGTTAAGCGAGATCCTAACGATATATCCGTCTGCGTCAATGCAGTACAGGTACGCTCCTACACTGACAAATGATTTATACGTTCCTTCCGCCAGAGCGGTTTTCTCCGTGACTTTCACGTCATCCGCGGTCAGCGTCGATTCCGCGTCCGACGGGAACGGTCCGTCAGTTACGGCGCAGATCTTTCCGCTGCCGTCGATAAACGATACTTTGTAGGCAACGGTTCCCGCCACGTCTGCATACGTAAACGGGTCCTTAATAACGTTTACGCTGCTGATCCGCGCCTCTCCCGAAACGAGCGTCCTGTCGCCCGTGCCGTCATTCACGCACAGAGAGAATCCGCCAGCCTCGTTTCCGGTGACGAAATACCTGCGCCCGTCGATCTCAGCCGCAGAAGCATCGTTGGACATATTGCCGTATGCGTTGCCGATACCCGTATAAACCGGAGTCTCGGTAGGCTGCTCGACAGGAGTATTGTCCGTAGCGGTCGGCTGGCCCTGCGTCGCAGTCGGAGTGGCGGAACCTTTGTCCTTCTTCTGGAACCACTCGGGCTTGAGGGCTTTTAGCAGAAAGACGATCATGACTGCAACGATCACGATCGTGAATCCGATGGTTATGTAATCCATGACCGTCAGTTTGTATTTGGTTTTCTTTGTTTTTTTAGCGTCTTTGATGGACATTTTCGCCGTCCTCCGTTTTCAGGCCGTTCGCCGCGCGCCTCCGCCCGCTGCGTTTATGCATAAAATTATAATAATCATGCGATGAAAAATCAAACCTTCTTAACGATCTCAACGCCTTTGCCCGACTTGAAAATCGAAGCGGGAGGCACGACGCCCCTGACGGACGAGAGAGGGTAGATGTTGCTCCCGCGGCCAACGACAGTTCCGGGGTTCAGTACGCTGCCGCATCCGACCTCAACGAAATCGCCGAGCATTGCCCCGAACTTCTTAAGACCGGTCTCGATAACGCTTCCGTCCGGCAGTTTGACCTTTACGAGAGTTTTATCGCTTTTCACGTTCGACGTGACGCTCCCCGCCCCCATGTGCGACCGGAACCCGAGCACCGAGTCGCCGACGTAATTGTAGTGCGGGATCTGGACGTTATCCGAAACGATAGCGTTTTTAACCTCTGTCGAATTTCCTACGACGCAGTTATCTCCTACCAGCACGTTTCCGCGCAGGAACGCTCCTGGCCGTACTTCGGTGTTTTCTCCGATGATGCACGGCGGGGCAATGTATACGTTCGGGTAGATCTTAGCGCTTTTTGCGATCCAAACGCCCGGTTCACGCTCTTCGTACAGGTCTGCGGGCAATTCCGCCGCGATCTCCGGTATGATTTTTTTGATCTCGGGCAATATTTCCCACGGATATTCTGTTTTTTCGAGCCATTTCCAGGCTCTCGTGTGTTCCGGCTCGTACAGTCGCGCCGTTTTTACTTCTTCTTTTGCGGGCATTTCGCATGCCGTTTTTTCAGCTGTTTCCATTGCTTTTCGTCTCCGATTATATTCCGGGTCAGAGCCGGGTCAGATAAGATGGCCCGAAGACTTCATTGCCCCGATGATGTGATCGACCTGCCGCTCGCATTCTTCCTTCGTGCCCGCCTCGGCCATGACGCGCAGCACAGGCTCGGTACCGCTCTTGCGCAGGAGCACGCGGCCGTTGTCACCGAGCGAGGCGGTGCATTCGGATACTGCGCGCATAACTGCAGGGTCGGAAAGAGTGGCGTCTTTATCGTCTACGGACACGTTTTTCAGGACCTGCGGGAACATTTCGACGTCTGAGGCGAGGCAGGACAGTGGCAGCTGCGTTTCGATCAGTACGTTCATGAGCATGATCGCCGTCACGATCCCGTCTCCGGTGCGGGCAACTTTTCTGAATATTATGTGGCCCGATTGCTCTCCGCCGAGCATGTGGTCGTACGCTTTCATATTTTCGTACACGTAGCGGTCGCCTACGGCTGTTTTTTCGTAGTTTATTCCGGCGCGGTTAAGCGCTTTGTACAGCCCGAAGTTGGACATTACGGTGGTGACAACGGTGTTCGATGGCAGCTGGCCTTTTCTTTTCATGTATTTTGCGCAGATGTACATGATTTTATCGCCGTTCACGACCTGCCCGTTTTCGTCTACGGCCAGGCAGCGGTCCGCGTCTCCGTCGAACGCGAATCCGACGTCAAGTTTATTGTTCCTGACGTATTCGCACAGGGCGTCGATGTGCGTTGAGCCGCAGTCTGCGTTGATGTTGACGCCGCTCGGGTCTGCGTTGATGACGTATGTCTTGCTTCCGAGTGCGTTGAATGCGGCGGGTGCGATCATCCATGCGCTTCCGTTGGCGCAGTCGAGCCCGACTTTCCTGTCCTCGAATGAGCGGGTGGCAATATTCGTGAGGTACCCTATGTACCTGTTTCGCCCCGAGTAGAAGTCGACCGTCCGGCCGATCTTATCGCCTGCCATCCATTCCGGGTCTTCGAGTTCGCCGTCAATATATTTTTCTATTTCGTCCTGGAATGCGTCGTCCATCTTTTCGCCGTCCCCGTTCAGCAGCTTGATGCCGTTGTCGAAGTACGGGTTATGGCTGGCGGAGATCATTATGCCGCAGTCGAAGTGCTCCGTCCTGGTGATGTAGCTTACGCATGGCGTCGTCGTGACGTGCAGCAGATATGCGTCACTGCCTGATGATGCGATCCCTGCCGCGAGCGCGTTTTCGTACATGTACGATGACAGCCTCGTGTCTTTGCCTATCACTATCTTTGCTCTTTCGCCTTTCTGCGCCGCGTAGTGCGCTCCGATCCACCGCCCGATCTTAAACGCGTGTCCCGCGGTCAATGCCGCTCCGGCTTTTCCGCGGAATCCGTCCGTTCCGAAATATTTACCCATTGTTTTTTCCTCCTGTTTCCCTGCGCCGTCCATCGCCGTCAATGCCTTTTGCGCATTTCATACCGGTCTCAGCGCGGCAATGTGATTATAGAAGAATATGCCGGTTTTATCAAGAGGAGCAGCGCCAGATGGCGCTGCTTGAAAAAAACAGAGGAAAAAGCTATAATCAGGCTCGTAAAAATAATATCCCGAAAGGAATCGCTGAAATGAGAGTCATCATAAGAAACACATACGAAGAAATGAGCCGCTGGGCAGCGGAATACATAATTGGCCGCATCAACGCGCACAACGCGTCAGCCGAAGGACAGATAAGACCATTCGTACTGGGATTGCCCACCGGATCATCGCCGCTCGGAGTGTACGCCGAATTTATAAAAGCAAACCGCGAAGGAAAAGTAAGCTTTAAAAACGTTGTCACCTTCAACATGGACGAGTATGTGGGACTCCCGCGCGACCACGGGCAGAGCTACTGGAAATTCATGCACGATAACCTCTTCGACCACATAGATATTGACCCCGAAAACGTAAACATACTTGACGGAATGGCTGAAGATCCGGAAGCTGAGTGCGAGCGCTACGAGGACAAGATCCTTGAATACGGCGGGATAGACCTCTTCCTCGGGGGCAGCGGCGTTGACGGCCACATCGCGTTCAACGAACCGTTCACCAGCCTGAACTCGCGCACCGGTGTGCGTAAACTGACGTACGACACACTGCTTGCAAACGCACGTTTCTTCGGAGGAGACCCGGACAAGGTCCCGAAGACTGCGCTTTCCGTTGGCGTCGGTACCGTCCTTGACGCGGAAGAAGTGCTGCTCCTGCTCTCGGGACATAATAAGGCACGCGCACTCCGCCACCTCGTCGAAGAACCGGTTTCCGGAAAATGGACCGTCAGCGCGCTTCAGCTCCATCCCGCGGCGATCATTGCCTGCGACGACGATGCGTGTGACGAACTCACGGTAGGCACGTATAAATATTTTAAAGAAAACGAGGAATAATAATGAGCAACATCTGGCATGACATAAGCCCGAAAAGAATAAACCCGGAAGACTTCGTTGCCGTCGTGGAGATCCCCAAGGGCAGCAAGAAAAAGTACGAACTCGATAAAGCGACAGGCATGCTGATGCTTGACCGCATATTGTACACATCCACGCACTACCCCGCGAATTACGGATTCATACCGAGAACGTACGGCGACGACCTTGACCCGCTCGATGTGCTGATCATCTGTTCGGAGGATATCGAACCCATGACGCTCGTGCGCTGCTACCCGATCGGAGTCATTTCGATGATCGATGCGGGGCGCCGCGACGAAAAGATCATTGCGATACCGTTCAACGACCCGAACTACAATATGTACCACGAGATCCATGAACTTCCGCAGCATTTGTTCGCGGAAATGTCGCACTTCTTCACAGTCTACAAATCGCTGGAGAACAAGCAGACGGCGGTCAACGACGAGGTCGGCGGTCGCGAGGATGCTATCGCTATCATCAAGGAAGCGATCGACAATTACATCGAAACTTACTGTAAATAATTCTGACGAAGCGCGGAAGGAGGCGGAGGTCAATGAACGATTCAGAGCGCGATGCTTTGCGCGCATCGGCGGTCAACGAAAACGGCCAGCTCGTGCTGAACGGTAAGGCGCTCTCGGCAATGATCGAGGACGATCTGCGGAAGCGCGTCCTTCGCATAATCGAAGCGACAGGCCGCGTCCCGGTGCTCGCGACGATAATCGTTGGCGAAAATCCGGCTTCCGTGACTTACGTGCGCATGAAAGGCAGGGCGTGCGAGCGGATCGGGCTCGAACCGAGGCGTGTCGCGCTGCCGGAAGAGACCACGACCGCGGAACTTATGGCGGTGATTCGTGCGCTCAACGAAGATCGGGACGTTTGCGGAATACTGCTCCAGCACCCGGTGCCGAAACAGATAAACGAAGCAGCATGCTTCAACGCGATAGACCCCGAAAAAGACGTTGACGGCGTAGGAGCCGCAAGCTTCGGGAAAGTTGCCCTCGGCGAAGACGGGTTCACGTCCGCGACGCCCGGCGGGATCATACGGATCATGAAAGAGTACGGCGTAGAGATCGAAGGGAAAGAAGCCGTTGTCATTGGCCGCAGCCGCATTCTCGGGAAGCCGCTGGCAATGCTCCTCCTGCGCGAAAACGCCACCGTCACGATCACGCACACGCGCACCAGAAACCTGCCCGACGTCGTACGCAGAGCGGATATTGTCGCCGCATGCGTGGGCAAACCGGAGTTTGTAAAGGCTGAGTGGATAAAGCCCGGAGCCGTGCTGATCGACGCGGGATATAACGCGGGAAATATTGGAGATATTGACCTTAAAAATGCCGCTCCCCTCGCCTCGGCGTACACACCTGTGCCGGGCGGAGTAGGCCCGATGACGATATGCACGCTTATGGAACAGACGGTAAAAGCGGCAGAGAAAAAGCTGATCTCAGCAAAGCCCGAATAGGACGGGATCAGAACGCATATTTAGCAGCCAGCAGCACAGCCTCGCGCATCGACACGGGGCTTGCTTTTTTCTGCCATGCTATATCGAACGCAGTTCCGTGGTCAACGGATGTGCGCAGGTACGGAAGTCCGAGCGTCAGTGATATCGTGCGCTCAAAATCGAGCGTTTTCGTGGCAATATGCCCCTGGTCGTGGTACAGCGACAATACCGCCGCGAACTTCCCTTTATGTGCCATGTGGAACACGGAATCCGCCCCCACCGGTCCGGCGACGGGCAGTCCGTCCCGCGCCGCTTTTTCGACAGCAGGCGCGATTATTTCGACCTCTTCCGTGCCGAAAAGTCCGTGCTCGCCCGAGTGCGGATTCAGCCCCGCGACAGCAAGCGGATTCTCCTGCGTGACCGTCACGCCGAGCTTCGCCAGCTCCTTCAAAGAGCGCTCCATATAGTCGCGGAGCCTCTCCCCCGTCACAAGGTCGCACGCCTTCCGAAGGGAAACGTGGCGCGTCAGGAAAAACACTCTGAGGCCGTCCGTCTCGAACATTGTGAGAGGATCGTCCGTCCCGGTCAGAGCCCCGAAGATCTCGGTGTGGCCTATATACGGGACTGCCGCGGCACGCAGCGCTTCCTTGTTGATCGGCGCTGTCGCAACAGCCGCAGCCTCTTTGCTCATGCACAGTTCGTGCGCTTTCACGATCGAATCAAAAGCCATCTGACCAGCGAAAGCATTGACCGTACCCGCAAGGCCGGGCATCTGCGCCGCTTGAGGAACGTCTGCCGGAAGCGGGACGTCAATTATATTGTCCCCGAAGCGCGCTTCGAACCGTCTGATCCCCCACAGCGCCGCGGCACGGACAATTATCTCCCTGTTTCCCACGGCGAGCGGTCTGCATACGCGATTAACTTCCGGATCCGCAACGGTCCGGGCAACGATCTCCGGCCCTACGCCCAGCGGATCTCCCATCGTGACGGCAATACATTTTTCAGCCATTTTTAGTTTCCTCTCCCGCTTTTATTTCTCTTCCGCTTTTATTTCTCTCCCGCGCCGCAGACACAAAAAGCAGCTCCGGATCCGTAGCCAAATCCGGCTTTTAAACGGCTTTCCGGCGCTGCTTTCCGCATCATGCGTTTAAAAATACTTTATTATTTCAGCCCTTCGAACAGATCCTCCCAGTCGATCGAACCGTAATTATACGATGCCGCAGATCCGGCAGCCGCAAGTCCGATGATGAAGAGAATGACGAAAATGAGCGCGCCAACAAGGCCGAGAATTCCGAGTACGAGTCCGGCAATGGCTGTTCCGGGCATCTTTCCGTTGGACGTTTTCTTTTTGGATACTGCCGCGAAGATGATGGCGAGGATACCAGCGATAAGGGCAATGAAGGCCGGTATAACGAGGCAGAAGAGGATCGCGTTTAAGAGGGCTAAAATACCGCAGACAAGGGACGCGATTCCAAAGCCGTTGTTATTGGACTGTGCCGGTGCTTCGGGCTGCACAGGGCCGTATGCTACAGGCGGAACCTGCTGTGCCGCGTAATTCGGCTGATTATATGCAGGAGTCGGATTTACATAAGGCTGCTGCTGAACGTTCTGGTTAACGGTGTTCGCGGCTGTTTCAGCGGTCTGCTGTACCTGGTTTACTGTCTGGGCAACATTTTCTTCTATCAGTTTCCGTCCGCAGTTTACGCAGAATTTCGTTCCGTCTGCTAACTGGGCTCCGCAATTTGGACATACTACCATGGCTGTCAATTCCTTTCGTGTCTGTGGTTGTTTTTGCTTGTCTGTTCAGGTTTTTCGCGGCTTTTGCGGCTTTTGCGCCTTTTCGGCGCTTATTTTTCTGCTTTGCCGGATTTTCGTTCCTAAACACGGAAATTTTAGCACAGAAAAAAACGGGATGTCAAGAAAATACTTTAGCCTGCTCCGCTCCCGAAGCAGTTGACACCGCGCGGGGCGGGATGGTAAAATCCGGGTAGTTGACGCCGTGAGCCGAAAGCATTCGAAAAAGCAAAAAGAGCAGCGGTAAAACAAAAAATGATTGACCGGAGATGATAAAATGTACCCATTCAAAATCGGTGTGATGCTGGATTCGTTCAGGTTGCCGGTAGCCGAAGCGCTTGCGAAAGCGGCGGAAGTTGGCGGGCAGGGACTGCAGGTATATGCAACGTACGGAGAAATGGCGCCGGAGAACCTTGACACTAAGGCAAGGCGCGACTTTCTGAACAGCGTAAAAGCGCACGGGCTCACGATTTCCGCGTTGTGCGGCGATCTGGGAAAAGGATTCACGGATCCGGCGCTGAACCCCGGCTTAATTGAAAAATCAAAACGGATACTGGACCTCGCGGTAGAGCTCGAGACGAACGTTGTCACCACGCACATCGGGCGCGTTCCGGACGATCCGGCGAACGAAACATATAAGATCATGCAGGAAGCATGCCACGAGCTTGCCGAATACGCAGACAGCCTGAAGGCACACTTCGCGATCGAGACCGGGCCGG
The DNA here is from genome assembly GCA_017613535.1 of Clostridia bacterium. Classification (GTDB taxonomy): domain Bacteria; phylum Bacillota; class Clostridia; order UBA1212; family UBA1255; genus UBA1255. The sequence goes on along the minus strand of JAGADO010000121.1, from coordinate 1,043 downwards.
AGCCGGCGGCAAGGCTGCGCGCATTCCTTGACACGCTCGGGTCACGCGGCGTGGCGGTGAACTACGACCCCGCAAACCTCACGATGTGCGTTGACGACGACGCGGTTAGAGGCGTGTACGAACTGAAAGATTATATTGTCCACACTCATGCGAAAGACGGTATGCGCGGCACGAAACCGCCGTATATCGAGGTCCCGCTCGGCCAGGGCGACGTTCGCTGGGACGGCTACCTGAAGGCGCTGAACGACGTCGGTTTCAAGGGCTTCCTGACCATCGAGCGCGAGTGCGGAGATACGCCGGAAAAAGATATAGCGATGGCTGTCGGGTTTCTTAAAGGCAAGATCGGAGGATGAACGGTATGAAAAAACTTAAAGTCGGTATCGTCGGAGTCGGCGGCATTTCCGAATTTCACATCAGCGGCTACAAGCGCAACCCCAACGTGGAGTTGTACGCTTTTTGCGACATAAACGAAGCACGCCTTAAAGAAAAAGGCGCGCGCCACGGCATCACGCGGCTGTACACGGACGTCAATGAAATGGTTAAACTCGAGGAGCTGGACGCCGTCAGCGTCTGCACCTGGAACTCCGCCCACGCCCCCTGCACCATCGCGGCACTGAACGCGGGCAAACACGTGCTGTGCGAAAAACCGATGGCAATGAACGGTAAAGAAGCGGAAGAGATGCTGGCTGCCGCGAAACGCTCCGGCAAACTGCTGCAGATCGGTTTCGTGCGCCGCTTCGGCAACGACTGCGCGATATTGAAAGATTTCGTTGACAACGGCGATTTCGGCGAGATCTATTACGCTAAAGCGATCTATACGCGCAGGCACGGCTGCCCCGGCGGCTGGTTCTCTGATAAGAAGCGTTCCGGCGGCGGTCCGCTGATCGACCTGGGCGTACACGTGATCGACCTTGCGAGATATATTGCCGGCTGTCCGAAGCCCGTTTCGGCGTACGGCGTGACCTTCGATAAACTGGGCTCCCGTCCGGAAGTCAGAACGCGCCCCGGCGAGTACAAGGCCGCAGACGCAGGCGACACCAGCG
>JAGADO010000120.1 GCA_017613535.1 Clostridia bacterium | reverse complement strand
CCGATCCCGGGCGTTCTTTCGGTTTTGCTCGTGAAGGTCACCGGGCGCGTGTTCAGCATGAGATCCGGATAGAAGATCGGATTGATCACCGCCAATCCGCCGGTGCGGTAGAAGACTTCTTCCGCGAGGATGCCTGCGTGCGAACAGCCGAACACGAAAACGTTGTGCTTTGCCTCGATCGCGCCTGCGATCATCGCAGCAGCCGTATCCAGCTTTTCTTTCTGCGTTTCATATGCCTCGTTTATTGTATCGGTGACAATTTTAATATAATCTCCGCCGTTCATTTCGTTTTATCCTTTCCCGTCCGCGTGATGCGGCTGATTTCGGGTCAATTTTACCATTAAGTCAGGGCGGAGGTCAACACATCCGGATCCCGTGTTCCGCCGTTGTCCGGGCGCTTAACAAACCGCACGTTTTTTGATATAATTGACCGCGACAAATATTCGCCGATGAAAAGGAGACCGACCTTTATGAGTTACTGGATACGCGCTGCCGAAAGACCGGATCAAACGCATTTCTATTATTTTACAAAAAACATTGACCTGCCGTTCGACCCCGAAGCGATAACCACCCTTCGCCTGAACGTGTGCGCAGACACTCGTTACCGCCTGTATCTGAACGGGACGTTTGCGGGAGAGGGACCGTGCCAGGGTTCTGAATATTCACGCTACTTTGAAACTTACAAAGGCAGCGACATCATCGGACTGCTGAAACCCGGGCGGAACGAGATATGCGTAAAAGTGCTCTACGTTCAGGAAGGCTCGTTCATATCGCTGTTCCGCGGGTCGCGGCCGGCGCTGTGGATCGACGGAGAGATCGAATATCTTGCCGACGGAGAAACGGCAAAATTTGCAGTTGTTACCGACACGTCCTGGACGTGTGAGCGCGACGATAACGTCACCTTCCGCCATTTTTACGGCATTCACACGTCAACGCCTCCGGGAGAGGAAGTATGGGGCGATCCGCGCCTCTCCCCCGTTGGTGTCGAACAGTTTCAGACCCCGGTACCGCGCGGCTACAATTTATTCGGGCTTGCCGACGCATATCCGCTTGAAGCGAGACCGATCCCGCAGCTGAGATACGAGGACGCAAAAGGGTTCAGGATCGTGCGGAAAACAGAACGCTACACGGATATTGACGCCGGAGTTTACACCACAGCCATTCCGACGATCGAAGCGACCGGAGCCCCCGGAAGCGTAATTAAAATAATATACGGAGAATGCTACGTTATCAGCGGCGAAAACGGCGCCAGGTTCAAGGGCCTCAGGGACGCGGGTTATGCAGATCCGTCCGCAGATCTCGGAGAGCGCGTGTACTATGACGTGATCCATATCCCGGAAAGCGGAAAGCTTTCATTCACGCCGTTCTGGTACCGCGCATTCAGATTTATTCGCCTCGAATTCTCCGATCCGTCCGTGAATTTCACGGCCCTAACATATCGGCCGTGTTTCTACCCGTTCGACGAAACCGGCAGTTTCGACAGCTCCGACCCCGCGCTCGCCGAAATGTGGAAAGTTAGCGTAAACACGGTAAAATGCTGCGCGCACGAAATATATATTGACTGCCCTTATTATGAACAGCAGCAGTACGATATGGACAGCTGCCTCGAAATGCTCTTCACACAGCGCATGATCTCAGACTCCCGCCTGCCCCTCAAAAGCGTCACGGACCTTGCCCGCTCGCAGATCTACAACGGAATGCTGCAGGCGAATTATCCGTCGGTTATGACGCAGATCATACCGGATTTCACGCTTTTCTGGGTGATAATGCTGCGCGAGTTTATAAGATACGCTCCGGACAATGCCGAAACGCGTTCGCAGGCCGCAGCTTTCCTGGGCACGGTGGACAAGGCGCTCGAGTCGTTCGAGCTGTTCCGCGATGCCACGGGGCTCGTCGGTGACAATCCTTACTGGTCTTTCGTTGACTGGGTGCCCGGCTGGATGGCAGGCATCACTCCGGGCGGCCCCGAAGGCGAGCCGATCACGGTAGCGTCAATGATGTTCGTTGCCGCCCTCCGCAATGCTGCGGAAGTGGCCGATTATTGCGGCCGCAGCGCCAGAAAAGCCGAATATATTGAGCGCGCAGATAAATTGGCCTCGCTTATCGTCGAAAAATGCTTCGATAAAGAGACCGGCCTGTTCCGCAACACGCCTTTCCGCCGCGAATTCAGCGAACACACGTCCGTCTGGGCGGTGCTGGGAGATATTGTCAGCGGAAAAGAAGCCGAAGAACTGATGGAACGCACGATGAACGGCTGCGTGCCCGTAGCGCATTGCACGTTCTCGATGGGATTCTTCCTGTTCAGAGCTCTCGAAAAGGCCGGGCTGTACGACCGGTACGCTCCGAGGCTGTTCGAAGGCTGGCAGAAGATGCTTGATAACCACTGCACGACGTGGTGCGAGAATCCCGACAGCCCCAGAAGCGAATGCCACGGCTGGAGCTCCGCACCTGCGTATGAACTGTCCGCGATGATCCTCGGCGCATATCCCGAGGAAAACGGCTACCGTACGCTTCGCATAAGGCCTCACCTGTTCGTGCTTGACACAAAATACGCTTCGGGCTGCGTTCCCACCCCGTTCGGAACAGTTAAGATCGACCTCTCCCGCCAGGCGTCGTCCGATGCAGGCGAGCGCAGATTTTCAATAAAAGTCACTCTTCCGGACGGCTCTGTTTTCGAAAAAGACGGCTGCCCTGACGGCGAGGAGTTCCGTTTCGCCTTATGACGACTGCAATCAACGTAATCATAACCGTAATAACAGTTATCTCGTCCGTTATTTCCGCCCTGTACCTGCCCAAGGCACTGTACGTCATCGCGGGGCTGTTCACGACGCGCAAATTTCAGGCGGCGCAGAACTGCCACAAATACGCGATACTCGTTGCCGCGCGCAACGAGGAGGCGGTCGTGGGCAATCTTTTAGAGAGCATCCGCAGGCAGGATTATCCGGGCGAATTGACCACGTTCGTCGTGGCGGACAATTGCACCGATAATACGGCGCAGATCGTGCGCGACAACGGTGCGGTCTGTTACGAGCGGTTTGACAGCGAACACCGCACGAAAGGCTTCGCACTTCAGTTCCTGCTGGAAAACATTGCCCGCGATTACGGCGAAAACGCGTTCGAAGGATACTTTATTTTTGACGCCGATAACCTTCTGCGATCTGATTTCGTCTCGAAAATGAACGACGCATTCGATTCCGGCGCGAAAATAATCACATCGTACCGCAACACCAAAAATTTTGACGATAACTGGATCTCCTCTTCGTACGCACTCCACTGGATGCGCACGATACGCACGACGAACCGCGGCATTTCCGCGCTGAACCTCACGACGCGCCTTCAGGGCACAGGCTTCCTCTTCGCGGCGGAAACGATACGCAAACAGGGCTGGATATACACCTCCCTCACCGAAGACCGCGCAATGAGCGCCGATACCGTCGCAGACGGATACCGCATAACGTACCAGAACGACGCGGAGTTCTACGACGAGCAGCCCACGGTTTTCAGACAGGCGATGCGGCAGAGGATACGCTGGGCGAAGGGTCATATACAGGCGTTCGGCGAGAGCGGCGGCAAACTGTTCCGCGGAACGTTCAAAGCGCCCGCGTCTGTTCAAAATTTCTGCTGTTTCGATATGCTGACAACGATCTACCCCCGCTCGGTCGTTACATTTTTCAAAAACGTTCTGCTGCTGATCCTGCGCATACTCCTCGTGGTACTCGCGGGATTCCTGTGGGGACCGTTTCTGGGGCTTTTCATCTCCATCGGCCTGAATTTTCTCTATTCGTGGGGTTCGTCGATGCTCACGGCAATATACGTCATGGTCACCGAACACCGCCACATACCGAAACTCAAGTGGTACCGCGCCGTATGGCACGTATTTATGTTTCCTATGTTTGACATAATCGGAAAGATTTCTATGCTGATCGCGCTGTTTATGCACGTGGAATGGAAGCCGATAGTGCACGACCGCAGCGTGACGATCGACGAGATCGACGGGAAGTGAAGATATGAGCAAAGTACTGGTAGCAATGAGCGGAGGCGTTGACAGCAGCGTTGCGGCCGCGATTTTAAAAGAAAAGGGCTTCTCCTGCATCGGATCGACGCTCAGGCTTTTTGATAATTCGGACGCCGGGATCGAAAGCGAGAAGACTTGCTGTTCCCTTTCAGACACGGAATACGCCAGAAGCGTGGCGGTGTCAATGGGTATGCCTTATTATGTTTTCAACCAGATCGAGCGCTTCAGGCACACAGTGATAAAAGATTTTATTGACAACTACGTCTCCGGCATGACTCCGAACCCGTGCATCGTCTGCAACAGGATGCTTAAGTTCGGCGTGCTGTACGAGCGGGCAATGATCCTGGGCTGCGATCATATTGCCACCGGTCATTATGCGCGTATCGAGCGTTCGGGAGACCGTTTTTTGCTGAAAAAAGCGGTGGACAAGGCCAAGGATCAGAGCTACGTGCTGTATTTTCTCACTCAGGAGCAGCTCGCGCACACGTTTTTCCCTCTCGGAGAGCTTAGCAAAGCCGAAGTTAGAGCAATCGCGGCCGAAAAAGGCTTCGAAAATGCTCAAAAACCGGACAGCCAGGACATCTGCTTCGTCCCTGACGGCAATTATTCCGGTTTTATTCGCCGTAATTGCGGCGATTGCTTCCCGGAAGGCGATTTCATCGATTCGGAGGGCAACGTCCTAGGCCGTCATCGCGGCATCATCAATTACACCGTCGGTCAGCGCAAAGGCCTTGGGATCTCCGCCGAAGCGCCCCTTT
>JAGADO010000119.1 GCA_017613535.1 Clostridia bacterium | reverse complement strand
GCCGGTAAATCGACCTTTATAAAGGTCATTACCGGCGTTTTTCCTCCTGAAGAAGGCGAGATCTACCTCGACGGCGAGTTAGTGCACTTCAAAGGCACAAAGGATTCTCTCGCAAGGGGCATTGCCGCCGTGTACCAGCATCCCACCACCTACCCGGATCTCTCTGTCACAGAAAACATTTTCATGGGTCACCAGATCAAGAAAGGCCCCTTTATGGGCTGGAAGGCGATGCATGAAGAAGCCGCAAAACTTCTCGGCAGGCTCAATGCGAATTTTGACCCCAGAGTCGAAATGGGTTCACTCAGCGTTGCCCAGCAGCAGATGGTTGAGATAGCAAAAGCGTTGTCAACCAATGCGAGAATCATTATTCTCGACGAGCCGACGGCGGCGCTGACCGCAAATGAATCTAAGGAACTGTACCGTATCGTTAAGCAGCTGCGTGACGAGGGTGTTTCCATCATATTCATTTCTCACAGGATGGAGGATATGTACGAGCTAGCTGACAGAGTTACAGTGTTCCGCGATGCGACGTACATCGGCACATACGACGTGAACGGGATCACCACGGCGGATCTCGTGAAGGCGATGGTCGGCCGCGAGATAAAGGACATGTTCCCCAAACCGCACGTTGACATAGGTGAAGAAGTGCTGCGTATTGAGAATCTATCGAGAACAGGGTTCTTTGCCGACGTGAATCTTGATGTACGCAGGGGCGAGATCGTGGGTCTTACCGGACTCGTCGGAGCGGGGCGCACGGAAGTTGTCGAGGCAGTATGCGGCATTACCAGACCATCCTCCGGAGCCGTATATCTCAACGGAGAACAACTTCACATAAAAAAACCTGTCGATGCGATGAAGGCGGGTATCGTGCTGCTGCCGGAAGACCGCCAGAAGGAAGGACTTATCCTTACCTGGGGCCTCGGCAGAAATGTTACGCTGCCTATACAGGACGAACTTTCCAAAGCAGGTTTCAACGACGAGCCTCGCGAACGCGAGCTGGCGCGCGACCATCTGGAAGCAGTTGACACGAAAGCGGTATCCATATTCGACCCGGCGAATTCATTGTCCGGCGGAAACCAGCAGAAAGTGGTCGTAGCGAAATCGCTTGCCCAGAGCGGTACGAAAGTCATAATCATGGACGAGCCTACGAAGGGCGTTGACGTCGGTGCGAAAGCCGAGATATACGCCATAATGGGCGACCTCGCACTGCAGGGATACGCCATCATAATGATTTCCTCCGAAATGCCCGAAATACTCGGAATGTGCGACAGGATATTTGTTATGTGCGGCGGAAGAGTTACCGGATGTCTCGACATTAAAGAAGCGAATCAGGAAAAAATACTGAATCTCGCTATGAAAGAAACGAAAAAGGCTGCCGGAAACGGTTCCGAAGCGGTGGAAGGAGGGCCGGAGCAGTGAAATCATTTTTACGAAAACTAACAGGCAAACATGAAGTAAGCCTTGCCATAATCATGATACTCATGTTTGTAATAATCGACATCCTGTGCGGCGGAACGTTCCACTCGTTTACAAATATTAAAGACATATTCCGCAACAACGCACTGACGCTGCTGATGTCGCTCGGAATGCTGCTGGTGCTGCTCACAGGCGGTATCGACATCTCGATCACGGGTGTGCTGGCGTTCAGCGGTATGACGATCGGCCTGATGATGAAAAACGGCGTCACGCACAACGTTTTTCTGCTGTTCCTTATTGCAACGGCGATAGGAACGGTCTGCGGCCTGATAAACGGCCTGATAATTGCGAAAGGCAAAGTCTCTCCAATAATCTGTACGCTTGGCGCAATGTATATATGGCGAGGAATGGCATATATCATCAGCGGCAATGCCTGGGCCAGTGCGCAGGATGTGTCCGGGTACAGCGACTTTGGAAAAGACGGTAAGATCGGTCCTTATATCATCCTGGGAGTTGCTTTTATCCTCTTCATCGTGATGATGAAATGGTCCTCGTTCGGCCGCAAGGTGTATGCGATCGGTTCAAACAGAGAGGCCGCCAGAATATCGGGTATAAACGTCGACCGTGTTCAGATCGCGGTCTATACAATAATGGGTGCGCTTGCCGGTCTCGCCGGAGCCCTTTCCGTATCGATCTACGCATCAGCTCAGCCCAATATGCAGACGGGCAAGGAAATGGACGTTATCGCGGCTTGCGTTATCGGAGGCGTCAGTATGAGCGGCGGACGCGGCACGGTTCTCGGAACGCTCCTTGGCGGTATTTTCTACGCGATCGTTTACAAGGCACTTCCGCTCGTGGGACTCGATTCCATCTGGCAGAACCTCATCAAAGGTATAATAATTCTGGCGGTCGTTGTCATCAACGTCGTGACGCAGCGGGCAATGAAACGTCAGAATCTGGCAAGGAGGGAGATCTAATATGGCAGGAAAATCAGGAAGAACCATATCAGCCACGCCTGATCGTTCCGTTTTAAAGCGGATCCTCAGCTGGGAAGGCGCTCTTGTTGTGATATTTATCGGTGTGCTTATTATGGGCCGCGTATTGTCCCCCAGCTACACTCTTAACAACGTGCTGAGAGAGATGCCTAAGTACCTTTCCGAAATATTGATCGCCCTTCCGATGGGCTTCATACTGATAATGGGCGAGATCGACATTTCGGTCGGATCTATCGTCTGTCTCAGCACCGCGACCGCGACGTTTGCAGGCAACGCAGGGCTTCCGTTCCCCGTGGTCATCTTAGTCTGCCTGCTCACCGGTCTGGCATGCGGAGCTCTCAACGGTTTTATTCTGACCCGCTGGCCCGAGCTTCCGCCGATGATCGTAACGTTAGGCACACAGATCATTTTCCGCGGAATTGCCGAAGTTGCGCTGGGGTCCGGCGGTTCGGCTTCGTACGCGAACAACGCCGATCTCGAGATCCTCGGCAAGAAAATCGGTCCTTTCCCGATCGCGTTTTTCGTGGTCCTGATCGCAGCGGCAATATTCATCGTTGTGCTTTCGAAGACTACGTTCGGACGCAAACTCTACGCCATTGGCAGCAACCGCACTGCTGCCGCATACGCAGGTATCAAAGTAAACAAGATCCGCTTCATCGTTTATTCGCTCGCCGGCCTTATGTCAGCCCTTTGTGCTTTGTTCATTCTCACGACGACGTTCGGCGCAAACACCACGACCGGGCAGAACTATGAGATGGACGTTATAGCGATGTGCGTATTCGGCGGAATTGCCACCACCGGCGGCAAGGGTAATCTCTTCGGAGCGCTTATTGCCGGCTTCTCGATCGTCTGTCTGAGAATTGCCCTCGGCCAGATCAATATCAACACACAGCTTATTCTCGTAATAATCGGGCTTCTGCTCATCATTTCCGTTCTGATTTCCGGGATCACGCAGTCCGACTGGTTCAGGAAAAAGCAGCTTGCCGCGAAGCAGAAAAAGGCGGAGGCAGCCAAATAACCGCGGCGAATCAACATCGGTATCAGCGTAAAACCGCTTATACATTTTATTTTAGGAGGTAAACTTATGAAAAAACTTTTATGCATTGCCCTGAGCATTTTGATGATCATCGGTATGCTGTCCGCATGCGCTCCAGGCATTGACAAATCTCAGGCATCCTATGCGCTCGTAACCAAATCTGCAGGCAACCCCTACAACGAAAAAGAGGCTGAGGGTTTTGAAAAAGTAATGAAGGCAATGGGCGTTCCGGCCGGCAACTACATTATTAAACACCCCGAGGCTGCGACTGTTGACGCACAGATCAACGTTATCAACTCGCTTATCTCTCAGGGCGTAAGCTGCATCGCGATCGCGGCCAACGACGCCAACGCGCTGTCTTCCGTCCTCAAGGAAGCAAAAGCCGCCGGTATCAAGATCGTCACACTTGACTCTGACGTTGCCGTCGAAGACCGTCTTACGTTCTGCAACCAGGCAGGTGTAACGCAGGTCGCACAGGCGCTCGTTGACGCCGTTTACGACATCGCTGGCGGCGAAGGCGAATATGCTATTCTTTCGGCTACTTCTCAGGCTACCAACCAGAATGCCTGGATCGACGCCATGAAGGCTATCACCGCTTCCGACAGCAAATACTCCAAACTGACTCTTGTTGAAGTTGCCTACGGCGACGATGAGAACCAGAAATCCACTGACCAGACTCAGGCCCTCCTTGCTAAATACCCCAACCTGAAAGTAATCTGCGCTCCGACGACGGTAGGTATTGCCGCTGCCGCGAAAGTGCTTCAGGATAAAGGTTCCTCGGTTAAACTGACCGGCCTCGGACTTCCTTCTGAAATGGCAGAATTCATTGGCGACGATGCCGCTCACTCCTGCCCTTATATGTTCCTTTGGAATCCGATCGATCTCGGCAGCCTTGCCGCGTATGCTTCGATCGCGCTTGCTGAAGGCAAGATTACCGGTAAAGTCGGCGACACTTTCACTTGCGATATGGAAAACAGCCCCTACACGCTTACTGCAGTTGAAGGCACTACCGCTTCCGAGATCATTCTCGGCGCACCTTTCCGCTTCGATTCTTCAAATATCGCTGAATGGGCTAAAGTATATTGATCGGTTTTACCTTATGTAAGCCATACGGCTGAAAAAACGTAAACAAAAAGACGGCGTCTTGACGAGGCGTCGTCTTTTGCTTCTGCTTGTTTTAAAGCAGAATCTGTTATATAATCTGCATGGGGAGTTGCTATGAGCAAAATTGATGAGTTAAAAGAGATTTACGATCAATATATTATAGATAGTGCTGAGCCGCAGAGCAGAACCATCGGAGATCTTTTCAGAGGCTGGTTTTCCGGAAAAGGGCGTGGCAATACAGAAGCCGACGAGAAATTCATGAATAGTATTGAATTGTGCGTCAGCGAACTTGCCGCGGACGAAAGCGGCAATGAAGCGTTTGAAGCGCTGTCGCTTATATTGTCCCGGCCGAGGGGAAAGAAATTCAATTCGCGCGATCTTGTTTTTGCTGCAGTGCATTCATACGGAGAACGGCTTGTCCCGCTGCTGGACGACAGTCAGGCTCAAGAACTGCTTATTAAAGCGGAAGAAGTTCCGAAACCGTACCGTTTTCCGGCTTACAAGCAATTGGTTCAGTCAATTACAGAAAAAGCGGCCTGCGCGGAAAAGGATCCGGAGACCGCCGACGATATACAGAAATAATTACACTTTCAGTTCGTGCGCCTGCTTCTCGACGAACGCTGCAACGTCTTTGACCGTCTCGGGCTTCAGCGGAACGGGAATGCCTGCGCGATCCAGCGTCTCGAAATACCCGTACATGCCGCCCATACCGCACAGCTTCAGATATTTGTCCCACGCATTGCCTCCTTCGGTCTTGATCCTGTAGAGCGAGAAAGCGTCGAGCTGCGCCATCGCGTAATCGATGTAATAGAAGGGGTATAGGAAAATGTGCTGCTTCTGCATCCAGAAACCGCCGCCCTCGAGGAATTCGTTGCCGTCATAGCTGCGCCAGGGCATGTATTTGCGTTCGATCTCGCGCCAGAAAGTGCGTCGTTCGGCTGCCGTTGCGGACGGATTTTCGAAGACTTTGTGCTGAAACTCATCGACGCAGACCAGGTAGGGGATCGTTTTCACCGCATCGCAGAAGTGCGCGAAACGGTATTTATCGGTCTTATCGCCGAAGAACCGCTCCATATACGGATACGCGAACAATTCCATCGTCATCGAGTGGATCTCGTTGATCTCGCTCGTCGAGAAGGTCAGCATCGATAGCGGCAATCTGCGGGAGGAGTAGTATGCTTCGAAAGCGTGGCCCGCTTCGTGCGTGAGGACGTCAATATCCGCGGAGGTTCCGTTGAAGTTAGAAAAGATGAACGGCGCTTTGTAGTCGGCAAGGAACGTGCAGTACCCGCCGAGGTGTTTGTTTTCGCGCGTGACGAAGTCGAACAGCTCGTGCTCGGTCATAAAATTGAAGAATTCACCTGTCTCCGCAGACATTTCCTCGTACATTTGCCGCGCTTTTTCGGTGAGCTCTTCCGGCGTGCCGATGGGAGAGGCATTGCCGTCCGGGAACATCAGATTCTCGTCGTACCACTCGAGTTTGTTAAGGCCGATGCGTTCCGCCTGCGCTTTGAACATCCTGTCGCATACAGGGGTAATGTATGTCCTTACGGCTTCGCGGAAGGCGGCAACGTCTTTTGCGTTGTAGTCGTAGCGGCTCCGTGCGAGGTAGATGTAGTCAATATAGTTCTTGAATCCCAGCTTTTTCGCGATCCTCAAGCGCGTCTTAACGAGTTTGTCGTACAGGTCGTCAAGTTTTCCCGACACGCCTTCGTAGAGCTTCGCCCATGCGTCGAACGCCGCCTTGCGCTCCGTGCGGTCGGTGGATTGCATATGCCTGAGCAGGCCGTAGAAGTTGCACGTCTCGCCCATGAATTCCACGGAACATGCGGCAACAGTTTTTGAGTATGTAGTTGTGAGATTGCTTTCGCGTATCGAGTCGAATATGATATTCGGTTTTACGAGTTTGATCTGCGTCTCGGTGTCCCGGAAGAAGTGTTTTCCGTACTTTTCTTCGAGCTGCGGCCTGAACGGGCTCTTCAGCATCTCTTTACCTGCGGCCTTCACCTGCAGCATCATTCTCGGCATGGTGCGGTTGAAGAACTTGACCTCTCCGTCGTAGTATTCGTCCTTCATATTCATCGTGTTGCGCACGGAGGCAATAACCTGCTGTGTCGCGACGGTTTCCGTTATTTTCGTGAAGGCAACGAATGCTTTGTCCGCTTCTTCGAACGAGTTTGCTTTTTTGAACTGTTTCAGCAGGTGTGAATACTCCTTTTTCGCTTTTGCTATATCGGGTCTGGTGTAAGTCAGATCTTTGAATTTTTCCATGTGTCAAACCTCTTTCCCGGACGGCGCTTTTGTGGCGCCCCGATTGCTTTTTCCAGTGCGAATTATACTATTATGTTATTATGCTGTCAAAGGCGGCGCAGTTCACGGCTCGCGCCCGTAATTCGGTTCTTTTCCTTATTCCGTGAACGATCGATTTGTTAGTGCCCGCTTTTTCACTCATTTCCGCATCCTGGCGCCACCTTTTCGCTTTCGGCAGCGCTATGATCTTTTGCCCGTCATAGCAAATGCCCGGGAATTGCTCGTTTGCTATGACGGGAGCAGCGCCCGCCATAAAAAATGACCGAGTCCGGACTAGAGACGGCGCCTGCTGTATCCCTCCTCCTCATATCGATAATTTGGGATACATCGTTAGGTGGCGCTGTCCAGGCTCCGGAAGGCAAAAATAAGCGGCAAAGCGGGGTGAACGGATCAATTATTCACGGAAACAGGAAAAGAGCCTGTAATTCACCGGGTGGAAAAGCAGCGTCAAATATGATATAATGACGTAAAATTATGTACTGTGTTGATCGCTAGGGTTACCAAAGGGATAGATATCATACAGGAGGAGCGAAATCATGAAAAAAATATTGTCATTGCTGACCGTGCTCGCGTTGACCGTATCGCTTGCAGCGGGGTCTTTGACCACCGCTTTTGCGGCGGACGCGAATACGACAGGCGCGGAAAGTACCGATCCGGAGTACGTCCGGTTTATTGGAGGCGGGTTTGACCCGTACGCTTCGTTCGAATTCAGTTCGAACGGTCAAAACGACGAGATCGATCCCGATGCCGTCAGGTGGGCGGCGATCCGGCACCGCACCTCAGCCCGGTACAACGAAAACAACGTCGAATATATTGCCCAGTTCTACGTGATCCCCGCAGCGGAGCCGTTCATCCCCGCGCACTACATCTATTCCGGCGAGTGGGAGACGCTGATCGTAGATATGACGTCCGTTGCCGCACTGTACGGCCGCGACTCGATATGGGATTCCGAACACTACACCACCACGTATCAGCTGCGCATTGACCCGCTGGAGCCTGACCGCGACGCAGAGAACTTCGACGACAGCACCGGCCGCGGAATCGTGACCGAAGGCGACTACATTGACATCGCCTGGATCGCGTTCTTTGAAAAAGAAGAGGATGCCAAAGCGTACACCGGCGCCGAAAACACGCCGTATTGCCTGCTCGATGCGAAGAGCCTCTCGAGCCCGTTCATGGTCCACAACCTCACCGCCGAATTCGTCAGCGGAAAGCCCGTTGACCCGGCCGCGACCGACGTTCCTGTCGAGATCTCGGAACCCGGTGCGCTGTTTGCACTCAACTGCGAATCCGACGTTAATGACGAGCTCTTCGCGGGCAGCCACAACATCATCGAAGAGGCGTATTTTAATGAAAATCATTACCTGATACCCGTTCCGGCAGGCGGCGATCAGTACATCGAACTCTGCTTCGGCAATCTCGCTATGGACGGATTTATTGATGATATTTCAGCTGACGACAATAAAGTTATCCAGTTCGGCGTGCGTATTAATCCGGATGAGGGCAGCGTCAACGGCAATCTCTACTGGCAGACTGATCTGAATCCCGGCTACAGCGAGCCGCAGAACCAGTCGTACAAATACGCGAAAACTACCGATATCCAGGTCGTCACCGTAGATATGACGAAGGTCAGAAAGTGGGAGGGCAATGTCGGTAACATCCGTTTCGATCCTTTCCCTGAGACCAAAGAAGATACTGAAGTGGAGCTTTACTACATCGCGTTCTTCGCCAACGTCGAATCCGCCGAAGCATTTGCCGAAAAGTTCCTTGCCGAGGGCCTGCCCGCAACGCCTGCACCGACCGAGAAGCCTACCGCCGCACCGACGGCCGAGCCTACGGAAGTGCCTACCGCGCCTCCGACCGACGCGCCTGCTACCGATGTTCCCGCGACGGACGCACCGGCTTCGGAAGGGCCTGCCGACAATAGCGGTAAAACTGATGATAAGAACGGTGACAATTCCGAAAAGAAGGGTCTTCCGACAGGCGCGATCATCGGAATCGCAGTTGGTGCCGCAGCAGTTATTGCGGCGGTCGTCGCGGCAGTGATCGTGAAGGCGAAAAAGAAGAAGTGAGTTTGCGGTAATATTTGAGCGAATCGTAAAACGATATTATGCCCTGCGGGAGAGGTTCCGCGGGGCATTTTGTTTTCGCGCCGAAATATGGTACAATTTACACATCAGAACACGGATTCACGGAGGAACCGTCATGGCTAAAATAAAAATGCGGGTCGTTTGTCTGCTGCTTGCACTTTCGCTGCTGGCTGCGACAGCATGCGGCCGCGAAGGCGGAAATCAGTACGACCCCGGCGAGGAACCGGTCGCCGTAGGTGAAGCACGCGAAATTGAATTGACCGCGGAAGGAGCCGTTGATAATATGAAATTTTCCATGCTGCCTCTTGGGCAGGTCAAGGCCGGGAGCTGGCTGAAAAATCAGCTTCTGCTGCAGGCCGAAAACGTAACGAAACACTTTGAAGAATTGTCGCCTGACTGCTGTGCGGAAGGGGACGGACGCTCCGGATGGCTGGGCGGCTCCGGCGAAAGCTGGGAACGCGGCACATATTATGTCAGGGGACTCATTGCCTCCGCATACGTGCTTGACGACGCCGAACTAAAAGCGCAGGCGCAGAAGTGGATCGAATGGACGCTCGCCAGCCAGGCGGAAAGCGGCGCTTTCGGACCGCTCGCGAACAACCCGGATTCGCTGGATTATTGGCCGCTGATGCCTATGCTGATGGCGCTCGAGTTTTACTGCGACGCGACGGGTGACGAGCGCGTGGTGCCGTTCCTGCAAAAGTATTTCGCGTGGGAGGCAAAGGCGCTTAAACGCCGGCCGCTGTATTCCTGGGCTGAGGCCAGGGGCGGGGACAATATCTTCGCGGTCTGGTGGCTCTACGAACGCACGGGCGACGAAGCGCTGCTTGACCTTTGCAAGCTTTTGTACAAACAGACGTACAACTGGGACGCGGCGTACGACGCAAAAGCGTGGTCCGAAACGTACCACATCGTCAACGTCCAGCAGAGCTTCAAACTGTTCCCAATCATGTACGCATTGACCGGCGACGAGCACTATCTCGACGTCTACTATAAGGGCATCGAGAACATTTATATGGCGGCGGGGCGGCAGGACGGCATGTCGAACGGCGACGAACTCACGAGGGGCATTGACGCCGTGTACGGGAACGAGACCTGCGCCGTGGTGGAGCGGATGTTGTGCGACGAAATTGCCCTGATGCTCTTGCGCGACGCCACGATCGCGGACCACCTCGAACTCATCAGCTACAACGCATTGCCGCAGCAACTGCTCTCCGACGGCAGGGGCCAGGTCTATTTCACGATGCAGAACCAGGTCGCGGCGGATATGGGCAACCACGGTTTCACCAGTGACGGCGGCGATCGTTCGGTGTACGGGCTTCCGGGCGGCTACCCGTGCTGCGTTCATAATTACCAGATTGGCTGGCCGCTGTTCATCGCGTCAATGTGGTTTTCAACGTCGGACGGAGGCCTGGCCGCGGGTGCGTACGGGCCGAATTCGGTCACTGCTACGGTGGGCGACGGTACACGTCTGACGATCGTGCAGACTACAAATTATCCGTTCGAAGATCGCGTCACGCTCACGCTCTCGTCGGACAAGACCGACACCTACCCAATCTACATCCGCGTGCCCGAATGGTGCCGTGCCGCTTCGGTCCGGGTCAACGGCCATCCGCTCGCTGAGGAGCTTCGCCCCGGTCAATACTTCCGCCTTTCTGCCGAGTGGCACGACGGCGACGTGATCACGCTTGACTTTCCGGCGGAACTCACCGCGACACTCACGGACAACAACAGTGTCAGTATCCGCCGCGGCGCCGTGCTGTTTGCGCTAAAGATCGATGAAAATTACGAAAAGATCGAATACAATCCCAACCACTGGAACCTGAACGGAGACTATCCGTCGTACAACATCACGGCGGCCTCCGCATGGAACTACGCGCTCGAAAACTTTAGCTTCACTGACGTTGCCTCCAACTTCAAACTCACGCGCAAAAAGCTAAGCGATGACATGCGCTTCCAATTGTCTGACGCTCCGATCGTGCTGGAAGCAAAAGCACGCACCGTAAGTGACTGGACGCTAAACACCGCGCAGAACATTGCCGGCGACACGCCCGTCTCGCCTGTCTCATCCGAAAGACTGAAGGGAAAGACCGCCACTGTAAAACTTGTCCCGTACGCATTCACGCGCCTGCGCATAACGCACATCCCGTGGACCGGAACGTTGCCCGAACACGAACCGTCCCGCCCGGACGAAAACTCGCTCCTGTTCGCGTCTGTCATCGCGCCGTACGAGAAGCACGACGTGCAGGAAGGCACCAAAAAACTGACATATACGATAGATTTTACGTACGAAACGCCGCGCGACCTGACGCTTTCGCTGGAGCTCGACCGCACGCCTGCGGGGTCGGTCACGTTATCCAAAGGCAGCGGCAAGGTATCGGTGGAGACGGATCTGCTGCGCTCCGACAGGCATAACCGCGTGCTGCTCACTTCCGCGGACGGAAGCCCGATCCCCGGCGAGCTGAAGCTGACGATAGCTGTGACGGTGAACGTCGTTGACACCGGCGCGGTGCGGTACGAGGCGGAAACGGCCTGGCTGACCGGTTCGGCGTACAGATCGACAAGGCACGTGGCGGGCATTGACGACGTCGGTTCTTCGCTGACTTTCGACAAGTTCGAGATCCCGGCGGACGGTGAATATACGCTGCGCTTCTACTATGCGGCGGCGCTGGGGCTGGCAACGCACACGGTGTTTATTGACGGCGTGAATTGCGGCCGCGTCCGATACAACGAAAACGGGAAGACGCTTGGCTGGGGCTGCTTTGACAACGACATTTACGCGGATATTCGGCTGACGCTGAATGCCGGGACGCACACACTTCGCATAGAAAAAACGGCGGACGATGTTGGTTTCGCCGAACTCGACGCGTTTGATCTGATCAGGCAGTGACCGGAGACAAGCACACCCTCGAAAGGAGATGGAATTATTGTGGACACGGAGATAAACAGGCGCGGATTCTGGAAAAAAGTGAACAGAGGCGGGCTGATGCTGCTGGTACTGGCAGTGGCAGCGGTGGTATTCCTTACCGCAATGCTCATAGAAGGATCGCGGATCGAAAAGATCGCGGCGAAAGCCATCGAAGAGTACAACGAAACATTGCCCGCGGAAGAAATAAACGGCGGAGAGAGTGCGAAAAAGAGGAATTATTACGACTATGACGTGAGCTACGAGAGCTTTGACCGCATCATTGTCCAGGCGGAGTATTTCGATAAATTCACCGTTTCGCACGATTATTACGAGCTCGAGCGTTCGGGCGGTTCGTGGAAGGTAGTGTTCTGCAGGACCGGTTCGACGGATGCTTACGGCACATACACGTACGAGGCGTACAGCCCGGCTTTAAATTACGGGCCGTGTGCGGGGAGGTGACGCCGTGGAAACGATTCTTAAGGTAAACAAGCTGAACAAATCATTCCGCGGGCACCACGTGATCCGGGACGTGTCGTTCGAAGTGTACGCAGGCGAAGTTTTCGGCTTTCTGGGGCCGAACGGCGCGGGCAAGACCACTACGATCAAGATGATCATGGGTTTCGTGTACCCGGATTCGGGCGAGATCACGATCTGCGGGCACACGCTCAATAAAGAGTACGAGGAGGCAATGCAGTGCGTAGGCGGCATTGTCGAGAGCCCCGAATTGTACAAAAACCTGTCCGGCTTCACGAATCTGAAGATGTACGGGCGGCTGCACCCGGGCGTCACGGATGCGCGGATCTACGAAGCCGTGAAGCTCGTAGGAATGGAAAAGCGCGCAAACGAAAAAGTAAAAAAATACTCGCTCGGAATGAAGCAGCGCATCGGGCTGGCGCAGGGAATACTGCACAAACCCAAGCTGCTGATACTCGACGAACCCACGAACGGGCTTGACCCCGCCGGGATCAAGGAACTGCGTACGATCATTCGCGAAATGGCGGCGAAGGATAATACCGCTGTGTTCGTCTCCAGCCATCTGCTTTCTGAGATGGAACTGATGTGCGACCGGGTGGCAATTATTGACAAAGGCGTGATAATCGGCGAGAAGCGCGTTGACGAGCTCAAGACGCTCGGCACGGGCGAACGGTACGACTACGGCGTGTCGGATGCGGAAGCGGCGCTCGCCCTGCTGAGAGAGCAGGGATTGTCCGCCGAAAAACTCAGCCCGAAGAACGGTCTGGAGTTCATAACGGTGAAGACCGAAGCGAACGGACTCCCGGAAATCACGTATAAATTATTGTCCGCGGGGATCAGCGTTTACACAGTCAGCCGCGAAGAAAACTCGCTCGAAGATGCGTTTATCAATCTCACGGGAGGAGGGAACACCATTGCGTAAGTTATTATCGCTTTACCAAAACGAGATGGGCAAGGTCCTGCGCAAAGTTTCCGTCCTCGTGGTGATGATCCTGCTGTTCGTGATTATCGGCGGCTGCGCGATGGTCCGGAAAGGCACGGAATCATTTTCGTCAACGTATTCTATTGATTACAGCGAGATGGCGCAGTATTATGACAGATATGCTAAAGAACACGCGGAAGAAGTGTCCGCGGCGCGTATGAAGCTCGGAACGATCGACCATGTGAATGATCAGGAAACGTTTGTTTACACTGCATCGATGCTCATCACACATCTCAAAGACCAGAAGTGCAGCGAACTGATCAGCCTGCTTTACAAAACCGTGGCGGGATCCGGTGCGCAGTACAGCAACATGTTTGATTCATCGATCGATAAAACGGTCACCCGGATCTATAACGAGCTGTATTACAATAACGATAACGAACCGGATCTGAGTACTCCGGAAGCGCTGGCGGAGGAGGAACTCCGGATCAATACGGCCGCAGAGTCGCTGAAACCGGAGATCGATTCGCTGAAGATACTGATGACTGCCGTAACGTTCCGCGAACTTCTGGACAACCAGCTGGAGGTATACAAAGAATACGGCAGAGATGACGGCTCGTACGAGATATTTAACGAGGTTTACGGGTGGCTGGATAAGTATGCTGACGACGTAAAAGTCGAACATTCAGATTATATAATGACGCGGATCGATAAGTACGTCAGTAATACGGTTTCGCTGAAAAGAGCTGCGGAACCCGCGGCCGGAAAACACGGCGTCAGTTTCAGCGAGGAATCGCTCAGGCGTGAAACGGCGCTCATCGAGTATGCGTTCCGGCACGGCACGGTGGTGACGGACGCGGCCCGGTCAATTGCCCCGGAGAATAACCGTGAAACGATGAATTATCTGTGCGGCATCGGTACGTTCGTTATCGCGGCGCTCGTTATCATGCTGGCAGGGTCGTCAATTTCTTCCGAGATGAACAACGGCTCTATCAAGTCTCTGATCATCGCTCCGGTGCGCAGGGGGAAGATTTTCGCGGCCAAAGGGCTGATGCTGCTTACCGTCCAGACCGCACTGCTGCTGTACGACTACCTGCTGACGCTGTTGTTCACCGGCACGCTGTTCGGGTTCCGGAATTTCGGCACGCTTGTGTTTTACGCGTTCGGCCAGGCACACGGGATACCGTACCTTCTGGCGGCGTTATTGTCCCTCATGCTTGACGGGCTGGCGATCGGCCTGTTCGCAGCGGCGGCAATGGCGTTGTCCGCGGCCACTCATAACACGGCCGTTTCGGTGACGCTTCCGATGCTGGGCTTTTTCGGCGGTATGATAGTAGAAGTGATAATGCAGCTGGGCGGCAGCGAGCCATATATCGGCGCGCTCATCCCGACGCACAATCTTCTGAATCTGCACATATTCCACGGCGTTCCGTCAATATTCTTTTTCTTCGCCGCTGATTTTGAGACAAACGCCTCCGTGACGCCGCTGTTTTCGTGGATCTACGTGCTGCTCCTGCTGACCGCACTGGTATGGTGCGCGCGCGACGCATTCTGCAGGAGAGATATCACCTGACACATTATGTGACGATATAGAGCAATTTCCAGGATCTACAGCGCCGAAATGCCGAAACTGTTAACGAGAGCGGTGATCTTCTCGCCGTTTCTGCACATCGGGCAGGATACGGCGGGACCGCTCATATAGTCGGGAAGGTCGTC
The DNA here is from genome assembly GCA_017613535.1 of Clostridia bacterium. Lineage (GTDB taxonomy): Bacteria > Bacillota > Clostridia > UBA1212 > UBA1255 > UBA1255. Next base: position 17,815 of record JAGADO010000119.1, on the reverse strand, counting down.
GGGGTTGAAGACCGAGCGCACCGGGAGCCCGATACATTCTGATATTTTCGCGAAGATGGAACAGATACCTACGGGGCGTCCGTCGAAATAGCGGATCGCCTCGATCGCGGACTCGGCCGTGTAGCCCGAAACGACTGATGCGGCAAGGATAAGCACGGATTTGTTACGGATCATCGGAGCGGTATTGTCCCTGAAGAACAGCTGGCTCCCGCTCACACACTCAGGGGTCAGCACATAAATATCCCGGCCCGAATTGACCGAAAAAACATCCGGCGCGGTAAGGATCTCGGCAAGGCATGTACCGATCACTTCGGTATTGTCAAGGCACAGTATGGTGTCAACGACCGCGCTGACCTTGTAGTGTTCGCCCAGTGCCTCCGCGATCGCCCTCGCCTCCTTCAGCCTCGCTTTGTTGGACGCGATGTCAATATAATAATTCATATGTGCGTGCGCGGTTGCGAAATGTCCCTTATATATGTTAAGCCTTAGGTACGGACTTTTCGTCTCGATCTTATACGATTCTCCGAGTGCCATTTTTTATCCTCCCTTTTTTTTAATATTACCACAAACTTCGCGCAAAAACAAATGCGGATTCGATAAACGCCTTGCTCAACGTGAGCCGGACCGCGCTTTCTGTGAGCCGGGCCGCGCAGCTTTATCTTGATGAAACCGCCGCGTTACTGTATAATTAACGCGATTGAGGGGCGAGAACGCTGAAACAAGCCGTTGACCGCGCAGGCTGCCGGCTGAAAATAAGGAGAGAATAATATGAAACCCGTTGATTTTACTGCAACAAAGATCACAGGAGGGTTCTGGAAGCAGCGCATGGAAATGGCGCGCAAGAAAACTCTGGGCGCCGTGTACGACCGCTTCGATGAGACGGGGCGCATTGATGCTTTCCGCTGCGACTGGCAGGAGGGAATGCCGAACAGGCCGCACTATTTCTGGGACTCGGACGTGGCAAAATGGATCGAGGGCGCGGCGTATATGCTTGCCGAAAAGCGTGACAGAGCGATCGAGAAGAAAATAGACAAGATCGTTGACAATATCGCTAAGAATCAGTGGGATGACGGTTATTTTAATATTTATTACACGCTTTTTGCGCGCGACCGCAGATTCACGCTGCGGGATGAGCACGAACTGTATTGTGCGGGGCACCTGATCGAAGCGGCCGTTGCCTACTACCGAGCGACCGGAAAACGCAAAATGCTCGACTGCATGATCCGCTACGCAGAATATATTGACCTCCGCTTCCGTATAAAGCGAGATACGGGTTTCAGCACACCCGGCCACGAAGAGCTGGAGCTTGCCCTTGTAAAACTGTACGAATGCACCGGCGACAAACGCTGGCTCGATCTTTCGGAGTTTTTCATTGCCGAGCGCGGCAAGAGCGTAGAGCCTATGCCGAACTGGATGAGGGCTTCATATAACCAGAGCCATCTGCCCCCGGTGAAGCAGCGGACCGCCGAGGGCCACTCCGTGCGCGCATGCTACCTGTACACGGGTATGGCAGACGTTGCCCGCCTCACCGGTAACGATGAGCTGAAGGAAGCCTGCAAAGCCATTTTCGACGATATCATATATAAAAAGATGTATGTGAGCGGCGGCGTCGGTTCATCTTCGGCAGGAGAGGCGTTCACGGTTCCGTTCGACCTCCCGAATCTGCTCGCGTACACCGAGTCGTGCGCCGCCATCGGGCTCGCGTTTTTCGCGCTCAGGATGCAGCTGCTTGAAACTGATTCGAAGTACGCCGATACGATCGAGCGCATCATTTACAACGGATTCCTTTCGTCGATCTCTCTCGACGGCACCTCGTTCTTCTATGAAAATCCGCTCGAAATATTGCCCTACATGCATACACGCGACGCGAGCGTTGTAAACCCGTCCATCCATTTCCCGCCCATGCAGCGCAGCAAAATGTTCGGCTGCTCGTGCTGCCCTCCGAATATTGTCCGCTTCATACCGTCGATCGCAAATTTCATGTATACCGTGGACGACAGCGGCGACGTGCCCGTGCTATTCGTGCATCAGTTTGCGCAGAGTAAAACGGTGCTCGACTTCGGCGGCGCACAGCTAAATGTTTCACAGCGCACCCGTTTCCCGGATTCGGGCCGCGTTTCGGTCAATATTTCCGGGTCTGATGCTCGCGTTGCGGTGCGTGTTCCGTTCTGGTCGGACGGTTTTAAGGCTCTCAAGGGCAATAACGCTTCGTATCTGTTCACTCGCAGCGGTTATGCGTACTTCTACGTTCCCGACGGCGGCTGCGTCAATATCGATCTGGGCATGAAGATTTCTCTGGTTGCGGCCCGCCCCGAATCGCGCTTCGATTGCGGCAAGTTCGCCGTTATGCGCGGCCCCGTGCTGTATTGCATGGAGGGCATCGATAATCCCGAACCTCTTCGTGATATCCGCCTTAAGCCCGGAAGTTTCCGCTACTCTCCGACCGGCCCGATCGACGGCGTGCCGTCAATAACCGCCAAAGCATTCCGCACTGCTTCCGCCGATTTCGCTGACGGTTCGCTGTACCGTCAAACTTCCGCTCCTCTGCCTCTCGTCAAGACGTCGGCAACGCTGATCCCGTATTACGCTTTTGCCAACCGCGGCGTGTGCGAGATGCAGGTGTGGAATTTTGTGAAGGAAAAATAATAAGATCGCAATTTTCGCGCCGGTTTGATCCGGCGCAGCATCCACGGGAGGGACAGCTATGTATGATTATCCGAACCGCGTAGAACACCCGGAGCCGTTGACTGCGCACGCCATCGAAGTCGGGCACTGGGACGTACCGAACCGGCACCCGTACTATCGCGACCTGAGGCAATTGTCCGACGACCGCCGGATCCTGCGCAACCCGCACAAAGGCTGGTACTGGCACTATATTGACAACGGCTACCCGCGCCCGAATTATCGGGCCGATCACGATCCGTCCGACCACCTCGAGGATTTTCCCGGTCTTAACCACCTGTATCTGCGCTTCGACTGGGGCGATATCGAGAAAGAGGAGGGCGTTTACGACTGGTCGTACATCGACAGCATCATGGAGGAGTGGAGCCGCTACGACTACCGTTTCAGCCTGCGTCTTGTAACGTACGAAGGTTCCGGTGCGATCCCGTTCGCTACGCCTGAGTATGTGTATAAGGCGGGTGCCAGGTGTTACGCGCTTCCGGGGGGACGGCTGGAGCCTGACTACGGCGACCCGATCTTTCTGGACAAGCTCGCTCGCTTTATGGAGGAGGCGGGGCGCAAGTTTAACGGAGACCCGCGTATCGAGCTGGTGGATGTAGGCACGTTCGGCACATGGGGCGAGGGGCACACCGGCAACGGCAGCGACATCATTTATCCCGCCGAAGTGATCAAAAAACATATTGACCTCCACGTGAAAAACTTCCCGGACAAATTCGTTATCCTTAATGATGACCATATCAACCACCGCTGGAGCCGCGGGCAGGAAGAGAATCTTGACCTTATCGATTATGCTGCGTCGCTGGGGCTCGGACTGGACGATGACTCCGTGTGCGTGAGCTGTTACGCGGCCAATTGCGGTTACAGTACGCTGCGGACGCCCTGGCTGTTTGAGTATTTCTACCCGAACGCCCCGGTCGTATTGGAGTTCGAGCATTATACGGCGGTCGCGCCGGAAATATTCAAAAATGCTTATCCGTTCCTGGAGGCAATGCAGCAGACGCACGCCACGTTCGCCGGCTTCCACGGCTATCCGCGCCCCTGGCTCAGGCGCGAGCCCTGGTTCACCGAATACGGCGCGAACCGGCTGGGCTACTGGTTCTTCGTCGAGGGCATCGAGCTGCCTCCGCTGATGGCCGGGGTCAATAACCGCATCCGCCTTTATATTGCCAACCGCGGTTTTGCAGCGTCGTACCGCAAATTCGAGCTGAAATTCAGGCTGGCGGGCGACGGCGTCAATCACACCCAGGTGCTTGATGTTGATTGCCGCCGCTGGAAACCGGGCGAAGTGACGGAGGAAGATATTGCCGTCCGTCCGGCTGTCGAACCGGGGTCGTACGGCGTTGAACTCGGTCTGTTCGAAGGCGGGCGCCCGATCGAACTGGCGCTGAAAGAGAGCGTCAGAACGGGGGACGGTTTCTACAGGCTTGGCAAGGTGGAAGTGCGCTGAGGAACCGGGCGGCTCTGTTGTCAGGATTGCTTTGTATTAAGTGCCGGTCAATCTTTTCATTTTTTCTTTTTTGAATTGGAGAGTTGGGTCAATTTCGAAAAAATCGCGTTTTTGACCCAACTTTTGTTCGTTTTAAAGGTGCGGGCGCCGTCAATTCAGTCAGGTCAAGTTGATGAAGGAGGTGGCGGGCATTTATGTTGGATGTTTCTGCCCGCAAATTCAGAAATTTTGCTGTTTCTGAGTTGGAAAGAACACTTTTATCCGATTTGATAATGCTCTGCCAGTCCGTACACCGAACCCGATCGTCAGAGGCAGAGCCGAGTTGGGTCAAAAACGATTTTTTTCTGGATTCGACCCAACTCGACCTTTCAAAAACTCTCGGGACGGCGCCCCGGCCAAGGAAATGAGCGATTCCAGGGCGTTTGCTATGACGAGGGCGCTGCCTCTTCGCTTTCGGCAGCGCTAAAATCTTTCGCACGTCATAGCAAATGCCCAGGAATCGCTCATTTGCTATGACGAGGGCGCTGCCTCTTCGCGTTCGGCAGCGCTGAAATCTATCGTCGGTCATAGCAAATGTTCAGGAATCGCTCATTTGATATGACGAGGGCGCTGTCTATACCGGAAAAACGGGCACATTTTGCGATTTGCGTCATAGCAAATGAACTGATTTCAACATTTTGCTATGACGATGATGGCGTCCAGACCGGAAAAATGGACACATTTCATATTTCCCGTCATAGCAGATGACCCGATCCCGCCGTTTTGCTATGACGGGAGCAGCGCCCGCTATAAAAAATGACCGAGTCCGGCTTAGAAAGGGCGCCCCGGCTATGTTGCCAGGATTCCATGTCACATATCAATGCTCTCTTATGATTCCGTGAACAGATTAATCTTTCTAAATGCTTTCGCTTTTAAGCAGAGCAGGAAGAATCGCTCATTTTCGCAGTTGAGAAGCGTTCTCCTGCCGATCTTTACGGATGAAACAGCTGAAACGGCATTTCCTGCCGTAAGGGGTTACGTGCATTGTTGGACAAATATCCGCTTTTTGCCGTAATTTGAGCAGTTAGCGATAGCTAATCGGTTCCGCCAATGCCCAAATTACGGCAAAAACCGCTTGATTTCATTTTTATGCTGTAACCCTTTACGGCAAAAAAGGCTCGATTTTCAAAATCTGCCGTAAACCGCGGAAAGCCCCGCTCCCGAAGCCAAAAATGAGCAACAGGGCGGAGCGCACGGATCAATCATTCACGAAAACATGAAAAGAGCCGCCGCGCGGTTGCGCTTGACGCCTTTTTTCTTCTGGGCTATAATGTACTCAACACATTCTGAAAGGTGGTAGCATATTATGCTTTGGAAGATCCTTGTGGCTGTCGTCATAGGTGCTGTATCTGGCTGGGCGGCAGGAAAACTTATGAAAAGCGATGGCAGCCTGCTTAGAAATATCATTCTCGGTATTCTCGGCGGTGCGCTCGGAGGATGGCTGGGAAGCCTTATCGGAATCGGCGGCGGATGGGTCATGGCAATAATTCTCTCAATTGCCGGCGCATGCCTCATCATTTTCCTCTGGAGACTTATCTTCAAGAAGAAATAAGAGATCGTCAATTATTAAACCGGAAGCCGCAGGTGCTTCGTCAATACGACGGAGGCCTGCGGTTTTTTGATTAAATTGTGCGGCGCCGGTTTCGAACGCAAACGCGGATTTGCGGCAAATATCCGAACGCAAATGCGAACACAAAATTTTGCGTTCCTTTTTTTGCATAGACAACGCTACTGCCCTGGCCAGCACCCGCTCTGTCGCTCATTTTTGCGTCCGGAGGCCTGGCCGGTCTGTGATTTACGGCAGAAAAAGCCGTTTCCGTTATTTCATCCGTAAAAATCGGAAGGAGAACGCTTCTCAACTGCAAAAATGAGCAATTCCTACTGCTCCGCTTGAAGCAAAAGCATTCAGAAAGACCGATCTGATCACGGTATAAAGAAAAGAGCCTTCGTCAACTTTTTTGTTGCATCGTCTGCCGCTTTGTGGTACAATTCCTATGTATTCTTTTTCATGCGATTTCACACGATACGCAGAGGGAGGTCGGCCGCATTGCAGCTCTTGGAAGAGAGAATACGGAGAGACGGGAAAGTGTTTCCCGGAGATGTTCTTAAAGTAGATTCCTTCCTGAACCACCAGCTCGACGCAGAGCTGCTGGACGCTGCAGGCGCGGAAATTGCCGCCCGCTTTGAAGACTGCGGAGTGACGAAAGTGCTGACAGTCGAATCCAGCGGGATCGCGATCGCATGCTTCACCGCGCGCTATCTGCATTGTCCCGCACTGTTCGCGAAAAAATCCAAAACATCGAACATTGCCGACGGGGTCTGGAGCGCGAAGGCGCACTCGTACACACACGGAAACGACTACACGATGGTAGTGTCGAAAGAGTATCTGGGAGAAAACGACGTTGTCCTCATAGTAGACGACTTTCTGGCCAACGGCTGCGCTCTTAAGGCACTGCGCGAGATCTGCGAAAAGGCGGGAGCACGCATAGCCGGAGCAGGGATAGCGATAGAAAAAGAATACCAGGGCGGCGGAAACGAACTTCGCGCGGAAGGACTGCGCATTGAGTCCATAGCCCGGATAGCATCAATGGATGCGGAGGACGGAATACGGTTCTGCTGAAGACGCGGGACGAAGCCGCCCTCAATTTATTTTAAGATTTTACCTAAGATGAAGGAAATGTTTCCATAATCCACTCAAGATAAAAGTGAAAAGTTTAAATCAGGGTTACACGGCGCGGAAAGCGGGAATGCGTAAAGCGCAAATGCCGTAAGCGGGAACGCGGACAGCAGCCGGTGATCATACAAATTCATTTTTGGAGGAACGGTAAAATGTTCAAAAAACTTGTTTCACTTTGTTTGGCGGTTCTCATGGTAGCCGGACTTTGCGCCGGTTTCGCAGGCTGCGCAAAGGCAAATGCTGATTTCAAGATCGGCGTTATCCTGCTCCATGACGAATCATCGACCTACGACAAGAACTTCATCACCGCAGTAGAAGATGCGCAGAAAGCTCTCGGCCTCTCGAACAGCCAGGTCATCATTAAGAAAGGCATTCCCGAAGGCAACGAGTGCTATGAGACCGCGAAAGACCTCGTAGCAGAAGGCTGCAAAGTTATCTTTGCAGACAGCTTCGGCCACGAAGACTTCATGATCAAAGCAGCAAAAGAATTCCCTGAGGTCCAGTTCTGCCATGCCACCGGTACGAAGGCTCACACCGAGAAGCTTTCCAACTACCACAACGCATTCGCATCCATCTACGAAGGCAGATACCTTGCCGGTATCGCCGCTGGCCTCAAGCTTAAGGCTATGATGGAAGCTGACAGCACGATCGTTCCGAAGATCGGATACGTAGGCGCCTTCACGTACGCAGAAGTTATCTCCGGTTACACCTCCTTCTACCTTGGCGTTAAGGAAATCGTTCCTACCGTCACGATGGAAGTTCAGTTCACCGGTTCCTGGTATGACGAAGCTGAAGAAAAGAACGCAGCAAACGCTCTGATCAACATGGGCTGCGTACTTATCAGCCAGCATGCCGACTCCATGGGCGCTCCCTCTGCCTGCGAAGACAAGGGTATCCCGAACGTTTCCTACAACGGCTCTACCGTAAGCTCCTGCCCGAACACCTTCATCGTTTCCTCCAGGATCGACTGGGCTCCTTATGTTAAATACATCTGCGAGCAGACAATGGCCGGAAAAGCTATTGACACCGACTGGACCGGAACCATCAGCACCGGATCTGTTAAACTGACCGACCTCGGAAGCAAGGCTCCTGTTGAAGGCACCCAGGCTATCATTGACCAGTACAAGGCTGAACTTGTTGCCGGCACACGTCACGTGTTCGACACCAATAACTTCACTGTAAACGGCGAGAAGCTTACGAGCTACTTGGCTGACGTTGACGACGACGGCACATACACCGGCGACACTGAAGTTGTTAAAGACGGATACTTCCACGAGTCTGAATACCGTTCTGCTCCGTACTTCGATATGGAGATCGACGGTATCCACAGGATCAACAGCAAATTCTGATATTATCCGCAGTTAACGGGAGAGGCAGGCGTTCTACACCTGCCTTCTCTCTTTTATCGCAATTGTTCAGGCGGACGGTTAATGTTCGCCTGACGTATATTTGCGGGAGGGCAGCAGCATGGAATACGCTGAAGGGCGCAATATACCGGCGCTGGAGTTGAAGGGCATATCCAAATCGTTCGGCACGATAAGGGCAAATTATAACGTTGACCTCGAGCTTATGAACGGCGAGATACTCGCACTGCTTGGCGAGAACGGTTCCGGAAAGACCACTCTGATGAATATGGTGGCCGGGATCTATTATCCCGACGAGGGGCAAATATATGTTGACGGCGAAGAGGTCGTCATCCGTTCGCCGAAAGACGCGTACAAATACAAGATCGGCATGATCCACCAGCACTTCAAACTGGTCGATCTGTTTTCCGCCGCGGAAAACATCGTTCTGGGCGTCAATGACGGGAACAAATACAGTATCAAAGAAGTTAACGACCGCGTCAGGCAGATCGCCGACAAATACGGTTTTAACATAGATCCGAAAGAGAAGATCCACGAGATGTCCGTTTCGCAGAAGCAGACCGTAGAGATCCTCAAGGTGCTCTACAGGGGCGCGGATATACTTATCCTCGACGAACCCACGGCCGTGCTTACGCCGCAGGAGACCGCGAAGCTGTTCGCAGTGCTGCGCAAGATGAAGGAAGACGGAAAATCGATCATTATAATCACGCATAAGCTCCACGAGGTGCTGGCGATCTCCGACCGCGTTGCCGTACTGAGGAAAGGCGAACACGTTGCCACCGTCGTAACGGCCGAAAGCACGGAGAACTCGCTCACCGAAATGATGGTTGGTAAAAAGATCACGCTGAACATTGACCGCTCCGAACCGCACGACGTTGTCGAACGCCTCGTCGTAAAAGGCTTGTCCGGTCATAACGAAGAAGGGCTTAAAATACTTGACGGAGTTTCTTTTACGGCGTACGGAGGAGAAATACTCGGCATCGCAGGCATCGCCGGAAGCGGCCAGAGAGAGCTCCTGGAGGCGATAGCGGGCATTTATTCTCCCGAGGAAGGCGAGATCATGTACCGCGACCCGAAGGACGGTTCCGAGGTCAATCTCCGCAAGAAAACGCCTTTGCAGATACGCGAGCTGGGCGTCAGGCTTTCGTTCGTTCCCGAAGACCGCCTCGGCATGGGGCTCGTGGGTAATATGGATATTACGGACAACGTCATGCTCCGCAGCTACCGTTCCGGGCGCCTTATGCTGCTGAACCGCAACGACCCGAAAAGGCTGGCTGAAGATATAGTAAAAGACCTCGAAGTTGCCACGCCGAGCCTCAGCACGCCCGTCAGGAAATTGTCCGGCGGAAACGTACAGAAAGTCCTTGTCGGCCGCGAGATCGCATCCGCCCCGTCGCTCCTGATGGCAGCATACCCTGTGCGCGGCCTTGACATAAACTCGTCGTACGCGATCTACAACCTGCTGAACGAGCAGAAAGAACGAGGAGTAGCGGTAATATTCGTGGGAGAAGACCTTGACGTCCTGCTCGCGCTGTGCGACAGGATACTCGTAATAAACTCCGGCAGAGTCACGGGCATCGTTGACGGCAGAACTGCGAAGAAAGAGGACGTGGGCTTCCTGATGACGAAATCCGACGGGGAGAACGTTTCCGAAGGCTATGGCACGGCCGGCGGTTTGGGCAGCTTCGGTCCGGAAGGGGGGAACGCATAATGGCTAATGTGCGTCACGGCACGGTCAAAGAACCGTTCATACATATAACGAAAAATGCGGCAATGCCCTTCTGGAAGGGGCTGCTGATCCGTGCTTCGGCTGTGATCGCCGCATTCATTCTCTGCTCGCTGCTTGCGTATTTCCTGATCGGGGCAAACCCGGGCGAATTCCTTAAAACGTTCTTCGAGGGAAATTTCGGCAGTAACGCCGCTTCGGCTAAGCTTCGTATCTGGAAGCTGGCGAAAGACACGGCGATACTGCTGTGCATTGCCCTGGCGATCACCCCCGCGTTCCGAATGCGCTTCTGGAACATCGGCGCGGAAGGGCAGGTACTGATCAGCGCGCTCGCATCCGTTGCCGTCGTGTATTACAACGCGGGCAGGCTCGAAGACGGACCGCTGCTCGTGCTCATGTTCATTGCCTCGATCGCAGCCGGCATGATCTGGGCGGTTATACCCGCGATCTTTAAAGCGCTCTGGAACGCCAACGAAACGCTGTTCACGCTGATGATGAACTATGTTGCCACCTTCTTTGTGGCATACTGCCTCGTAAAATGGACGCCGAACGGTTCGAGCGTGCTTGGCGAACTTAAAACAGGACATCTGCCTTCGTTCGGCCACGACTACCTCGTACTCATACTTGTAGTGCTCGTCACGACGGCGTTCATGTTCGTATACCTCTACTACAGCAAGCACGGGTACGAGATCTCGGTCGTGGGTGAGAGCCAGCGCACGGCGTGCTACATAGGTATCAACGTTAAAAAGGTCATCATCCGGACAATGGCTCTTTCCGGCGCGCTTTGCGGTCTGACCGGTTTCCTTCTCGTAGCCGCGCTCGACCATTCGGTAACGACAACGTCCGTCGGTGGCCGCGGTTTCACTGCCATCATCGTTTCCTGGCTCGCTAAATTCAATCCGCTGATCATGATCGGCACGGCGCTCCTGCTCGTGTTCCTTAACCACGGTGCCGGACAGCTCGCAACTGTTTTCCGCGTGAGTTTCGCGTTCCCGGACGTCGTTACGGGCATCGTGATCTTCTTCGTAATTGGCTGCGAATTCTTCATCAGATATAAGGTGCATTTCCGCCGTAAGACTCGCACCGCACAGGTCGCGGACAACGGATCAGGAGGCGGAGGAGGGGCTTTGGACAGTCCCGGGGACAATGAAAAGCCCGATATCGTTCCGGATAAAGGAGGTAAGCTCAAATGAAAATAATCGAGTTTCTGCTTAGTGCGCTGGCAATCGGCGTCACGTTCCTTTACGGATCTACCGGCGAGATAATCACCGAAAAAGCGGGTCATCTTAACCTCGGAATACCCGGAATAATGGGTATCGGCGCGGCTTGCGGCTGTGCGGCGCTCAACGCAATGCTTCCGGAAAGTTCGGATATGACGCCGTTCCTTCCGCCGTGGCTGATCGTCGTTATCGCATTGCTGGCGACGCTCATCGGCGCGGGTCTCATGGGCCTTCTGTACAGCTTCCTTGCCGTCACGCTTCGTGCGAACCAGAACGTTACCGGTCTGGCAATGACGATCTTCGGCACCGGTCTTACAAAGTACATTTTCGCCGGTCTCGAGACCAAGGGCGTCAAGTACATCTGGGCGCTTCCGTATTTCCGCTTCCCGTTCAACAACACCACTTCCGCGCTGCAGTATTGCGGCGTCCTCGTGTTCCTCGGCATCGCCGTGGCAATCATTTCTTCCGTTATTCTTTCCCGTACGCGCGTCGGTCTCCACCTCCGTGCTGTGGGCGAGAGCCCGGCAACGGCTGATGCGGCCGGTATCAACGTCACGCGTTACAAATATATTGCCACCATCATCGGTTCGGCGATCGCCGGTCTGGGCGGCTTGTTTTACGTCATGGACTACCAGGGCTCGCAGGAGGCGTACCTGTCGGTGGAGGCAATGGGCTGGCTGAGTGTTGCCCTCGTTATCTTCTCGCTCTGGAGGCCGTACATCAGCATTTTCGGTTCGTTCGTGTTCGGCGCGCTGTTTATTCTGGGCTCGTACCTGCCTTCGTTCGGCCTGATGGTTGACGTGGCTACGGCCAATCTGATCAAGACTCTTCCGTACGTTGTTACGATCATCGTGCTGATCATCACGAGCGTCCGCAACCGCCGCGAGAACCAGCCACCGGCCTCGCTCGGCGTGTCGTATTTCAGAGAGGACAGATAAGGGCAAGTGGCAAGTGGAAAATTGCAAATTGCAAGTGGGAAATGGCAAATTGCAAATGGAAAATGTTTGTTCCTTTTTCTGACTGGCGAAGCCGAGTAGACAGGTAAGAATTTCGTTTGACCGAAAAGCAAATTTTCCGCTGTTATCGCATAAGACTCGAAATTCGTACTGTCTCTCGGCTCGCCCAGTGAAATTCTTCGCATTGCTCACTGCTTCGCAGGAATGAGTAAAGGTATTATTAAAATTATCGCCTCCGGAGATCCGTTCATTTTTCAGAATGGCGCACCTGACTTGCTCGTTTTTGGAGACAGGTGCGTTCAATTTACCCAGCAAAGAATCGTTTTCGAAAGTTTGCTGGGTTCTTTCTTGCTCTGGCGCGCTCATTTTTTCGAAGCGAGCTTCGAATTTTACCCAGCATCTTTTAAGCTTTTAAAGTTTGCTGGGTATATTACCAGTCAAACTATCTCGTTTTAAAGGACAAGAGCAGAGCCTTGACCGCATTTTTGGCAAGAGACAGCGTCCTTGTACCCAGCAATCTTCTGAAAAAAAAGATTGCTGGGTTTTTTCGGCGAAAATCACATAGTCGATGAAGTGAAGGCAGCGCCCGTAAACCCAGCAAAATTTATTTTTTCGGGTTTGCTGGGTCGAATCAGCAAAAACAACGCCTTTTTTCTGTATGAAGCGCAGCCCTGTGACCGGAACGAGCGAGGAAACGCGTCACTGTCCCCCGTTCCACCCCGGAACGAGCGAGGAAACGCGTCACTGTCCCCCGTTCCACTCAGCGCTCTCGTACCCGGCAATTTTCTGAAAAAAAGATTGCCGGGTTTTTTCGGCGAAAATCACATGGCCGATGAAGTGAAGGCAGTGCCAGGCAGAGTTTCCGGGAGGCTTTATTTCTTTGACCGGCGGTGATATAATAAGGAAAATATGATCCGACGGGGAGGCAGCATAATTATGCTTGTTATTGAAAATTTAACCAAAATGTACGGCGGCAAAGCAGCGGTAAACAACCTGAACCTGCATATTGCCCCCGGCGAAATATACGGATTTATCGGGCACAACGGCGCCGGAAAAACCACGACGCTGAAGAGCGTTGCCGGCATACTCAAATTCGACAGCGGAAACATACTGATCGACGGGCACTCGATAATTGACGACCCGATCGCGTGCAAAAAAGTCATGGCGTACATACCCGATAACCCGGACCTGTACGACTTCATGTCTGGCATAAAATACCTGAATTTCGTTGCCGACGTATACGGCGTAAGCGCAGAAAGACGTTCGCAGCTCATAAAACAGTACGGAGACGCGCTGGAATTGACCGACTCCCTCGCTCAGAACATTTCGGAATACTCCCACGGTATGAAGCAGAAGCTGGCAGTCATCGGTGCCCTCATACACGAACCCAAACTGATACTGATGGACGAACCCTTCGTCGGCCTTGACCCCGTGGCATCCCATACGCTCAAAAAACTGATGCGCGAACTGTGCGACGGAGGCTGCGCCATATTCTTCTCCACCCACGTGCTGGAAGTTGCGGAAAAGCTTTGCGATAAAGTCGCGATCATAAAGAACGGTGTCCTGATCCGGTCCGGAACGATGGACGAAGTGCGGGGCGACGAATCGCTGGAATCCGTATTCCTTGAACTTCAGGAATGACATCGCTGGCAGGGACGGTGTCTGACAATGCTTAAGATACTTATCAAAAAACAATTTGATGAGCTGCTGGCGGGTGTTTTCACGAACAAGCGCACGGGTAAAAAGCGCTCTGCCGGGGCTCTCGTAGGGTATTCGCTGCTGCTTGCATTCGCGGCAATATCCCTCATGTTTGCCTTCGGTTCGCTCTATTTATTGTTAGGGATGACAATGAAGACCGGCGAGCTCCAGTCCGGCCAGGCTTTTGAAGGCTGGGGAGGCGTCTATTTCGCCTTTTCAGGCATTATTACGGCAATGATCGGATTGATCGGCGGAATGTTCAGCACCTACGCTGTGCTGTATTGCCCGAAGGACAACGAAATGCTGCTTTCCATGCCCATAAAGCCCATGTATATCCTTGCCGCCCGCATGATGAGCGTGTACATACTCATTATCGCATACACGTTTACGTCTTTCCTGCCGGCTCTGGTGATATACTGGATACTGAACGGTTTTTCGTTCCTGGTGCTCCTGACGGGCCTGGTGATGTATATAGCAATGACGCTCTTGATTCTGGCTGTCTCTTGTCTGCTGGGCTGGCTCCTGGCGCTGCTGGCGGCGAAACTGGGCGGAAAAAAGATCGTAACGGTGGTGTCGCTGCTGGTCTCCTTCGGTGCATATTATTTATTCTACTTCCAGAGGCAGCGCGTAATGGATGCGATCACTGCGGATCCGGCCAAGGCGGAGCTTACGTTTAAAACAAAACTGTATCCGTTTTATGCATACGGCAAAGGCACCGCGGGCGAATGGATCAGCTTCCTTATTTTCTTTGCCATCTGTGCGGCGGCAATGGCCCTTACGATCCTGATCCTGTCGCGCACATTCATATCTCTCGTCACAACTAAAAAGAGCGGCAGAAAGAAAGTTTACGTTGAGAAAAAGTCGTCTGCAAACTCTCCGCTGGGGGCTCTCACCCGCAGGGAGATCAGGCGCTTCCTGACAAATCCGCTCTATCTTATAAACAACGGCCTGGGTGCGATCATCATGGTAGTATTGTCCGTGATCGCGCTGGTCAATACCCGCGGTATAAGGAATCTTTTGGGCAACGGCAGTATGCCCGGCGGCGGAGCGTTCGTGGTGCTTGCGGCCATCGGTGCCATAGGTCTTGTGCTGGCAATGACTCCCATTTCTTCTTCTTCTGTTTCTCTCGAGGGCAGCAGGCTCTGGGTGCTTCAGACGATCCCAGCCACGGCGGAAACTATCCTTTTCGCCAAAATGGCGGTCCATACCATATTCGCCGGAGTACCCGCTGTGATACTTGCGGTAAGTATCGGAATCGTTCTTGATGCCGGGATATCGACGGCGGTGCTGGCTGCTGCGGCTCTGGCTTTCGCCGTTCTGATAGGAAGTTTCGGTCTCATGCTCGAGGTGCATAATCCGAAACTTGTCTGGACTGATGAGAATATGGCGGTCAAGCAGAATCTTAATGTGCTGTTTGCGATGCTGGGCGGATTCGGCGCAGCGATATTCTTCGCCATTGTTTCGATCCCGGTGAGCATATTCGTTCCGGCAATGACGATTCCGATGCTGGCTTTTCAGTT
The DNA here is from genome assembly GCA_017613535.1 of Clostridia bacterium. Classification (GTDB taxonomy): domain Bacteria; phylum Bacillota; class Clostridia; order UBA1212; family UBA1255; genus UBA1255. Next base: position 2,486 of record JAGADO010000119.1, on the reverse strand, counting down.
CTTTGCTTATACGGGGTTATCGATACTGTTCTTCCGGCTGGCGGTCAAATTCTGGCCCCGCCTGTGCGCCTGATCCGTAAAAACGTTTAAAGCATTATTTAATGCCGTAATTCTCAAATTCTTCTATTGACCCCGACCACACGTCGAGGTCAATATATTTTTCGCCCCCGCTGTAGCCTTCGAGGAGGCCTTTATCTGAAAATTGCCAGAAACACCAGTTTTTAATGCCGCTTCCGGGACGGAAATACACGTCACGGATCCAGATGTCGTAATCGTCGAAATTGCCCCGGATGAAGTCCTTGTACGCAGTCCCGGTGGCGTATGTTACCGGTTTTACGCCGTAGTGCTCTTCAAGCCAACCGAGCAAAACGCCCAGCTCCGCCACCACAGCATCGTTGTCAGGCCGCTTGCCCGCGCCATGACCGTATTTACCGTAATATTCCACATCCACGATCGGCGGCAGCATCCCCGAGAACGCCTCCACATTCTTAATGTAATTGTCCGCCTGGGTATCACCGCCGCTGTCGAAACTAAAGAAGTGGTACGCCCCGATCCGCAGGTCCGTCTGCCTCGCCTGACTGAAGTTGTATTCGAATTTCTGGTCAATGTATGTGGATCCTTCCGTGGCTTTTATGTATGCGAAGCGAATGTCTTGCCCGGCCAGCACAGGCCAGTCGATGTCACCCTGGTACCGGGAGACGTCAACGCCTCTTACCGGGTATTGGGCCTTCGACGGGGTGTTTATTTTGATGATCCTGTTTTTGAACATCAGCGCAGCGGCGGCCAATAATATGATGGCAGCGGCTGCAATGCATATGGCGGCGATGGATTTTAACTTTAATAATAAACATCATTTTATGCTTATTGTTGTTTGCATGTAGTAAAAACTCTTTGAATACAATTAGTGAAAATGAGGTGGGTGATGATCATAATTCTTCCGCCGTTTCGTCAACAGCTTCAATAGAATTTGACTCTTTGGGCGAATTGCAAAATGCTCTGAATTTAGAAAACGAAAACAAGCTTTTCTCTTATTTTTTAGAGCAGGGCGTTGGCAGCAAACAGATCGAAACCATTCGGAATATGGTAAAAACAATTCGCTTGCGCAACAATATTGTGCCTTATCTAAATGGAAAAGTAATTGAATTGCGTAATGAAGAAGGATTTGGGAATATTACAATGTTCTCATCAGAAAAATATGGATTGCCTTGTATTTTTTATCACCCCACCGTTTCTAACAGTGAAAATCTCTACATAAAAGTAACGTGTATTCCGGATGAATTTTTGCACGAACGGGAAACACCAATTGCATCTGATTTGATAAAGATAATGGCCCCTGGTTATCCGAATATTGATAATACCGGGAATTATTGTAGCGCAGTTTATAACACAAATATAAAACTGCTTGATTGCGAGGTTACTGCTTTAGTGTATGAGTATAAAACAGACAATAGAAATAGTACCTTGTTTGTTTATGATAATTTGCTCATCGAAGTAAGAAACGATCCGGAAATATGGGGGATGAATTGGTTTTCAACTCTTTCGTTTAGTGGATTTTAAGTTGTTTCGTCAAAGTATTATCACTTGTATTCCAAGAGGAACACCAGTATAATTAACAAACAAAACAATGCATATGGGCGAGATATTGACCACCTGCAAAAAACTTACGATGATCTCTATCCCGGACAACATTGCCTATTTCGGCAAAGACGTATTCGCAGATGCGTCGGTCAGTTATTATGTTGACAATAATATTATATATTTGGGGAACAGGGGCAACAACTATCTGATTCTTGTTGGCGTCATTGATACCGGTTTGACGGAATATGAGATCAACAGCGGAACGAGAATAATCTGTGACCAGGCGTTTATTGGCTGCACTGAACTGAAGGAAGTCGAAATACCGGAATGTGTCGTTTACATAGGTCCTGATGCGTTTGAAAATAATGTGAAAATAATACGCAAAACGGGAGCATAGCTCTGTCTGTTTAGATCTGAAACGTTTTTTTATTTTCGTCATAGAGAATTAACTATATGTTGTTTTTTCTATGACGGAATCGCTCATTTTTCAGTGGAGTTGAGCGCTGCGTCATAGAGAATTTATTATATGCGATTTTCTCTATGACTAATCGCTCTTTTTGGGGAAGGGGTTGAGCGCTGCGTCATAGAGAATTAATTGTACGCGGTTTTCTCTATGACGTCGCAATCATTTTATCCTTACTGACAGCGCAAGGCTCAGCGCAAGGCTCACTTCCGATTTTTCTTTACAACCCCTCTGGGCCATGGTATAATATAACCGTCCCATGACCGGAACACATCGGTGTTGTGTCGTGTCGGCGTGCTCCTGCTGATTGGAACCGCCGGCCTGGTATTTTGCGGACTGATATGTATAGAAAATTTTGGTCTAAGGAGGTAGAAAGATGAAAATTTTCGGAATCAATTCACTGTTTGTTCTTGCTGCGGGCGCGATCCCCACAGGAGTGATCATC
>JAGADO010000118.1 GCA_017613535.1 Clostridia bacterium | reverse complement strand
TTTCAAGAAGTATTCAAATCCATTACATGCGACAATGGCTGTGAGAACTTGGATGCTGCAGGGATGGAAAAGTCAGTATTCAGTAAAAAACAACGAACAACCATCTATTATGCTCACCCCTATAGCGCATACGAACGAGGCATCAATGAAGGCGCAAATGTACTGATTCGAAGGTTTGTTCCTAAAGGAACGGACATCGCAACGCTGAACCGAGCAGATGTAAAACGCATTGCGCATTGGATGAATCATTACCCTAGAAGAAAGCTCGAATATGCCACTGCATTTGAGCGATCACCATTCGCTTCTATTCTATCAGAAGCCTGCGTCATTTAAACTTGCAATTCACAGTGTATCCCTGAAACGTGAAAAAGCAGTTGACAATTCCATCGAAATGGCTTATTATCAAGGGTGATATTTTATGCCCTGGCCGAGTGCCTGACAGAAGGAGTAATTGCCCATGAAGAAACTGGTTCTATATACAAGCATTGACGGAAACACGGACGCGGTCGCTCATGCTATAGCCGACAGGATCGGAGCCGATACCGCCCGTCTCGTTCGTGTTAAGCGCGTAAAAGGATTCGGATTTTTCAATAATCTTAAACTGAGGGCCGAGGTTCTGCGTCATAAAAAGCCGGATATCTTTCCGTTCAAATGGGACCCGCGTGACTACGACATAATTTTCATTGGCACTCCCGTGTGGTACGACTCATATAACCCGGTTTATAATACACTGTTCAACGTTATTAAGATCTACGACAGAAAAGTTGCCCTGTTCTCGACCGGCGAAAAGGAAGACACGAAGGCGCTCACGAAGCTGGCTAACGACTGGCTGAAAGAGTCCGTCGTTCTTGACACAAAACACTGCGTCGAGCCTATCTGGTGCGACGAGGAGTCTGAGACGGAAGCCATCCTGAAAGATATGGCAGACTGGGCCGAGCAGGTCTCGGAGCGTGCCGAGAAGATGATCGAGCAGGAAGAACTCGAGCGCAGAAAGACTATTTACAAATATTGACGGCTGTCCTCCGTCGCGGTATGGCCCGCCAGGTGCGGGAACCCGGAGCGTCACAGAGAATAAAGCAAAATGGAATTCCAGAAATTGCCCGAAAATTACAAGGAGATGCGGCTTTCGCCGTATAAGAAAGATTTTTCTCACTCCTACGTTTTCGGGCTTTTTCCTGTCATCGAGCTGGCGGACAATCTCCCCGGCGCGCTTTTCCGCATCGCTGCGTCGTCAAAGCTGACGTCGGAGAATCTTGCGCTGCTCGAAAAAAAAGCGCTTGCGGCAGGGGCGGTCGTTGTCACCGATGACAGAACGGTCGAGCGGCTCTCACCGAAGGACAACTGCTTTGCCGTTGGCGCGTTCAGAAAGTTTTTTGCAGAAATTGACACGGCCGCCGATCATATCGTGCTCGTAAATCCGTCCGATAAAGGGAACCTCGGAAATATCGTCCGCACGGCCGTGGCGTTCGGATTCACGGAAATAGTCACAATCGGCGCCTGCGCGGATATTTTCGACCCTCACACCGTACGCGCGTCGATGGGGGCGCTCTTCCGTATAAGGCCGTCGCATTTCAGCACGTTTGAAGAGTACGCAGAAGCCGGAGGAAAGCGCAATTACTATCCGTTTATGCTGAATGGCTCTCCGATGGAATCATGTGTTCCCGATAAACGCCTCCCCTGCTCTCTGATATTCGGCAACGAATCTTCCGGACTCGACGGCAGTTTTCTTAACATAGGAAAGCCTCTCAGAATAATGCACGGAAGCGGCGTCGATTCGCTGAATCTTACCGTAGCAGCGGGCATAGGCATGCACTGGTTCGCGCACAGCAGCCCCGGCACTTTAGCGAGGTGATGATCATGGCAGTTTTCAGCATACCGGTCAAAGAAAAAATACAGCTTCTCGGGATCAGTTCTCCTGAGATTAGGGAGGCGCGCGACATGCTTGCGGCAAAGAAAAAGCCGGACGATCCTTCACTTTTCATCTGTGAAGGCCTGTGGGCGGCCGAAAAGCTGATCGCCAGAGATATTCAGATAATTTCGGTTTTTTTCGATTCGGAATATTTTTCGGAAGGCGGCAGAGCATCCGCCGAGGAATCCGCGTCACTGAACAACGTTTGCCTGAAAGCCGGGCACGTTTATTCGGTCTCTTCGAAGGCGTGCGGAAAGATAAGCGACCGCGAAGGCGCAGACGTGTGCTTCATAGTTGCACGCATGCCCGAAACGCATCCTGAAAATATTGAACTTAAGGACAATATGCTCGCTATCATCCTTGACGGTCAGGAGCAGCCGGGCAACGTCGGAGCGATCCTAAGGTCACTCGATGCGGCTGGCGGAGATTTCGCCGTAATGACGAACAGGCGCGTGCGCCTCTCCCACCCCCGCCTGATCCGATCGAGCCTAGGCAGCGCGTTCATGATGCCCTTCTTCGATATGCCCCTCGAAGAACTGATCACCTGGCTCCGCGACAATCATTTCCGCATCGTGCTTACCGATCTCACCGCAACCCGCAATTTCTGCGATATACCCGCCGAAGGGCGCGTCGCCGTCGTTGCCGGCAATGAGCATACAGGTATTTCTCCCGTATGGCGCACATTAAAAGAAGCCGAGCCGGTCATTATCCCCATGCTCGGCTCCGTAGAGTCTCTTAATGTAGGTTTCGCGTCAACGCTCGTCGCATACAACATCGGTCTCCGTCAGAAAGGCCTCATGCGCTGAATCGCGCCACCGTTTTCCGTATATTATTCCCAGTAATCCCTTAAATGACCGCTCCGGCTGCTCTGCTTGAGCTTTCTTCTGGCTTTTGCTTCGATCTGCCTGATTCGCTCCCTCGTGACGTTGAAATACCGGCCGACTTCTTCGAGCGTGTGCTCTCTCCCGTCCTCGAGGCCGAATCTCATTATAATGACCTTTCTCTCTCTTTCAGAAAGCGTATCGAGCACTTTAAAAATCTGCTCCCGCAGCATAGTGTTTGAAGCTACGTCGTACGGCGTAGGCATATCGTCCGCTATCGTATCTCCGCGTGTCCTTTCCTCATCATCTCCGACAGGGTCGTCGAAATAAACTGTATCCTGCCCCGCCACGAGCAGCTGCGTAACACGTTCCTCCGAAAGCTTCATTTCCCTGGCGATCTCCGGAATGGTCGGTTCCCTTCCGAGCTCCTGGGAAAGAGTTCTGGAGACGCGGTTCATACGGTGCATCGTTTCGACCATATGCACGGGTATCCTGATCGTTCTGGCCTGATCGGCTATGGCGCGCGTTATCGCCTGTCTGATCCACCACGTGGCATATGTGCTGAATTTATAACCTTTTCGGTAGTCGAATTTCCTGACGGCACGCAGGAGGCCGATATTTCCCTCCTGGATCAGGTCAAGAAGCTGCATTCCCTTGCCGATATAATGCTTTGCGACGCTGACGACGAGACGGAGATTGCCCTCCGTGAGCCGCTCTCTCGCGATCTGATCACCTGCTTCGATCCTGATCGCCAGTTCACGCTCTTCATCAGGCGTAAGGAGAGGGATATTGCCGATCTCGCGAAGGTATAGCCTCACATGATCCTCGAGCCCCGCCCCGGATATGAGCTGCTCGATACTGTCGTCAGTTTCCGTTTTGACCGTCTCCGAAGGAATATCCGCCTCCGGAATGACCCTGATATCGTTGCGGTCGGCAACGTCATAGAGCTGATCAGTCAGGTCGCCGTTCAGTGCATTTTCGTCTACCGCGCGTTCAAGTTCTTCTATCGTGATATATCCGCGCACTTTTCCAAGGCACAGAAGTGTCACGATACTCTCATCGTTTTCAAACGGTCCGGCGTCAACGCTTCCGCGCACGGCTATCAGGGCGCTCTCTTCCGCAAGTTCCCCTCCGCCTTCGCCGTCTCCCGTTTCGTCACGGTCAATTTCACCGAATCCGCCGTCGTCGTCTTCGCCGTAATCTCCGCGGGATATGCGTTCTTCCTCCGCCATTATCTCTGCATCATCGGGCTCAAGTTCGGCGTCGTCATCGTCTTCGGTGCCGTATGGTGTGTCAACTAATTCAGTAATTTGATTATAATCTGTTTCCTGCCCTTCAAAACCGGGCGTCTCCGCCTTACCGGTCTTTTCCGGGCAATTAATTTCGTCATCAGACATAAATCCAATTATCCTCTTTGTTTCCCCTATTTATTATATCACTCATAGAAATCCTTGAGCTTTTTACTTCTGTTCGGATTCTTGAGCTTTCTTATAGCTTTGGCCTCTATCTGCCTTATTCTTTCGCGCGTCACGTTAAACTCGCGTCCGACTTCCTCAAGCGTGCGCTGACGCCCGTCCTCAAGGCCGAATCTGAGTTTCAGCACCCTTTGCTCACGGTCGGTGAGCGTTTCGAGCACTTCCATCAGCTGCTCGTGAAGCAGCGTCTGCGCGGCGCTGTCGGACGGCGAAGGAGAACTTTCGTCTTTGATGAAATCTCCGATATGGCTGTCCTCTTCCTCGCCTACGGGCGATTCGAGCGAGACGGTATCCTGAGAATATTTCATTATCTCGCGCACTTTCGCGACAGGCATTCCAAGCTCCTCGGCGATCTGCTCGGACGTGGGGTCCTTGCCCAGGCGCTGAGCCAGTTCGCGCGACGTACGTTTAAGTTTGTTTATGTTTTCGTTCATGTGGACCGGAATACGGATCGTATTCGACTGGTCGGCAATGGCGCGCGTGATCGACTGGCGGATCCACCACGTAGCGTACGTGCTGAACTTACAGCCCTTGCGGTAGTCGAACTTGTCAACGACTTTGAGCAGGCCCAGATTACCCTCCTGGATGAGGTCAAGGAACTGCATGCCCTTGCCCACGTAGTGCTTCGCGATGCTGACAACAAGGCGGAGGTTGGCTTCGTACAGCTTGTTTTTAGCATCTTCGTCGCCTGCCTCAACCAGTTTTGCCAGCTCGATCTCTTCTTCCGCGGAAAGGAGCGGAACTTTTCCGATCTCTTTGAGATACATACGGACATGATCCTCGAGCCCGACGCCTTCAGTAAATTCATCATATCCGTGCTCGTAAAGCTTTTCGGATGCGCCGTTCTCGTCAACGATCCTGATGCCGAGTCTTATGCAGAGGTCGTAGAGTTTTTCTACCGATTCCGCGTCGAGGTCAACTTCTCCGGTGACCTGGTTGAAGTCTTCGGCCGTGATCGATCCGACGACCCTGCCCTGCTTGAGCATCTGCATGATCTGGACGTTGTCGCCGAATATTCCGAGGTCCATCTTTTCGAGATTTTCTTCTTCGTATTCCGACCCGAGTTCGTCCTCGTACCCGTCTTTTCCGCGCTGATTCGATGACGGCTCGTATTCGTGGTCAAGTTCCGCGATCTTATTGAGGTCGATCGAGTCGAGGTCAATTTCTTCTTTTTCAAGTTCTTTATCTTCTATCAGATCTGCGTAATCAGGCTCTTCCTCTTCGTCCGGATCTTCGTCACCGATACTGTCGTCGGTATATTCATCTTCACTGATATCTGAAAAATCGTCGTCGATATAGTCGTCTTCGTCCGGTTCGCGTATATTTTTTTCTTCAGCTTTCGCTTCAGCCTTCGTTTCTGCTTTCGCTTCAGCCTTCGTTTCTGCTTTCACTTCAGCCTTCGTTTCAGTTTTTACTTCAGCGGCAGGAGCAGTTTTTTCTTCTGCTTTCTTCTCAAGGGCAGGCGCGGGTTTCTCCTCAGGCGTTTCCGCGCTTTCAGATAAAGCAGTCTTCTTTACCCTGGATCTGGATTTCGGAGCTGACTTTTTCTCTGCTTTAGGCTCCTCCTTCACCGTTTCCTCTGCCTTAACCTCAGGCTCTGCTTTGATCTCGGCCTCGGGTTCTTTTACGGAAATGGCGGGTTCAGCCCTGACCTCAGGCTCCGCTTTTACTTCAGGCTTTTCTTCCGATTTCGGCTCCGCTTTTACTTCAGGCTTTTCTTCTGATTTAGGTTCTTCTTTTGCTGATACTTTGGTTTTAGGCGCTGTCTTAGGTTTCGGCGCCGCCTTTTTCCCGGCTTTCGGCTCAGTTTTAGTTTCAGTCTTAGTTTCAGCCTTGGTTTCAGCCTTAGTCTCGGCTTTCGGTTCTGTTTTTGCTTTTGCCTTTGCTTCGGTTTTCGTCTCAGCTTTTGCCTTTGCTCTGGCCTTCGTCTCGGTTTTCGGCATGGCCTTAACTTCCGCTTTAACTTCAGGCTCCGGCTCAGCTTTTGCTTTGGTTTTTACTTCTGGCTTCGGCTCAGCTTTTGCTTTGGTTTTAACTTCCGGCTTAACCTCTGCTTTCACTTCGGCCTTAACTTCAGCTTTTGGTTCTGCCTTTGCTTTGGCTTTCGGTGCTGCCTTTGCTTCAGGTTTCGGTGCTGCCTTTGCTTCAGTTTTAGGTTTGGCTTTTTCCTCAGCCTTCGGCGCGGCGCTCTTTGAAGAGGGCTTCACTTTATTCCCGGCCTTCGCGATTTCAGTCTTCGCTTTAGTCTCCGTTTTCTTAACGGTTTCCGTCTTTTTAGCGACCTTCTCAGCCTGAGAAGCTGTAACGGTTTTAACTTTCTTCGAGGCCGTCTTTGCGTTCTTCTCCGAAGTTTCCGACTTTTTGATCTCTGCTTTCTTCTCTACTTCTAAATCGGCGTTCTTCTTTTTCGTAGCCATTCGGGTCTTCAATCCTTTCCGCAAGCCAGGTGCTTAAAAACACCTTCCGCACCGCTGACCATCCTCCGGATCCTGTTATCAGTCCGGCCTGGAACTTCTGATCAGATCATTCAGTTTTTTCATCGTCGCCTTTTTCTCTTCAGCACTTCCGGCGTTCCTCAGTGCTTCAGACAATAATCCGTACTCGTACTTAAAATAGTATTTTTTGAGGTTCTTCAATATCTCATCTGCGGTCGTCATGCTTCCAACCTGGTCAAATTCATCCGTAAGTTCAGAAGCGAGCTCCGTCGGGCAATCTGTCAGGAGCATGTTCCTGTTAACGGCGTATCCGTTAATATACCACGAATGTATATTATTGGCAAGATTTTTATTGTCCGCGAAACAGAATTCTTCCCGGCATTTCTCTATATAAACAGGTATTTCCGAAGGGTTGTCAGCCAGATAGATCAGCATGCGTTTTTCGAGCTTGTCCACGCGCTTCCCGTCAGGCGAAAGAGGCTGTTTCGGGACTTGTTCGGGAGGTTCAGGCTGAGCGTCATTTCTGAATTTCACGTGCTTATACGCGCCGCTGACGCGTTCTTCGCTTATATCCACCTGGCCGGCCTCAACGGCTTTATCTACGTCCTGCTTTAAAGACAGCTCGTCGATGCCGTATTTTTCGGCTACGCGGGCAATATACACCGTCCTTACAGACGAGCTCGGTTCGGCGGCAATTATTTTTACCGTTTGTCTTAAAAAGTCCGGCAGATCCGATTCGTTCGAAGGCGAAAATCTGCGCGCGGCAAGCTCGATCTTGAAAGCGACGAGCGACTCTGCCTTGTCAACGACGACCATAAATTCTTCCGCCGAATGCCTGCGCAGAAACTCATCAGGATCCTTGACTTCATTGTCAACGACACCCAGTTTCAGTATCCTCACTCTTAACCCCTGCGCAGCCAGTATCTCGAGCCCGCGGACCGTTGCCGTCTGCCCCGCCGTATCGCTGTCGTACCCGATTATCACTTCTTCGAAATACCTTTTCAGCAGCCTCGCCTGCCCGGTCGTAAGCGCTGTTCCAAGCGATGCCACGGCCCATGTGATGCCTTTCTGGTGAAGCGCGATCGCATCCATATATCCTTCGACCATTATGACGCGTTTTGAGCCTGATTTCCTCGCAAAATTAAGAGCGTACAGGTGGCTTCCTTTGTTATACGCTGCCGTTTCGGGCGAGTTCATATATTTCGGCTTCGAGTCGTCCATGACCCTCCCGCCGAACGCAACGATCTTTCCCGTCTCGTCAAAGATCGGAAACATAACGCGGTTTCTGAAGCGGTCGTAGCACGTGCCGTTTTCGCGCTTAAGAGCAAGTCCTGCATTTACCATAAGTTCAGGCGAAACGCCCAGAGGTCCGTACGTGCACGTTTTCGTAAGCTGCTCCCAGTCGTCCGGGGCAAATCCGAGCCCGAATTTATCGACTGTCTCTTTCGAAAGGCCGCGGCGGGCAATATATTCTTTCGCTGCCGTTGACCGCTCAAGCCCGTCCCTGAAGAACGCCTGCGCTTTTTCGTTCAGCGACAATATATCGTTTTTAAGTTTCAGTTTTTCGTTGTCCTCGCTCCTGCCGCCCTCGTAGACGAGCTCTATCCCCGCTCTCTTTGCAAGAAATTCAACGCTACCGATGTAGTCTAGATTTTCGGCGAGCATTATGAACTGCACGACTCCTCCGCCTTTGCCGCAGCCGAAGCACTTGAACAGGCGCTTGCTTTCGCTCACGGAGAATGAAGGCGTTTTTTCGTTGTGAAAAGGGCAAAGTCCGGTGTAGTTCGCCCCGCTGCGTTTGAGGCGGACGTACTCGCTTACGACCGACACGATATCGTTCTTCTCTATTACTTCATCGATCTGTTTCTGGGAAATCCTGCCTGCCATCTTCCTCCGGCCCTCTGCCCTTCCTGCAATGCCATTTGCTCTTATCTGCTCAATCATATGCGCCGGTAAGTCCGGTCACTAATCCCGGTACCGAAGCGTTTGCGATCTCTTCGGATAACATATCTCTCACTTTTACCATTATATCCGAACCGGCAAGTTCGCTCTCAGAGTATCCCCCGCCCGCGGATGCCAGTATTATATACACGTTTCCTTCAAATTCGATAACGTACGCTCCCGTCTGCCCTTCGGAAAATCGTCTCATTATTTCTCCGTACAGTCCGGTGTACTGCACGTTCATCATAAGTGTCGCAGATCCGGAATCTTCAGCCCATGCCCGCGAATCCGGAAACGCTTCTGCCGCTTCTTCGAATGCCTTTACAGGATCTTCCGCGGAATTAACCGATACTGCAAATTCCTGCGCAGCAGCGATCTCGTTTTCAACGTCAGAAGGTGCTTTCGCCGTCATTATAACATCCGCTTCAACGTAGTCAAATTCCTGCTTGTTTTCCAAGTAAAATGCGTAGAGCTGCTCATCCGTGACCGTCCCGGCGGCATCTTCCTTCAGTTTCGAAACGTACCTTGACGCGACCGTTTCTTCATAGCTCACAGTGATGTAATCGTCGGTATATATCCCGTATAACATGAATGCAAAAGCATCGTCACTGTACTGATCGTGATCCGAATCGAATCCGGCGCGCTTTTCGGCATCCGTCAGGTACGTATAATACAGACCGTCCCGGACATTGCTTTCGAACGAAGAAAATTCGTCAGCGGTCATATCCAGGCCAAGGGATATCGCCGCGGCAAAGCGGTCCTTTGTTCTGAGTAAAGCTGCTTTAACTGCCTCCGGATCAAAATTTATGGCGCCGTTTATCCTGGCATAATATACAGTTTCAGCGACTGTCACGTATCTGAGAAGTTCATATGCGGGGCTGCCGTCGCGGCATTCAGGAATCGGTGCGTTTTCGGAATAAACGAGTTTGAATGAATAATCCGCGGTGTTCTGAGGCTCTCCGTCCGTTTTCGAACACCCGGCAAGAAACGTAAGTACGGCAGCAAGGATGATCGCGGTCAATGCGGCTCTCATATGTCTTTCCGAGGCGCAGTTGATGCAGGCCTTCCGCCCGTTTACTATTCTCACGAACCATTTTCTGGCAGCGCCGTTCTTCAATGGTTACCCCGCCTCGTTCTTCCGTCGTCAATCGCTGAATACGGACAACTGGAATTCATTTAGTATGCTCAGGAACTCTTCCCTGTATTTTGCGTAGCTTTCCGGCGTCTTTAAAAACGTCTTGTCGTCAATGCTTTCGTACGTGATCACCAGATAATTCGAGCTTCTGGCGATTATGTATACGTCGGTCGTGCGTCCCGGACCGCCTCCGCCCGGATAACTGAACGTGTACGTGAACCACCTGAGCGTATATCCAAAGCGCGTCGTCTTGTATGTTTTCAGTTCGCTTACCTCGTAGAACGTGCCCAAAGAATCTTTATAGTCCGTATAGACCTTTTCCGCTGCCGCATCGAGAAGCGCAATATCAGTGTTTACGGGGACGGCTGTCGCAGGTGCCGGAGACGAACGTCCTTCGGTCGAATCAGCATCTGCCGGGGATGCGCTGCCCGCAGACGAACTGCCTGAGCCTGAATATGAAGCGCCTGAAGATGAACCGGAAGAAGAACTGCCCGTTCCGGGGGTGCTTTCCGTTTTCTCCTCCGAAAATTCGGCGAGCATCTCATCCGTATAGTTTCTGTAATAAAAACGTACTGTCAGTGAATCATCGCGGATCTTATCGAACACTACGGCCGCTGTCGCTTCAGGGTCAGAGCCTGGGGCGGGAGTCACGGGATCAGCATAAATGAGAGGATACATTTCGGCGACAAGGCCCGTTCCTTCGTCCATCAGAAATCCGTGTGCTTCACCTTCGACCTTCCATTTATCTTCGGGATAATAGATCCGGAAGAAGTATCTGGAGGCATTGTACATCGTGGAGTAGCCGTGCTCTTCCTCCGCAGGTTTGAACATATTTTTGAGGTTATCGAAATCGACATAGTTAAGGAGAGCGCGAACGCCCATTATCGCCACCATTACGACGGCGAAAAGCACGAGCATCGATCCGACAGTGCGCTTTCTTTCATGCCATATTTCGTTAAGCGATTTTATATATCTTCTCTTCATAATACCCGCAAAGGAAACCTCCGTAAAGGTTATTATAACAAATTACGGAGGCAATTGCAAAATCAGTAGCGTTCCCAGTGGTATACACCGCGCTCGTCCTTTTTATCGATTGCCTTGAACACGTAATAGATAGGTTTCTGAGCGACCATCATTTTACCGTCCTCGCTCCTTCTCCAAAGACCGAGATTGAGGCCGAACTCACCGATATTGTCGTGATGCGCATGAAGAATGAAGCTGTCGATCTCGGGGATGCCCATGACCTTCTTATAAGCGATGCCGTAAGCCATTGCCTGCAGTACCTCACTCTCCGTTGTCCAGTGGGAGTTGAAACCCTGCTCGGACAATATTATGCGGCGCCTTTTCCCCTTGTAGAGGTATTCATCTTCGTACGTGAACGCTGCAAGTACCTGAAGGTTTTTGAATGTGATTATAGGTGCGTCCGGGGAGTCGGTCGCCTGCGTATCGTTCCAGAAATCCGGGTATCTGAGGTCCTGCGGGTACGGATGGTGGGCAATGTTCCACGGCACGTTGCCCTGTTCCGTGAGCCGCTTGTTGAGGATCCTGAGCATATCTTTCGCGCCGTAGTATCTTTTATCGGACGGTCCGCCCGCGCTGCCCGTCCAGAAGTGGTCGAAGGACAGATAAATGCGTATTCCGCTGTAGTATTTTACGGCGGTCTGCCACGTGAGGCGCACGATGTCAGCATACTCCTCGGTATACTCTTCAACCGTTTTAATTCCGGCGTTGCACCATATCCAGCCTGAATTCACTTCGTTGCCAACGATCATGCCTACCGCTCTTCCGTACGGTGCGTCCTGCCGCGCGTACCGGTCGGCAAGGAACGCTACGAACGCTCTGTAGTATTGCACGCCTTCGTCGCTCGTTATGTTGAATTCCGAGATCAGACCTTCGTTTCCCTCTCCCACGAGCGTATCGGGGTGCGCGATAACTTTCCATAGCTTTTCATTGACTTTTCCGGACCATTTCGGGCTGTTTAAGAGGATAAGCGTTATTATCACGCCTGCTTCGGTCAGTTCGCGGATTTTTTTGTCGTTTGCTTCGACAGTGCGCCTGTTGAAATAGAACGTGCGGCCGTCGAGCACGAATTCGATCGTATTGTCCGGCTCCGGTTCGAGCTGAAGGAAGTCTCCCTGGCTCACGTTCAGGGCGGCGTGCCTGACTCCGAGTTCTATCGCGTCGTTTACGTCAGCTATCTGAAGCCCTTTTTTCGTTCCTGCTTCTGGGTACGGGAAGCTGCGTTCGGAGTCATATATCTCTTCTGCGAATGACGGACCTTCGAGTACCGTTTCTCCGTCTGTTACCCGGAATCTGCACACGGCCGTGCTGCGTCCTCCGGCTTTTTCGGGGACAAGTATGCATTCTTTTCCTGTCTCGTCGAGTATCGTGAATACTTTTTCGTATTTTGCGATGAGTTCCTGCTTTTCAGACGGCGACAGTACTTCTACTCCGAAATACTTTTTTCTGTTTTCTTCCACGCTTCCGCGTTCGATGCAGATGCGGATGCTGTTCCGGCGCGCGGTTATACTGCTGATCTTTGCGCTCATAACATATCCTCCTTGTTTATTTCTGAATGCCCCAGCATTCGACGGCAGATGACATGAGTCTGTACCGGTCAACGGCGTATGTGAAGAAGTATATGTGGTCTGCCGTTATGTCGCAGATGCAGAATACGGGGTTGGTCATCAGTTCGGAGCGCGCGGTCAATATCTCCGGCATTTCCCTGAATGATTTGCTGTGCTGTTTTACGCCTGATGCGCCGGGCATGAAGTAGAAGACGCCGCCGGCTGCCGATCCCGCGTTTTCCGCGAGCGTGAATACGCTGACATTTTCGCCGCGGGAATTGACAGTCGCAGTCGTATATTCTGCCTTGACCGTGCCGTTTTCGACTACCGGTTCGGAGCGGAAGTAGTAGTGGTCGTGGCCTTCCATTACGACGTCAACGTTGTATTCGTCGAATACCGGGAGGAGCTGCTCTCTGAGGGCGGTTATGTCCGGGTCGTCCGCGTGGTTTCTGTCGGAGTACGGCGCTTTGTGTATCAGTACTATTCTGAACGTGGCGGATACGGAGTTTTCGCTTTCGAGGTCGCGCTTCAGCCATTTGAGCTGGGCTTTCGAGAGGTCCTTGCTGCCGTCACCGGTATTGACTACCGTGAAGTGCACGTTCATGTAGTCGAACGAGTAGTATCCGTTGAGGCCCGTGACTCCGTCTTTGGAGCCGAGCAGGAAATATTTCAGGAACATTTTGTCGTCTTTATTTCCCGCGACCGGCACCGTCGTGAGATCGCCGAACCCGTCGGGAATGCCGAAATAATATTGCCAGACGAGCGCGTTTTCCTGCCTTTCGACGAAATCGCCGAGGTTAACGGCGAACGCTGCCTCGGGGCACTTTTTATACGCCTGGTCAAAAACGTTTCCCCAAAGCTCGTAATCGCTGTATATGTACCCCTGAACGTCTGATACTATGATAAATGAGAATCCTTTTTCTCTGTTTACGGTTTCGTCGGGGGCCGTTTCGAATACGGCCGGTTCGCTCCAGTTTTTACCGTCGCCGACGCGGTATATGTATCGCGTGCCTGCGGTGAGTCCGCTGACGAATGCGCCGTGTCTCATATATGATTTTGGGTCAAGCGATGCCGATGCGGAATATTCTTCTCCTTCGTGCGGCAGGTATGTGTCAACGGTTTCCGAGAATCCTTCCGTTTGAGCTGCTTTTGCTGCGTCAAACTCGTTTTTTTTAGCTTCTTCAGCTGTTACCGGGTAGTACTGGACGATCGATCCCGTTGTTTCGGTTTCTGTGTACCATGAGAAGTTTTTCTGTGTTTTGGGGTCTTCTCCGAATGTGACGGCGATGCAGTATATGTTTTCGGCAGTCTTCTTTCTTCCGTTCCGTACCGCCGATGATATGATAAGGACCGCGGCAAGCACAATCAGCATCGCTGCGATCAGTATTCCGAGTATTACGATCTGTTTTTTCTTTTTCTGATCCATACTTATGCTCCCCCGTCCACTCAGATCACGTCCCGGAAAATATACCAAAAAATAACTTTTTTTGCAATATGCCGCGCGCAGAGCGCGGGAGGCGTGCGTTCAGGCATAGCGGGACAGGGGACAGGCGTGTGTACCGGCACTCAAGGGGCCATATTAAGCTTAATCAGGCTCCCGCGTCCCGCACATATATTGGCACGCACGTGTACACACGTGGGTACACACGCCTGTCCCCTGTCCCGCTGTCCCCTGTCCCATTTTGAATATATTCACGTAATATTCACTATATCGCGAAAATTTTTAAAATTTTTTCAGATTTTTTGAATATTTTTTCATTTTGGGTATTGACAACCGTTCCGGGCGGGTGTATCATTGCGCCATGCTTCCGATGAAACAAACGGAAGCCGAAAACAAACTACACGATAACGGCAGGATGAGGAAAATGAAAAAAGAAGAAATCAAAAAAGTAGTACTGGCTTACTCGGGCGGTCTTGACACCTCGATCATCATCCCCTGGCTTAAGGAAAACTACAACAACTGCGAAGTCATAGCTGTATCCGCAAACGTGGGACAGGGCGACGAACTTGACGGGCTCGAAGAAAAAGCCATAAAGACCGGCGCATCGAAACTCTACATCGAAGACCTGACGGAAGAATTTGTCAACGACTACATAATCCCCACCGTACAGGCAGGCGCGCTCTACGAAGGCTACATGCTCGGAACATCATTCGCAAGACCCCTCATCGCAAAAAGGATCGTGGAAATAGCAAAAAAAGAAGGCGCACAGGCGATCGTGCACGGCTGCACCGGAAAAGGCAACGACCAGGTAAGGTTCGAACTCGCCATAAAAGCATTCGCACCCGAAATGCAGGTCATCGCCCCCTGGCGTGAATGGACGATCAAATCAAGGGAAGAAGAGATCGACTACGCCGAAGCGCACAACGTCCCCCTGAAGATCAACCGCGAAACAAACTACTCCAAAGACAAAAACCTCTGGCACCTCTCGCACGAAGGACTTGACCTCGAAGACGCCGGCAACGAACCGCAGTACGACAAACCCGGTTTCCTCGAAATGAGCGTCTCCCCCATGGCAGCACCCGACGAGCCCGAATACATAACGCTCGAATACGAAAAAGGCATCCCGATCGCCCTCAACGGCGTAAAAATGACGCCGAAAGAGATCGTGCTCAAGCTCAACGAGATCGGAGGGAAAAACGGCATAG